>JALYUB010000077.1 GCA_030853945.1 Chloroflexota bacterium
TGGCCGATGTGGGGCGGATCGAAGGTGCCGCCCAGGACCCCGATCCGGCCCGCAGCCCCTTCGGAAGCCGGCGTCGGCTCCTCTTGGATTTCGGCCTGCATGCGTCGAATCGTGCGAGGCGGGGCGAGCAGGAGCGAGGAGGGGCTCATTCCTCGTCGCCCCACTCGAGCTCCGATTGGCCGATGCGCACCGTGGTGCCGCCCTCGGCGCCCAGTCGCCGCAGCTCGGCGTCGATGCCCAGCCGCTCGAGCAGTCGCTGGAACCGATCCCGCGACTCCTCGTTGGTGAAGTCGGTCCGGTTGGCTGCGGTCTCGACCCGCCGGCCACGCACGCGCAGCGCGTCGCCCTCTGGCGCCACCTGCCAACCCTCGTCCAGCGGATCGAAGCGATGGACCAGCATCTCGTGCGGCTCCGGCTCGACGGCGACCTGCTCGTCGGCCTCGTCGAGCGCTCGCCCGAGCTCGACCCGCAGCTCCTCGAGCCCCGTCCCATCGTGGGCGGAGACCCCGATCGGCGTCCCCCACTCGATTCCGAGGCTGTCACGCAGCTCGGGCCAGCGGGCGACCACTTCCGGCAGGTCGAGCTTGGTGACGACCAGGCGCATCGGTCGTTCGAGGAGGGCCGGATCATGGAGCCGCAGCTCCTCGGCCACGGCCTGCCAGCCCTCCAGCGCGCGCGTGTCGGCGCCGTCGACCACGCCAACCAGGACGCGGGTGCGATCGACGTGGCGCAGGAACTCGTGGCCCAGGCCATGCCCTTCATTGGCCCCCTCGATGAGCCCCGGCACGTCGGCGATGACCGCGGTGCGCTCCTCGTCGAGCTCGACCACCCCGAGGTTCGGGCTGGTGGTCGTGAACGGATAGCTGCCGATGCGCGGCGTTGCCGCTGTCAGCGCGGCGAGCAGCGTCGACTTTCCGACATTCGGCGGGCCGACCAGGCCGATCGCGGCGATGAGCTTGAGCTCGAGCTCGACCCAGCGCTCCTCGCCGGGGTCGCCCTTCTCGAAATGGCGCGGGGCCTGGTGTGTCGCGCTCGCGAACCGCGCGTTGCCGCGGCCTCCGCGTCCGCCGCGGGCAACGACCAGCTCCTGTCCCGGTTCGAGGAGCTCGCCGATCCACTCGCCATCCGCGCCGCGCACGACCGTGCCGGGTGGTACTGCCAAGCGGTTTGCGGGAGCGCTGCGGCCGTGGGCGCGACGACCTGCTCCCCGGCCGCCGTGGGCGGCGCGGTAATGCCGTTTGCGACGAAATTTGATGAGCGTGGTCATCCCGGCCTCGGAGACCAGCAGCACGTCGCCACCGTTGCCGCCGTCGCCGCCGTCGGGGCCCCCGCGTGGGACATGCGCCTCGCGCCGGAAGGAGGAGGCGCCGTCGCCGCCGGAGCCGGCGGCAACGTAGACTCGCGCTCGGTCAGCGAACATGAGCGGCGCGAGATTCGGCCAGCCGACGCGGTGCCGAGCGGCGGTTTACAGGTAGCGCAGCGGGTTGACCAGCACGCCGCCGCCCACGACCACCTCGAAGTGAACGTGCGGTCCGGTGCAGATCCCGGTGCAGCCCACTGCGGCGATTCCCTGGCCGCGAGCGACCTTTTGACCGGCGCCGACCCAGATCGAGCCGAGATGGTTGTAGACCGTCGAGATCCCGTTGGGATGGGCAACCTCGACGACCAGGCCACCCCCGTTCGTCCTCCAGCCGGCGGAAGTCACCACGCCCGCAGCGGCCGCGACGACGGTGTTGCCTGCGGGCGCCGCGATGTCGATGGCAAGGTGCCCCGCGGAGAAGTACTGGCTGATCACGCCGCCGGCGACTGGCCAGGTCAGCGTGCCGCCAGAGTCAGGAGGCGGGGGGCCGACCGGCGCAGCGGGCCCGACTTGCTGTGCGGTCTGCTGCACGAATCCGATCTGCGGAGCCGGAGTCGGAGCGGGAAGCGGCGCGGCCTTCTTCAGCGGAACCGGTGTCGGCTTTGGCGTGGGCGCCAGCTGCGGCTGCGGCATGCGCAGCGGATCGGGGTCTGGCTGGGTGCGACCAACCTGCGGAGCGAATTCATACGCATAGGCGGTCAGCGGTGAGATCGCGGCGCTCGCCCCACGGACCTGGGAAACCAGCTTGAAGCCCAGCTCCCCGGATCCATTCGACTGGCCATGAGCGGCCGCGATTCCGATTGCCGAGGTGAAGGCAACCAGGCCGATGACGGCGAGGTGGGCGATGGCTCGCGTTACGAGCCGGGCATCGGTCAGACGGCCAAGCTTCGGCCGGTGCTCACGCAATAGTCAACGCTCCGCATCAGGGCACTGTGTTTGGGGTACGACCGCTGCCGCGGGTCCGGTCGCGATTGCCCGGGCCGATGTCGCACCGGGGCACTCTACCAGCGAGGGCCTTGACGGGTCAACCAGAATCGGCCGCCGTTTGGCCGCGGTGGGGAGGACTATGGGGCCGAGCTGGCGACCTGCAGGGGCGGCGAACCCATGTCGGCGAACGTCGGCGTGCGGCCGTCGCCGAGGGTGATCCAGGCGACCTGACGGCCACCGGCGGGAACTGTCAGCGGGATATGCAGCTCGACCGATTCGCCGGGCGCGAGCGGGGGAACCGGGAGGTCGATGAGGGCCAACTGCGGAGCGGCTCGCAGGTATGGCCCATCCGATGGCCCCCAGCCCGCCAAGATCCGGAGATTCGCGCCCCACGTCTGGTGCCCCGTGTTCGTCAGCGTGACCGGCAGCCGCGTCAGAGCCTGCAGATTCGGTGCCCAGAACGGAGGCCCCGCGCCCGGAACCGGTTGCGGCGGCAGGCCTGCACCCGGAAGCGCGGCATCGATCCGCGCCGCCATGGGCCGCTGCGCGAGGTAATCGGCGATGCCGGCAAAGAGGCCATCGGCGATGCGCGCCTGGCCGGCGGGCGTGGTGATCAGCGCGTCCTCGGCACGCAGCGAGCCGGAGGCGACCTCGCACAGCACCGACGGCATCAATGCGCCGCGGGTGGGCTGCGCCCAGCGGTTCGGCCGCTCCGCAGTCTCCTTGAGCAGCGGCGGCGCCACCATATACAGGTTGTGCGCATTGACGCCCCGATCTTGGCGCGCGTAGCCGACGTCCGCCATGGCGCTCACCACCCGGTGCTGGATCAGCTCCGCGAGCTTGCGGGTGCTCGGCGGCCCCCACGAGGTCTCGTCGGTGTAGAAGCTCTCGGTCCGGGCGACAGGGAGCGGCTCGCCGCCAGCACCGGTGATCGCGTCGACGTGGATGCTCAGCAGCAGGTCGGCGCGCGCGACATTGGCGAGATCGAGGCGCGCCTGCAGCTCATCGCGAGCGAGTGTGTTCGGCGTGACATCGGGACCAAAGCCGGCAATCCCGTCGCCATTGACGTCACGCAGGGGTGCTCCCTCGCAGCCGAGCGGCGGATACAGGTCGCCTGCGAGCGCCTGGTCCGCGGTGCGGATCATCACCACCTCGATCCCCGCCGCCTGGAGCCGATCGCGCAGCGCGAGCGCGATGCCGAGGGTGATGGTCTTCTCGGCCTTCGCCGGCACGTTGTCGAACGGGCTCGGCGAGCCCCAGTCCAGGCAGCCGCCGTGGCCGGGATCGATGGCGACCACGATCGCGTCGGGGTTCGGGCCGTAGACCGCGCTATCGGACCCAGGTGCCGGAAGGACCTGCCCCAGGGCCGCGGTGGGGAGCGGCGTCGGGACCGGCGTGGCGGCCGAGGGCAGCGGTTCGCTGGCAGACGGCGCGGGCGGCGGACCACCGCAGGCGCCAAGCAGCAGGGCCAGCGCGAGCGGGATCCCGAGGTGGGACATGCTGACGCGAAGGAATCGGTCTAGCGCTCGGAGGCCTCGACCGACTTGCTGAGTGAGACCAGGAACTCGGCGTTGTTCTTGGTCTTGCCGAGGCGCTGCATGAGCAGCTCGATCCCTTCATTGGGGCCGAGCGCCGAAAGCATGCGCCGCATGGTCCAGGTCATCCGCAGCGTGTTCTCGTCGAGGAGCAGCTCCTCGCGCCGGGTGCCGGAGCGCAGGACGTCGATGGCCGGGAAGATCCGCTTCTCGGAGAGCTTGCGATCGAGCGCCAGCTCCATGTTGCCGGTTCCCTTGAACTCCTCGTAGATGACGTCATCCATCCGCGAGCCGGTGTCGACCAGGCAGGTGGCGATGATGGTCAGGCTGCCGCCATGCTCGATGTTGCGCGCGGCGCCGAAGAAGCGCTTCGGCGGATACAGGGCGACCGGGTCGACGCCGCCTGAGAGGGTCTTGCCCGATGCCGGCAGGGCGAGGTTGTAGGCGCGTGCCAGCCGCGTGATGGAGTCGAGCAGGATCACCACGTCGCGTCCCGTCTCGACCTGGCGCTTGGCGATCTCGAGCGCCATCTCCGCCACGCGCGTGTGGTTCTCGGTCGGCTCATCGAAGGTCGACGAGAAGATCTCGCCCTTCACGCTGCGCTGCATGTCGGTGACCTCCTCCGGTCGCTCGCCGATGAGGGCAACCATCAGGTAGGCCTCGGGGTGGTTGTCGGTGATGCCCGCCGCGATCTGCTTGAGTACCGTGGTCTTGCCCGCCTTGGCCGGCGAGAGGACCATGCCGCGCTGTCCCTTGCCGAGCGGGCTGATCAGGTTGATCAGGCGCTGGGTCAGGTTCTTCTGGTCGGTCTCGAGGTCGAACATGTCGTCGGGGAAGACCGGCACCAGGGTGTCGAAGTTCGGCCGCCGCTTCGCGATCTCGGGATCCACGCCGTTGACGGTGTCGACCCGCAGCAGGCCCCAGTACTTCTCCTGGTCCTTCGGCGGGCGGGTCTGGCCGGTGACGTGATCGCCGGTGCGCAGGCCGAAGCGGCGGACCTGGCTGCTGCTGACGTAGATGTCGTCGTTCGAAGGCATCA
The DNA here is from genome assembly GCA_030853945.1 of Chloroflexota bacterium. Classification (GTDB taxonomy): domain Bacteria; phylum Chloroflexota; class Limnocylindria; order QHBO01; family QHBO01; genus CF-167. The sequence continues at coordinate 4,862 of JALYUB010000077.1, forward strand.
CGCCGTTAGTGCGGAGGAATGCGAAGCCCTCGTCGACGATCTCGAGGATGCCCTCGGCGATTCCCGGCTGGCCGTTGCTGATATGCGGCGAGGCGGGTGCCAGCGGCACGACGTCGAGCAGCTTCAGGACGAGGTCGGAATGCTCCATCCCGTCTGCGCCGTCGATGCCGTGATCGCTCGCGAGCTCCCGCAGCTCGTCGACCGATTTGGCCTGCAGCTCGGGGAGGTTGAGCTGCTGGCCTTCATCGGCCTCGGTCGGGAACGGGCCGGTGAAGATCGAGGAGTACTGGCCCGACGCGTAGTCGTTGCGTCGTCGGGGCGCGAAGCCGGTGCGCGCGGGTTGACGGCGCGGGCCGCCACCGCCCTCGGGGCGACGACGCGAGCGGCGCCGCTGTTGCTGCGGACGTGCTTCGTCGTTCATGGCCGCCTTGCCTGCCAGCAGAGCTTCATCTAGGAAGTGACCTCGGTGATCTTGGGAATGCCGCCCGTGAGCCGGTCGCGTCCCTGGATGGGGCCGGGACCGGGTTACGGCTATACGGCAGTTGAATGGATGCGCCCATGGGAGTCGTCACGCTTGTGCGGTGATTCTCGCGGTGGGGATGACCAGCGGCCACGGGGTCAGACCTTGCGGGTCCCGGCACGGGTGGTGATGTTGGGCCCGCCATATCCGCTCATCTCACCGATGAGCCGCGTCCGAATCTGACGCAGGACCGGTCGCCAGTCGAGACGATCATACCCGAGATGAGCAACCACGTCCTCCGCATTCCACTCCTGGCCCCGGCTCCAGGCCCGGCGAAGCGTCTCGCCGGCGGCCGGATCGCGCCACCACGCCTCGCCGTGACGCTGCCGGAGCGCGCCTGACAGGCTCGCCTCGAAGAGCCAGCTGCGCAGGTATGCGGCGGCATAGAGGTGATCGTCGAGATCCGCGACGTACCCCGCCTCGGGGTAGCCGACGCCGGTGATCAGGCTCAGCAGCCCGGCGTAGTAGGCGCGGTTCAGCGCGGTCTCGCCACCGGTGTGGAGGCGAAGCTCGTAGAGCAGCTTGGCAACGTAGCGGCGCGCCATGTAGAGGCGCCAGAAGGCGGTGAAGTCGCCGAAGCCGAGGACCAGGTCCTCGGTCAACGACGTGTGCTCGGCGAGCCAGGCCGGCTCCACCAGGAGCATCTCCAGCAGCGCGGCGTAGCCTTCGGTCACGCTGGGATCGCCGAGGAGCCGGTAGGCGGCGGGCAGGTCCGCGTCGACGTGGGCGTAGTGCTCGAGGTGCCCGGCTTCGTGGAGCATCGAGCCGAAGTCGTCCCAGCCGCCCCGCGGCTGAATCGCGAGGCGCACATCGTGCGGGACGCGGATGGCGGCGCAGAAGGCTCGCGGGCTCTTGTGCGGCCGCGGCTCGAGGTCGAGGGTGACGTTCTTCTGGGCCGCGAGGTGGATCCCCAGCCCCGCCAGCGTCGCCCGCAGCACCGGCACCGTGCGGCGCGAATCGAACCAGGCGTCCCATGACGCGCCACGCAGGAGGTAGCTGAGATCGGCGTGCGAGGCGTCGCCCTGCTCGATGTCAATCAGGGCCAGGTAGCGCCGCAGGGCGGCGAAGTAGACTGTCTCGGACTCCGCCAGGAAGGCCTGCAGCTCGATCGCGAGCGCCTCGGGATCGAAGCCTCGGATCGCCGTTGCCAGCTCCAGGTAGCTGGCATAGCCGAGGTCGTCGGCGAGCTGGTGCTGGCGGACCAGCCGCTCCTCGCGCAGCGGGTTGATCTGCTCCACCGCCTCGAGGTAGGCGGCGTTCAGGGCGTTGCGCTCGCCGCGGTCCGAAATCTCGGCCACGCGGATCGGAACTGCGCGGTACGGCAGGCGCTCCCCGCGCCAGACGACGATCGCCTGCGCCTCGGCAGTCTCGATCTGCTCGGTGAGCTCCACCGTCTCGGCGTCGAGGTGCGACTGCAGTGCGAAGGCGTGCAGCAGCCGAGCCTGGTGTGCCTGGTCGTCCTCGCCCTCCGCCGCGCGCCGCAGGCCGTCGACCGTCTTGCGGGTGAAGAGGTCCGGGTGCCGCGCGTAGATCGGCTCGAGCACCATCTCATCGCGCTGCCCCGACCAGTTCAGGTAGTAGGCCTCGTTGAGATCGGCGAGGAACGCGTCGAGCTCAGTCGAATAGGCGTCAAGGTCGACGGCGGCGCGCGCCCTTGTCGAGGTCCGGGTCGCCATGCCTCAGGCGACGCTCGCCTTGCCCGCCGCGGTCGCCGGCCGCTTCACTTTGGTCGGATGCTCGACGGCCACCGGCTCGGGCTGCAGGCCCCTGTGCGCGGCGGCGGCGCCCACGAAGTCGCGGAAGAGCGGGTGCGGGCGGTTCGGGCGGCTCTTCAGCTCGGGATGTGCCTGCGTGGCCACGAACCACGGATGATCCTGGAGCTCGACGTACTCCACCAGGCGCCCATCCGGGGAGACGCCGCTGAAGACCATCCCCGCTTCCGCCAGCTGATCGCGGTACGCGTTGTTCACCTCGAAGCGATGCCGATGCCGCTCGTAGGCGATCTCGTCGCCATACGCATCTCGCACCTTTGACCCCTCGACCAGGCGCGCCGGGTAGAGCCCGAGCCGCATCGTCCCGCCCTTGTCGGTGACATCGGTCTGGTCCGGCATCAGGTCGATGACCGGGTGCTCGGTGAAGACGTTGAACTCGCTGCTGTTCGCGTCCTCGGTGCCGAGCGCCTCGCGAGCGAGCTCGATCACCGCGCACTGCAGGCCCAGGCAGAGCCCGAGATACGGGACCCGATTCTGGCGCGCCCAGCGGATGGCTCGCACCTTGCCCTCGACGCCGCGATATCCGAATCCACCCGGGACCAGGACGCCGTCCACCCCTTCGAGGTCCCCGGCGACCTGCTCGGGCTCGACGCGCTCGAGATGCTCGGAGCGGATCCAGCGCACCTTGGCATCGACCCGGTGGTGCAGGCTCGCGTGCTTGAGCGCCTCCGTGACGCTGATATAGGCATCGGGCAGCTCGGTGTACTTGCCGACAATCGCGATCTCGACCTCCGGCCGCCGGGTTCGAATCCGGTTGACGAGCTCCTGCCAGTCGGCGAGGTCGGGTTCGCTGGCCGGGATATCGAGCTCGCGGGTGATGAGCTTGCCGAGGCCCGACCGCTCGAGCTGGATCGGCACCTCGTAGATGCTCTGCGCGGTTCGCAACGGGATCACCGCGTGCACGTCGACGTCGGTGAAGAGGGCGACCTTGTCGAGGATCTCCTCGTCAATCGGCTCGTCGCTGCGCAGGATGATGACGTCGGGCTGAATGCCGATCCCGCGCAGCTCCTTGACGGAGTGCTGGGTCGGCTTCGTCTTGAGCTCGCCGGTGGCGCCGATCTGCGGCAGCAGCGTGACGTGGACATAGAGGACGTTCTGGCGTCCGACATCCTTGCGCATCTGGCGGATCGCCTCGAGGAACGGGAGCGACTCGATGTCGCCGACCGTGCCGCCCACTTCGACGATCACCACCCCGTGCTGCGCCAGCCCGCTGCCGGCCACGCTGCCGGTCCCGTCCCGGGCCACGCGCTGGATGCGCTCCTTGATCTCGTTGGTGATGTGCGGGATCACCTGCACCGTGCCGCCGAGGTAGTCGCCCCGGCGCTCCTTGGCGATCACGCTCTGGTAGATGCGCCCGGTGGTGACGTTCGACGCCTGGGACAGGTTCTCGTCGATGAAGCGCTCGTAATGCCCGAGGTCGAGATCGGTCTCGGCGCCGTCATCGGTCACGAAGACTTCGCCGTGCTGGTAAGGCGACATCGTGCCGGGATCGATGTTGATATAGGGGTCGAGCTTGAGGATAGAGACCGGGATGCCGCGGGCCTTGAGGATTCGCCCGATCGAGGCGGCGGTGATGCCTTTGCCGAGCGAGCTTGTGACGCCGCCCGTAACGAAGACATACTTCGGCATGGGTCTCGATTCCTCCGGGG
>JALYUB010000085.1 GCA_030853945.1 Chloroflexota bacterium
GCCGCGGCCGGCACCGAGAATGTCCTGCCACGGATCCGCGCCTGCGTCGAGGCGCAGGTCACGCTCGGCGAGATCAGTGGCGTGCTGCGAAGAGCGTGGGGAGAGTATCGACCGTGACCATCGGCCCGATCGACCACGTCGCGGTGGTGGTGCGCTCGATCGATGAGGCGCTGCCGCGCTACCGGGCGCTCTTCGGCTGGGAGGCGGCCGACGCGCCGCGCGTCTTCGCCTCGCAGCGAGTGCGCCTCTGCTTCCTGCCGACCGGGCCCGAGCCGGCAGCCAAGGTCGAGCTGGTGGAGCCGATCGACGAGACGAGCGGGGTGGCCCGCTTCCTGGCGAGCCGCGGCGAGGGCCTCCATCACGTCTGCATCCGCACCGACGACCTGCCGGCGGACCTGGCCGGACTGGCTGCCGCGGACGCCGAGCTGATCGACCGTGAGCCTCGCCCCGGCGCCCACGGCCTGGTCGCCTTCCTCCACCCGCGCACGCTGAGCGGGGTGCTGTGGGAGCTCTTGGACAACACCGAGGAGGGGGGCACATGACCGAGCCGCTGCCACCCGTTCCCGAGCGACCCCTCCTTCGCGGCGAGCGGGTATGGCTGCGCCCCCTCGAGGCGCGGGACATGCCGGCCTACGTGGCGGGCATCAACGACACCGAGGTCGGCGCGTTCGCCGGGTACCGGATGCCGTTCAGCATCGAGCAGGCCAGCGCCTGGCTTGCGAGGACGCTCGAGCAGTCGCGGGCCGGCGAGGGCTTCTTCTTCACGGTCTGCGAGCTCGGGGACGACCGGTTCATCGGCACCACCTGGCTGAAGGACGTCCACCTGCTCGACGGCAACGCGGAGTTGGCGATCTACATGGACAAGGACCACATCGGCTCGGGCTGGGGGACCGATGCGCAGCGCATCCTCCTCGCTTTCGGCTTCGGGACGATTGGCCTCGAACGGATCTCGTTGCTGGTGAACGCCGGGAATGCCCGAGCCATTCGCTCCTACGAGAAGGTTGGGTTCCAGCGCGAAGGGCTGCTGCGGCGTTCGTTCCGCGCCGCCGGACAGATGCAGGACACGCTCCTGATGGCGATCCTGCGCGACGAGTGGGAGGCCGGCAGGACGGGGACTGCCTAGCTGACCCCGGCCTCGCGCAGCAATGCGGGGATCTGCGAGGGAGAGTCGGCGACCCGCACCCCGGCCGCCAGCAGCGCCTGCCGCTTCGACTCGGCCGTGCCGGCGCCTCCCGAGATGATCGCGCCGGCGTGGCCCATCCGCCGCCCGGGCGGTGCGGTCCGGCCTGCGATGAAGGCGGCGACCGGCTTGCGGACGTCGCTCGCGCAGTAGGCGGCCGCGCGCTCCTCCTCCTCGCCGCCGATCTCGCCGATCAGCACGATGGCCTCGGTCTGGGGGTCAGCGTTGAACATCTCGAGCACGTCGATGAAGGTGGTTCCCACGATCGGGTCGCCGCCGATCCCGACACAGGTCGTCTGGCCTACCCCGGCATCGGTCATCGCCTGCACGACCTCGTAGGTCAAGGTGCCCGATCGGCTGACCAGCCCAACCGGACCCGGCCGATGGATGTTGCCCGGGATGATCCCCACCTTGGCGGCGCCGACTGTGGTCAGGCCAGGGCAGTTCGGGCCGATGAGTCGCACCCCCCTGGCTCGCAGGACCTCGTGCACGCGCAGCATGTCGAGCACCGGGATTCCCTCGGCAATGCAGATCACCAGCAGGAGGTTGGCATCGGCCGCCTCGAGCATGGCGTCGGGGGCGAAAGGAGCGGGGACGAAGATGCAGGCAGCGTTGGCGCCGCTCTGCACAGCCGCCTCGGCCACCGTGTCGAAGACGGGGACTCGCCCGTCGACGGCCGACTGTCCGCCCTTGCCGGGCGTGACGCCGGCCACGATGTTGGTGCCGTAGGCGAGCATCGCGCGAGAATGGAACTCCCCCTCGCGACCGGTGATGCCCTGCACCAGGAGGCGGGTGTTCCCGTCGACCAGGATGCTCATGGCGATGCGGTTGCCGCGGCCACGGCCTTGCGCGCGGCGTCGTCCAGGCTGTCGGCCGTGATCAGGTTCGCGGCCCGCAGGATCTCGGCCGCCTCGGCGGCGTTGGTGCCGACGATGCGGACCACCATCGGCACCTGCCGGCCGAGCGAGGCCCGCGCCTCCACGATCCCGCGAGCGACCTCGTCGCCTCGGGTGATGCCTCCGAAGATGTTGATCAGGATGGCCCGCACGTTCGGATCGTCCAGGATGATCCGGAACGCGGCGGCCACGCGCTCAGCCTTCGCGCCTCCGCCGATGTCGAGGAAGTTCGCCGGCTCGCCCCCGGCCAGCTTGACGAGGTCCATGGTGGTCATCGCCAGGCCCGCGCCGTTGACCATGCAGCCGATGCTGCCATCGAGCTTGATGAAGTTGATGCCCGCCTCGCGGGCGGCGATCTCCGAAGGCTCCTCCTCCCCAAGGTCGCGGAGGGCCTCCAGGTCCGGGTGCCGGAACAGTGCCGAGTCGTCGAGCACCATCTTGGCGTCCAGGGCCAGCAGGGTTCCCTCGTCCGTCACGACCAGGGGATTGATCTCGGCGAGGTCGGCATCTGACGCGATGAAGGCCGCGTGCAGGCCGCGCAGCGTGGCGGCGAAATCATTGCGCAGCTCGGCCGGCATGCCGATGAAGAAGGCAACCCGTCGCACCTGGAACTCCTGCAGGCCGAGCAGTGGGTGGAGTGGCAGGCGCAGGATGGCGTCGGGGTTCGTGCGCGCAACCTCCTCGATCTCCACGCCCCCCTCGGCGCTGGCGATGATCGTCACGGCCTGGCCACCGCGGTCCAGGATCAGCCCGAGGTAGTACTCCCTGGCGATGGTTGCGGCCGGCGCGACCAGCACGGTGCGCACCGTGACGCCCTGGATCTGCAAACCGATGATCTCGGCGGCGCGTGCCGCTGCCTCGTCCGGGGTGGCCGCCAGCTTGACCCCGCCGGCTTTGCCCCGCCCGCCGACCAGCACCTGGGCCTTGACCACCACCGGCCCGCCGATGCGCTGTGCCGAGGCGCGCGCCTGTTCGGGGCTGGTGGCGATCTCGCCGGGTGAGATGGGTACGCCGTGGCGGGCCAGGATCTCTTTGCTGCGAAATTCCTGGAGCTTCACCCGCAGAGTTTACCGACGGGCTTGACGCGGGGCGTCGAGGTGCGGCGTGCTTCCGGTGTGACCGGATGGCAGGCACGTCCCCCCGACCCCCGACCTACACTGACCGGCGCACCGCCGGCGCTGTGATCGGCGCGCACGGGAGTCCCTTGCTCGTGACCTACACCGTGACCCTGATTCCCGGCGATGGGATCGGCCCAGAGCTGAGCGAGGCGACCGTCGGCGTGATGGAGGCGACCGGCCTGGCATTCGCCTGGGAGGTGCAGCAGGCCGGCGAGGCTACTATCGCCAGCGAGGGCACGCCGCTCCCGGAGCGCGTGGTCGAGAGCATCCGCCGCAACGGGGTGGCGATCAAGGGACCCATCACGACGCCGGTGGGAGGCGGCTTCCGCAGCGTCAACGTCGGCCTGCGGCTGGCGCTCGAGCTGTACGCCAACGTGCGCCCGGCGCGCAGCATGGTCGGCGTCGAATCCCGCTACACCGATGTCGACCTGATCATCGTTCGCGAGAACACCGAGGACCTGTATGCCGGGGTCGAGCATCGGGTGGGCCCCGATGCGGCGGAGAGCATCAAGATCATCACGCGGGCGGCTTCGCAGCGCATCGCCCGCTACGCGTTCGAATACGCGGTTCGCAACGGACGGCGCAAGGTCACCGCCGTCCACAAGGCCAACATCATGAAGCTGTCCGATGGCCTGTTCCTGGAGAGCTGTGGCCAGGTCGCGGCCGAGTACGCGGGGCGCGTCGAGTTCGAGGATCGGATCGTCGACAACATGTGCATGCAGCTGGTCCAGAAGCCGGAGCTGTACGACGTGCTGGTCCTCCCGAACCTGTATGGGGACATCGTGAGCGACCTGGCGGCGGGGCTCGTCGGCGGACTCGGGGTGGCGCCTGGCTCGAACATCGGCGAGAAGGCGGCGGTGTTCGAGGCGGTGCACGGATCGGCGCCCAAGTATGCCGGCCAGGACAAGGCAAACCCGACTGCCCTGATCCTGTCGGGCGCCCTGATGCTTCGCCATCTCGGCGAGACCGTCGCCGCCGATCGGGTCGAGTCAGCCGTGCGGACGGTGATCGCCGAGGGGCGCACCACGACGCATGATCTGGGCGGCAAGGCGGGCACCCGGGGGTTTGCGTCTGCCGTGGCCGAGCGGGTGCGCGGCGCCTGACCCCAGCCGCCGTGGCGTCGGTGCCGCGCTAGAATCGGCCCGAGGCCCGGACGCTCGACCCGCATCGCGCCAGGGTGCCATCCACCATCCGCCGACAGAGGAGTCGCAGCCAGCCCATGTTTGGCTACCGGATCAGTTGGGCGCAGCTGGCCTGGTTCGGGCATCGCCTCTCGGGAATCGGCGTGCTGGTCTACCTGTTCACCCATATCGTCGAGAACGCCACGCTGTCGTTCGGCCCGAGCGTGTACAACACGACCCAGACCTGGTTTCACAACCTGCCGGTGCGCCTTGGCGAGATCCTGCTGATGGCCGCCCTCGTCTATCACTCGCTCAACGGGCTGCGGGTCATCGTCATGGATTTCTGGCCCTCGACGACCGCGTGGTACCGGCCCCTCACCTATGCAGTGATCCTCGGCACCATCGCCGCCATGATCCCGCTCGGCCTGATCATGATCACGCCCTACGCACCCTGGAACGGCCGCTGATGGCCATCGGTCGCAAGATCTGGCCGGTCCAGGGCGATCCGCTGCGCCGCAATCCGTCGCGCGCCGCGCGGCCGCGCCCGAACGAGCCTGGCTTCGAGCGCTGGATGTGGTACTTCACCCGTATCAGCGGCCTGCTGCTGGTGATCCTGGCGATGGGGCACATGCTGATCATGCACGTGCTCGTGCAGCTGACCGGGCAGCAGATCAACTTCGCCTTCGTCACCAGTCGCTGGGGGACTCCGTTCTGGCGGATCTACGACCTGCTGCTGCTGGTCCTCGCCCTGCTGCACGGCGTGAATGGAGCCCGCATCATCATCGGCGACTACATCGAGCGAGGCGGCCTGCGCAGCCTGCTGATCGGGATCCTGCTGGTGATCACCTTCATCTGGCTGCTGCTCGGCATCTTCGTCATCGTGACCTTCGACCCGAACGGCGCGCCGGCCATCGGACCGTTCTCATGAGCCTGGCTCCGCCCGTCTCCGCCTCCCGACCGCGACCGCGAACGCACGACCTGGATGCGGTGGTGGTCGGCGCCGGCGGAGCCGGCCTGTATGCGGCGCTGGAGCTGAAGCGCGACCTCGGTCCCGAGGCTCGCATCGGGGTCATCAGCAAGCTGTATCCCTCCCGTTCGCACACCGGCGCCGCCCAGGGAGGCGTGTGCGCCGCACTGGGCAACACCGAGGAGGACCGATGGGAGTGGCACTGGTTCGACACCGTCAAGGGGGGCGACTACCTGGTCGACCAAGATGCGGCCGAGGTGATGTGCCGCGACGCGGTGGGCACCGTCATCAACCTGGAGCACCTGGGCCTGCCCTTCAACCGGACTGCGGAGGGGCTGATCGACCAGCGACGCTTCGGCGGCCACACGCGGAACTACGGCGAGGGGCCCGTCCGCCGAGCCTGCTTCGCCGCCGATCGGACCGGACACGAGATCCTGCAGACCCTGTACCAGCAGTGCATCAAGCACGATGTCGCCTTCTACGACGAGTACCAGGTGCTCGACCTCGCGATGCCGTCGGGCGTGACCGGGCCGGTGACCGGCGTGATCGCCATGCAGCTCTCGACCGGCGAGCTCCAATCGTTCCGCGCCAGGGCGGTGCTGTTCGCGACGGGCGGCTTCGGCAAGATGTTCAAGGTGACCAGCAACGCGCACACGCTGACCGGTGACGGGGTCGCGATCGCCTATCGCCGCGGCCTGCCACTCGAGGACATGGAGTTCTTCCAGTTTCATCCGACCGGCATGTACAAGCTCGGCTTCCTCCTCTCCGAGGCGATGCGCGGCGAGGGCGGCTTCCTGGTCAACGGCCAGGGCGAGCGCTTCATGGAGCGCTATGCGCCGACCATGAAGGACCTGGCCAGCCGCGACGTCGTGAGTCGCAGCATCTACCAGGAGATCGCTGCCGGCCGCGGGATCGACGGCAAGGACTACGTGCACCTGGACGTCCGGCACCTGGGGGCCGAGGTCCTCAACGAGAAGCTGCCCGACATGAGCGGCTTCATCCGCACCTACTTCGGCCTCGATCCACTGACCGAGCTGGTGCCGATCCAGCCGACGGCGCACTACGCCATGGGCGGCATCCCGACCGATATCGACGGCCATGTCCTGGCCGATGAGAGCGGACGCCTGGTGCCCGGCTTCTTCGCGGCGGGCGAGTGCGCCTGCGTCAGCGTGCACGGCGCCAACCGGCTGGGCACCAACTCGCTGCTCGACATCCTGGTCTTCGGGCGGCGGGCGGGAATCGCGATGGCTGCAGAGGTGCGCTGCGCGCCCGTGCCCGAGCCCGATCCTGGCGCCGAGGCCTCTGTTGCCGCCATGATCGAAGAGTTGCTGGCGAGGACAGAGGGCGAACGGCCGGCGGTCCTGCGGGAAGAGCTGCAGGAGACGATGTTCGCCCGCTGCAGCGTCTATCGATCGGCCCCGCTGCTCGACCAGGCCTGGGCCGAGGTGGGCGACCTGCGCGAGCGGGCACGACGGCTGGTGGTGCAGGACAAGGGCTGCCAATACAACACCGACCTGGGCGAGGCGCTCGAGCTCGGCTTCCTGCTCGACTGTGCAGAGGCCACGGTGCGCTCGGCACAGGCCCGCACCGAGAGTCGAGGCGCGCACGCGCGCGAGGACTACCCCGATCGTGACGATGTGAACTGGCTCAAGCACTCCTTTGCGTTCCGCTGGTCCGATGGGGCGCCGCCGCGATTGGCGTATCGGCCGGCCACCATCACCCGCTTCGAACCGAAGCCACGGACGTATTGATGGACGTCGAACTGCGCATCCTGCGCTTCGACCCCGAGCGGGATTCGGTCGCGCACTGGGAGACGTACATCGTGCCGGCCGAGCCGTCGGACCGGGTCCTCGACCTGCTGCACCAGGTGAAGTGGTACCAGGATGGCAGCCTTACATTTCGCCGCTCCTGCGCGCACGGGGTGTGCGGGTCGGACGCGATGCTGATCAACGGTCGCAACCGGCTCGCCTGCGAGTACCTGGTCGGGGACGCCGGCGCCCAGATCAGCGTCGAGCCGGTGCGCGGCACGCGGGTGCTCAAGGATCTGCTGATCGACCTCGATGGCTTCTGGGAGAAGTACCGCTCGGTGATGCCATACCTGGTGAACGACGACCTCCCGGCCGACGGCAAGGAACGACGGCAGTCGCCGGAGGAGCGCGACAGGTTCGAGGACACCAGCAAGTGCATCCTGTGCGGTGCCTGCACCACCGCCTGCCCATCCTTCTGGTCGAACCCCGACTACGTCGGCCCGGCGGCGATCGTCAACGCCCATCGTTTCATCTTCGACAGCCGCGACCATGCGACCGAGGAGCGGCTGGAGATCATGGCCGACGCCGATGGGGTCTGGCGGTGCCGCACCATCTTCAACTGTGTCGAGGCGTGCCCGCGCGGCATCAACATCACGCGCGCGATCATGGAGGTCACCCGGGCGATCGAGTCGCGCCGGTCGTGAGCGCCGCCGCCCCCGGCCGACGCCTGCTGATCTACACCGATGGCGCCGCGCGGGGCAACCCCGGTCCGGCCGGCCTGGGGGCCATCCTGCGCGATGCAGAGAGCGGCGCAGTGGTCGCCGAGCTGGCGCGCTTCCTCGGCGTCCGCACCAACAACTATGCCGAGTGGACCGCGGTGGCGGACGCACTGGGCGAGGCGCTGCGGCTCGGCGCCACCCACGTCGACCTGCGCATGGACTCGGAGCTGGTGGCGCGCCAGATCAGCGGCCGCTACCGGGTCAAGCACCCTGACCTGAAGCCGATCCACGCGAGCGTGATGGGCATGCTCGGCAGGCTGGAGGGCTACACGGTCGGCCATGTCCCGCGGGAGCTGAACAAGGATGCCGACCGGCTCTCGAACGTGGCCATTGACGAGCTGCGCTGAAGGGGTGCCAGTGGTGGCGCGGTACACTGTCGGTCCCTGGAGGCGGCCGGACGGCCGCGGGCGCGATCGTCGAAAGGCGGCGTCCGAGGAAAGTCCGAGCTCCACAGAGCAGGTTCGCGGGTAACGCCCGTCCGCCGTGAGGCGAGGACCAGCGCCACAGTGACGATGCCCGCGCAAGCGGGAGTGAAACGCGGCAAGCTCGAGCCGGAGCAAGACCCAATAGGAGGGCGCAAGGCGGCGTTCGCGCCGCAGCAGGCGGCTCGCTCAGCCCTCGGGTAGGTCGCTCAGATGGATGGCCGTCGCGGCGCCACCGGGCGCCGGCACAGAACTCGGCTTACAGGCCGCCCTCCAGGGATCAGGCAGGGGGTGGGCGGCCGAGGCCGGGGATCGGTCAGTCCTCGTCGGCCCGCCAGATGGTGGTGGCGGTGCA
>JALYUB010000012.1 GCA_030853945.1 Chloroflexota bacterium
GCGTGGTCAGCGTCAACACCGACATCTCGAACGGGATGCTGTCCGACACCAACGACGCCGCCGCGCTCGCATTCCTGAACTCCCTGGCCGGCGGCGCCGAGAGCATCCTGCCGAACATGCTGGTGCCGGGGCTGTATGTCTCGCTCCACAACTGGGTGGCGCACGATTTCCTGACCCTGAAGGCGGCGTTCGAGCTCGGGTTCCGATTCAACACCGTGAACTGGCTCGTCTACTGCAGCGAGGACACATACAGACCGGGTCGGATCTGGTCTGATCCCAGGATCGAAGCTGAGCAGAAAGGGCTCCTCGCGGCTTACCTGGGGACCCTCGATCCAGCTGTCGTCAAGGCCGTGCGGGCCCGTCTCGCCGAACGGGCAGCGGGCAAGCCGCCACGGCGTTCAATGCGAGAGCTGCTGCGCCCCCGGCCAATGCCTCTCACGCAGCTGCGCTCCGACTCGATCGAGGCCGCGGTCGAAGGCTTCGTCTTCAACAGGAACTGAGCCGACGTGCAAAGATTCGAGCCATGTGCGGCATAGCAGGCGTGTGCGACCTCCAGGGACGCACCGTGCCCGGGCTCGAAGGCGAGCTCGCGGCGATGACCCACCTGCTGCGCCACCGTGGCCCTGATGGCGAGGGATCGTGGCGCGGGCCCTCGGACCGGGTCGGGTTCACCCACCTGCGGCTGGCGATCATCGACCTGGTGTCGGGCATTCAGCCGATGACCGACGCGGCAGGCAACTGGATCGTGTGCAATGGCGAGATCTACAACTACGTCGAGCTCCGGGAGGAACTCGGGGTCGACAATTTCAAGACGACCTCGGACATCGAGGTCATCCTGGCGGCCTATCGGCGCTGGGGGCGTGGGTGCCTCGAGCACCTGCGCGGGATGTTCTCGTTTGCCATCTGGGACCCGGCTGACGGATCGCTGTTCTGCGCGCGCGACCGGTTCGGGATGAAGCCCTTCTACTACGCGGTCGTGGACGGGCGCTTCTACTTCGCCTCCGAGGCGAAGGCGCTCCTGCCGTTCCTGCCCAAGGTCGAGACCGATCCGGAGGGCCTGCGAGACTACCTGACCTTCCAGTTCTGCCTGGACGGCAAGACCCTCTTCTCCGGGATTCGCGAGCTGCCGCCGGGCCACCAGCTCGTCGTACGAAACGGCACCGTGGAGATCAGCCGCTACTGGGACGTCTACTACCGGCTCGACTTCGGCCGGACCGCCGCCTCCTTCGAGGAGCAGCTGCGCGAGCTGATGGCGGACTCGGTACGCGTCCACCTGCGCGCCGACGTGCCGGTCGGCGCCTACCTCAGCGGAGGACTCGACTCGAGCATCGTCGCGTCCCTGGCCGCTGACGAACGTCCCGGCGAGCTGCTCGCGTTCAACGGCAAGTTCGCAATCGGCCCCGCCTACGACGAGAGCGTCTATGCGCGGGAGCTGTCCCAGCACAAGGGGATCTCGCTCCACGAGCTCGACATCACGGTCTCCGACTTCGTCGACCAGATCCGACGGGTCATCTACCACCTCGACTACCCGGTCGCCGGACCCGGCGCCTTCCCGCAGTTCATGGTCTCGGAGCTCGCGAGCCGCCACCGCAAGGTGGTGCTCGGCGGGCAGGGCGGCGACGAGCTGTTCGGCGGCTATACCCGCTACCTGGTTGCCTACCTCGAGCAGTGCCTGCGGGCGGCCATCGACGGGACCATGCACAACGGCAACTTCGTGGTCACCTACGAGTCGATCCTGCCCAACCTGACCGCGCTGCGGCAGTACAAGCCGATGCTGCAGGACTTCTGGCGCGAAGGCATGTTCGAGCCGATGGACCGCCGCTACTTCCGTCTCATCACGCGTGCCAGCCACCTGCAGGAGGTCGTGCGCTGGCACGTCCTGGGTGACTACTCGCCATACGACACGTTCCGATCGATCTTCCAGGCCAGCAACCTGGAGGGGGAGTCATATTTCGATCGGATGACGCATTTCGACTTCAAGACCCTCCTGCCGGCGCTGTTGCAGGTCGAGGACCGGATGAGCATGGCCCACGGCCTGGAGTCCCGCCTCCCGTTCCTGGATCACCCGATCGTGGAGCTGGCGGCCACGATCCCCGCGGACGTCAAGTTCGAAGGAGGCCAGCTCAAGAAGGTGCTGCGCTCCGCCTTTGCCACCATGCTGCCCACCTCGATCGTCGAGCGCCAGGACAAGATGGGCTTCCCGACCCCGCTGAACGCCTGGGCCGCCGGGCCGGCCCGGGACTTCGTGTCGGATATCCTGTCCTCTCGCCCGGCCCTGGAGCGCAACTGGGTCGACAACCGTCGCGTCCTCGCCTCGCTGGGGGACGAATCGGCATTCGGACGGGGATTCTGGGGACTCCTGTCCCTGGAGATCTGGCAACGCGAATTCCATGATCGGGCCTCCCATTTCAGGGACCTGCCCGCCAGGCTCAAGGAGGGACAGGTAGCTTGAAGGTCCTCATCACCGGCGGAGCCGGCTTCGTCGGCTCGCACCTCGCGGATCGGCTCCTTGGTCGGGACGACCAGGTGCTGATCATCGACAACTACGCCACCGGCCGACGCGACAACCTCCCGGAATCGGCGACGGGCCTGCGCGTGGTCGAGGGCGACATCGCGGATCGCGAGCTCGTCGACGGGTCGTTTGCCGATTTCCAGCCCGATGTCGTCGTTCATGCCGCAGCTTCGTACAAGGATCCGACCGACTGGGCGGAGGACGTTCGCACCAACGTGCTCGGCACCACGCACGTCACCAGGGCCGCCCAGGCGACGGGCGTTCGACGCCTCATCTACCTGCAGACCGCCCTGTGCTACGGCCTGCATCCGATCGAGCAGCCGATCACGCTCGACCATCCGATCCGGCCGGGCGACAGCAGCTACGCCATCAGCAAGACCGCCGGCGAGCAGTACATCGCCCTGAGCGGCATCGACTACCAGTCGTTCCGGCTGGCCAACGCCTACGGGCCGCGCAACATCAGCGGCCCGCTGCCGACCTTCTACTCGCGTCTGACGAGCGGCAAGGCCTGCTTCGTGATGGACACGCGCCGCGACTTCGTCTACGTCTCGGACCTGGTCGACGTCCTCGAAAAGGCCATCGACGGCGCCGGCCGGAAGGGTCCGTACCACGTCTCGTCCGGCGGCGACTACTCGATCCAGGAGCTGTTCGACGCCACCATCGCGGCGATGGGAATCACCCTCGACCAGCCGGTCGAGGTCCGGCCTCGGGGCGAGGATGATGCGTTCACGATCCTCCTCGATCCGGGCGACACGCAGCGCGACTTCACGTGGCAGACGACCGTGCCACTCGAGGCGGGCGTCGCCCAGGCGATCGCCTACTACCAGAGCCACGGGATCACCGATACCTACACGCACCTGAAGCTCGACGCGCTTCGCGCCTGATGGCGTCCGAGGGCTTCGACGGGACGCAGGTCCTCGTCGTGGGAGGCGCCGGCTTCGTCGGCTCGAACCTCGTTCGCGCTCTCAGCGAGCAGGGGGCCGCCCCGATCCGAATCGTCGACAACCTGCTCTCGGCCGAGCGCACCGAGGTGCTGGAGCTGCCGGCGGTCGAGTTCGTCGAGGCCTCGATCACCGACGACGAGGTGCTCAACGCCCTCGACGACGACTTCGACTACGCCTTTCACCTGGCGACGTACCACGGCAACCAGAGCTCGATGCACGATCCGCTGGCGGACCACGCCAACAACACGCTGACGTCGCTCAAGCTCTTCAACCGGTTGTCCGGCTTTCGGAACCTGCGACGAGTCGTGTACTCCTCCGCCGGATGCACGGTTGCCGAGAAGATCTACGGCGACGCGCGCCCGACCACCGAGGAAGACCCGGTCTCGCTGCACCTGGACTCGCCGTACCAGATCTCCAAGATCGTCGGCGAGATGTACGCAAACTACTTCAACGCGCGCTTCGGCCTGCCGGCGGTCATCGCCCGGTTCCAGAACGTGTACGGCCCCGGCGAGATCCTGGGTGCGGGACGCTGGCGCGGAACGCCGGCGACGGTGTGGCGAAACGTGACGCCGACCTTCGTATACCGCGCGCTCAAGGGGTGGCCGCTGACCCTGGAGAACGAGGGGAAGTCGTCGCGGGACTTCATCTACGTCGACGACATCGTGCGCGGATTGATGCTGTGCGCCACCAAGGGGGAGGTCGGCGAGGTCTACAACCTGGCCAGCGGGGTGGAGACCACCATCGGCGAGCTGGCAGACGAGATCAACCAAAACGTCGACCAGCCGGCGAGCATCCAGCTCGCCGAGCGGAGAACCTGGGACCACTCGGGCAACAGGCTCGGCAGCACTGACAAGTCACGCGCAGCTCTCGGCTTCACGGCAGAGGTCGGATTGGCCGAGGGCATCAAGCGCACGGTCGACTGGACGCGGTCCAACCTGGCCGTCATCGACGCGGCAGTCGAGCGGCACAGCGAGCACGTCACGGTGCCGTGATGGCTGGACCGCGGGCCACGGTCGCGCGGCTCGCCAAATCGGCGCTGATCCGTGCCGAGTCCGCACTCGAACGACACACAGAGCCATCCGCGATTCCGCTCCGCCCGGCCTCGGCCTCCGGCGTTACGAGCGTCGAGGGCTACTGGACTCGCCACCTGGTCAACTCGACCCCCTTCCGATCGGCGGGGGAGTCGATGCGATACCTCGCCCATCGCTCCGAGGAGTACCCGCTGTTCGAGCGGCTCATGGAGCTCGGCGCGGACCATTCGCACGACGTCGTGCTGGACTACGGCTGCGGCCCGGGCAACGATCTCGTCGGCTTCGCGGTGCGCGGCAAGGCCCGGCGGGTGATCGGGATGGACGTCTCGATGCCTGCCCTGCTGCTCGCGCGGGACCGCCTTGCGCTGCATGGCCTCGACGCATCCCGTGTCGAATTGATTCAGGTCTCCGATGACGAGCCCGTCCTGCCGCTGGCCACGGGGAGCATCGACTACCTGTTCTGCGAGGGCGTCCTGCACCACACCTCGCACCCCGAGGCGATCCTGGCGGAGCTGGCGCGCGCGGTGCGACCGGGGGGTCGCGGCCACATCATGGTCTACAACCGCGACAGCCTCTGGTTCCACCTCTATACCGCGTATTGCCGCCAGATCGTCGACGGCGACTTCGCGGGGCTTCCCGTAGAAGACGCGTTTCAACGCAATACCGACGGCGAGGAGTGCCCGATCGCGCGCGCCTACCGCCCCGAGGAGTTCGCGGCCGTCTGCCGCACCGCCGGCTTCCAGGTCTCGTACCTGGGTGGCTATTTCGCCGTCCAGGAGCTCGCCCTCGTCGAGACGACATTGCCGGCTGCTCTCGACGATGCCCGGCTCCCCGATGAGCAACAGGAATTCCTCAGCAGGCTCACTGTCGACGCCGATGGATATCCGCGCTACGAAGGCTCTTACGCCGGCATCGGTGGTGTCTTCCGCGTCGACACGGAGCCGTAGACCTACGCGCCGGACATGGCGCGATCAACGATATCCAGCAGTGCCGGTTCCTCCCTTTCCCACGAGAACTCCCGGGCCGCGGCCTCGAGACTGGCCGGAGTGATCGTCGGCGCCACGTCCCGCACGAAGGCGGCGAGACCGGCACCTGCCTTCTCGGCGGTGGAGAAATCGACGAATGCTCCGTTGCCATGCACGCTGACGATCCGTTCCACCTGGGGGAGTTGCGATGTCGCGATCGGCAGGCGCGCCTGGATGTACTCGAACAGCTTGTTCGGGGTCGCGATGAGGTGGTTGAAGCCGATCGCCAGGTAGGGGAGCAGCCCGATGTCGGCGGACGCCGCGACCTGCATCAGGTCGCGCGGCTGAACGCGGCGACCGAGGAAGACGCGGGCCCCCAGCCCCCGGTCCCGGACGATCGCCTCCAGCTCGCCCTGCATCGGGCCATCGCCGAGGATCGCGAGGACCCATCCGTCGAGGTTCGCCACGCTGAATCCCTCGATGAGCATCTGGAGGTTCGCGTCGGATCGCAGCGAGCCGCCGAACAGCATGACCCGAACATCATCGGGAATGGGATAGAGGCTCCCCAGCGTGGGGCCGCCATCCGAGGCTTCGACGTATGGCACCGAGTTCAGGACGACGACGATCGGCGCCTGGGGGGCATGCGCGTCCCGCACGTACTCGGCCACCGCCTGGTTGACGCAGATGATGCCGTCCGAGGCGGCCAGGCCGGCGGCTTCGAGCGCTCGCCAGTACCCACGCGCGGTCGCTGTGGTGAAGTGCTCGTCCTGCTGCGGAAAGACCTCGTGCAGGTCGCTGATCAGCCTCGCCTGCCAGGAGGTCTTGAGGTGCGCGGCAAGGGGCATGACCGGGACGTCGTGGGCGAAGACGAGATCGAAGCGCCCCAGGCCGAGCAGGTGGAACACATTTGCGTCAGTGATCTCGCGGGCGATGTCACGCGTCCGGTACTGCGCCGCCTCGATGAACCTGCCAACCGGCGGGACGACCTGGCTGAGCGCCCGCTTCCCTCGTCGCAGCGCCCCGCGTCGGCCGCCCGTCGAGCGGACCTGCGACCGCGGATTGGGGAGCAGACGAACGCCAGGCGGAAGATCGGCCTCGTAGTCGAGATTTGGGTCCACGGCGGGGTAGATGTCCACCTGCCAGCCGTGACGAGAAAGGGTGCCGGCCTCCTGGGCGATGCGCCGGTCGAGGTGCCCCTCGTCGGGCGTCAGCATCAACGCCCTCACGCCTTACGCCCGTGCCGATCGCCTGAGATGGTCCTGGACCAGCAACTGCACGAACCGGGCGTTCACCCGCGTGTACCGACTGGCGAGCCGGCGCGGTTCCATGGCCAGGCGATAGATCCACTCCATGCCGGTGCGCTGCATCCAGCGCGGAGCACGGCGGCGCCTCCCCGCCAGCAGATCGAACGCGGCGCCGACGGCCAGCAGGGCCGATGCCTGCAGGCGTGACCGGTTGGCGGCCAGCCACAGGTCCTGCTTTGGCGTGCCCAGCCCAACCCACACGTAGTCGGGCTTGGCGGCATTGATGGCGTCGATGACGGAGCTCTCCTCGTCGACAGAGAGGGGACGGAAGGGGGGCGACATGGCGCCCGCCACCCTGAGTCCCGGGTACGTGTCCAGCAGTCGCGCGGCAAGAGCCTCGGGTACCCCCGGCGCCCCGCCATAGAAGAAATGCGTCCGTCCGGCAGCGATCCCGTGCTCGATCAGCGCCGGCATGAAGTCGGGACCGCATACCCGCTCGACCGGTCGGCCAGCCGCTCTTCCGAGCCACACGAGAGGCATGCCATCGGGCTGGACCAACCCCTGGCTCAGCGCGTCGTGGAGTCGCCTGTCCTCTCGGGACTCCACCAGGGTGTGTGCGGTTGCGAAGTGGAGCGACAGGCGCTCGCCCGTTTCGGGTGCCCGCAGCACCCGGTCGAGCACGCTGGCGAACGGTGCCGCATTGATCCGAACGCCCAGGAGTTCGAATGCCCCACGGTCGGCGACCGGCTTCCGACGGGTCGCCACGTGGCCTGGGGTCGCAAGCGTCTGCTCCAGCAGGCGGTCGATGCGCTTCCGTGCCCTCGCGAGGTCCAGTGTCGATTCCGCGTACCGCCGGCCCGCAGCTCCGAGGGTCTGGGTCGCTTCGGGATCCTCCTTCAACCGTGCCACGGCCCGGTTCAGCTCGTCCGCGTCCCCGATCGGCACGATGACTCCCGCACCCGAGCGGAGAACCTCGCGAGCCGTCGAGCCGTCCGGCGGCACTGCCGCCACGATCGGTCGACCGGCTGCGAAATACGACGTGAGCTTGCTCGGAAGCGACATGTCGATGACGGTTGCGCGCTCGCTGACCAGGAGCACGTCCGCGGCGTCCAGGACGTTGGGCACCTCACGCTCCGGCTGGAACGGGAGAAAGCGGAGTCGCGTGATCCCCTCCGCATGGGCTTCGAGCGCGGCCCGCTGGCTTCCCTCGCCCATGAGCACGAACATCATCGGGGCCGCCACCGCGTCCGCGCGCCGAGCCGCTTCCACGACCTGCTCGAGGCCCTGCTTGAGCCCCATGTTGCCGGCATGGAGCACGACTG
>JALYUB010000030.1 GCA_030853945.1 Chloroflexota bacterium
CGACACGGTCTATTACTCGATCCTCGACGACGAGTGGCCCACCGTGAAGGCGCACCTAGAGGAGCGCCTGGCCCGCGGCTGAATCGCCTCAGGGCTGGTCGTGGATCTCCTGGGCCGCCTTGATCCCCGACTCGAGCGCGCCCTGGATCCAGGCGTGGTAGAGCGAGCAATGCTCTCCCGCGAAGTAGATCCGACCCTCGGGCCGCACGATGTCGGCCTGCAGCTGGGTCTGCTGTTCCGGAGCGAACAGGGCGAACGCGCCGTTCGCGAACCGGTCGCTGTACCAGGCGTGTGATGCCCCGACCTCGTAGACGTCGCGAATCCGCGGGTGAATGGTCGACACGTCGTCGAGTGCCTCCTCGAGCCGCGTCTCCTCGTCCATCGCCCCCCAGCGCAGGGCGTCCTGGCTCCAGGTGTACGACGCCAGCAGGATGCCCCGCGACGTCGTGGGATCCGGCGTCGGGTAGTTGATGCGGCGGATCGGGAGATCGGTGACCGTCGCCCCGCCGAAGATGCCGTCATCGGCCTCCCACACCCGCTCGCTGACCTGGAACAGGATCTTGGTCGAGGCCGAGTAGTTCAGCTGGCGAATGGCACGCTGCTTCTCATGTGAGAACGGCTTGAGCTGCTCGACCTGACGCAGCACCGAGAACGGGATGGCGCAGATCGCGAAATCCGCCTGTTCCGAGTAGCGACCGGCCTCGGTCTTGAAGTGGACCGTCACCGAGTCGGCATCCTGGTCGATGGCGAAGGCCTCTGCGCCGAAGCGGATCCGGTCCTGCAGCTCGCCGTAGAAGGCGCGAGGCAGCAGGTCGGTGCCGCCCACGATCTCCTGCATGTCCTCGAATGACTTGCCAAGGTCCTCGCGGAGCTCCTCGATGACGGCATTGTTCATGTCCGCCTCGACGAAGTTGATGACGCCGTACATCTCGATCGCGCCCTCCGAGAAGCCCTTCACCTCGAGGAACTCGCGCAGCGAGTAGCGGTCGTAGTCGCGCACGATCTGCTCCCAGCCGGCGTCGCCCTCACGCTCGAGCAGCTCGCGCAGATCCCGCGTGGCATCGGCCCACAGGTCATCGATGCTCCGGCCGCGTTCGTGCTCGGCGACCTCGAACGGCAGCTCGCCAGGCTGCCGGTGCGCCTCCTCGGCGGTCATCCTCCTGCCGCCGACGTGCACGAGGCCCTTGGGGTTCCCCATCACGAAGGGACGCAGCGACAGGCCGAAGAGGTTGACGTACTTCAGGGTCAGGTCGTGCACGCGCGGGATGCGCATGGCGCCGGCCTCGGCGTAGAGGCCGGGAGCGAACGAGCGGAGCGTATAGACCCGTCCCCCAACCCGGTTCTGCGCCTCGAGGATGAGCGGATCGTGGCCCTGGCGTGCCAGCTCGAAGGCGGCCACCAGCCCCGCCATGCCGGCGCCGATGACGATGACGCGCTTCCGTTGTCCCTCGCGCGGCTCGAGCCCCTCCCGTGGGACCGACAGCACGTCGGCGGCGACCGGCGCATCCGAGGCCGGTGGCTGCTCCTCGGGATCAGGATGGAGCGGGTCGCGGGTGTCTGGCTGCATGGCGCGATCCTATCGGCTCAATCCTGGTCGCGGTACTCCGCCCACGGGTCGTAGTCGGGGTCGGGCGGTTCAGCCGCAGGCCGCTCCGCCTCGGGGACATGGCGCAGGTTGACGCGAACGCGATACCAGAGCGTCGATCGGCCGCGCATGCCGTCGACCAGCACATCGTCCTCGGCGAGCAGCCTGGCGGCCTTGGGGTGGCGCTTCTTCCATCGCTCGAGGCCGGCCAGCGCATCCTCCCTGGAAGCGGCCTGGCTGATGACCAGGAGCGGCTGCGTGGAACGGCGACGACCCGTGGGCGAGACGGTCCCGTCGGAGCGGCGCGCGGTCGGCGACGGCATGGCAGGGGCGACCGAGCCGACCCTGCCGCGGGGTGCCGATGGGTCGGTCGGCTGGGGCGGGGTGTCGGCCATGCGCCGCTTGGAGGGCTGCACGCGGGGCGGCTCACCGGGCTGCTTGGCGTAGTTCGGCGGCCAGGGTGCGTCGCCCAGCCCGGTCGCCTCGTCGCGGGCAGAGAGCTCGAGCAGTCCGTCGAGCGACCCCACGGCATCATCGATCCCGGCCCCGACATCGCCAAGGCGGGCATAGCGGTCGGGCATTGTCATCACGGTGAAGTCGGAGAGCTCGGCATCGGGCACCTCCGACCAGTCCAGCGGCGCCGATACGCGTGCGTCCGGCACCGGACGCACGGAATAGGCGGATGCCACGGTCCGGTCCTTGGCGTTCTGGTTGTAGTCCAGGAAGACGCCGTGGCGTTCCTCCTTCCACCACTTGCTGGTCGCGAGGGACGGTGCGCGCCGCTCGACCTCGCGGGCCAGGGCCAGCGCGGCACGCCGCACCTCGCCGAAGCCCCATTTCCGCTCGATCCGCGTGTAGACGTGAATCCCGCGCGAGCCCGACGTCTTCGGCCAGCCGGTCAGGCCGTGGTCGACCAGCACGTCGCGCACCACCATCGCCACTTCCCGGACGGCGCTCCACGGGACGCCCGGTCCGGGATCCAGGTCGACCCGCAGCTCGTCGGGATGCTCGAGATCGTCATCGCGGACCGGGTGCGGGTTCAGGTCGATGCATCCCAGGTTGATCACCCAGGCCAGCGCGGCGCCGTTGCTCACCACGACTTCGTCGGCGGTGCGGCCCGACGGAAAGGAGAGCTCCACGGTTCGGACGTATTCGGGCACGGTGGCCGGCGCACGCTTCTGGAAGAACGCCTCGCCGGCGGCGCCATTCACGAAGCGCTTGAGCGCCATCGGCCGATCTCGCACGCCGCGCAGCGCGCCATCGGCCACTGTCAGGTAGTAGCGGACCAGGTCCAGCTTGGTGGTCCCCACCTGCTCGAAGAAGATCTTGCCCGGGTTGCTGATCGCAACCTCGGAGCCGTCGATCTCCAGCAGGACCGATGCGTCTTTCGGCACGTCGAAAGGGTAGCCTCTCACGATGGTCGAGCGCTGGAAACGGTTCATGAAGGCGGCGGATCGCTGGGCGGCCAAACGGCGCAGCACCAGGGTCCTGGGCCGAGCGATCGCCGGCTTCGTCGAGCACGACGGGCCGGACGTGGCCAGCAGCATGGCCTACTTCGCCGTGCTGTCCCTGTTCCAGGTGGTGGTGCTGGGCGTGATCGCGTTCAGCCTGCTCGTTGGCGAGGGCGAGGCGCAGCGGATCGTGATCGGGCGGCTGGAGTCCGCGCTGCCACTGGAGCCCGGGACCATGAGCGCCATCGTGCAGAGCATCATCGAGTCGCGGGGCGGGGTCACCGTCGTCAGCGTCGTGATCCTGGCGTGGGGCGCGCTCGGCTTCTTCGGAGCGCTGAACCGCGGCGTTGGCCGCGCGTTTGCGACCCCTTCCCGGCGCTCGTTCTGGCAGGACAAGCTGGTCGGCCTCCTGCTGCTGGGAGGGGCCGGGCTGCTCGCGCTGATCTCGGTCGCGGTTGGCATCGCAACCAGCATCGCCAGCCGCCTGGCGGCCGGTCTCCCGGGTGACGGCAGCGGGGGACGCCTGGCCCTCGACCTTGTCGGCCTGCTGGTGCCCATCGTGCTGGCCCTGGTTGCCCTGCTGGTGGTCTATCGCGTGGCCCCGAACCGACGGGTCACGTTCCGCCAGGTCCTGCCCGGTGCGCTGGTCGCGACGATCCTGTTCACGATCCTGCGCGCCACGTTCACCTGGTATGCAACCGACGTGGCGCGCTACGAGAGCTTCTTCGGACCGATCTCCGCCGTGATCACGCTGCTCGTGTTCCTCTACATGGCGAGCGTGGTGGTCCTGCTGGGAGCTGAGATCGCCCGGGCCAACGTGCTCGAGGATGACGATCCGCCAGCCTGATCCGGGACTGTTGCTTGTGGCGGGGTGGTACCTTCTGCGTGGGTCACGCGCTCGGATCGCCCGGGTAGCATCGCAATCCGGATCACGTATCGGGGCATCTGAGCTTGATGGAAACCGCACAGACGACCAACGGATGAGGCGACGGTCTCATCTGACCATCACGCTGATTGCCCTGGTGATGGTCGGAGCGAGCATCGTCCCCACCCTCCCTCGCGACTCGGCCCGAGCCGCGGACCCGCTCGCCGACGCCAGAGCGCAGCAGAAGGCGCTGGAGCGCAGCCTGAGCTCGCAGCGCGCTGCCCTGAACGCGCTGATGGCGAAGTCCAAGCTGCTGACCGGCAAGCTGAATGCCGCGAAGGCCGAGCTGGCATCGGTCACCGCCGAATACGACCGCGTCAGCGGGCTGCTCACCCAGGTGGAGGCCGAGGTCGCCGATATCACCGCGCACCTGGCCGATCTTCGCTCGCAGATCGCCAGCCTCGACCGGCAGCTCAACGCTGTCGAGATCCAGATCCGGATCAACACCGATGAGCTGCGCACGCGCGAGTCGTTGCTGCAGGAGCACCTGCGGAACGCCTACGAGCGAAGCCAGACCTCCATGCTCGAGCTGATCCTGTCCGCCGATTCGCTCGATTCCGCCACCAACCAAGTCAGCTACCTGCTCAGCATCTCCGACCAGGATCGTCTGCTGGCGGATGGGATCCGCGACCTGCGGGCGAGCCTCCAGTCGCAGGAGACGACCCTGCGCGATGGCCGGGTCGCCCTGAGCGCTGCCACCGACGAGGCTGACGCGGAGGCAAAGCAGCTCGCCGATCGGCAGGCCGAGCTGGCGGGCATGCAGGCACAGCTGGCCTCGCTGCGCAGCGCGGCAGATCAGAAGCGGCGCCAGCAGGAGGACGCACTGAATGCGGCGCTGCAGGCCAAGGGAAACGTCGCCAAGCAGATCGCGGACAGTCAGAAGGCCTTCGAGGCGGCCAGCAGGCTGGTCACCAAACTGCAGGCAGAGGCCGACGCGCGCAACCAGCAGCCATCCGCGTTCGGCTTCCGCTGGCCGGAGACTGGCTTCAGGGTGACGCAGGAATGGGGCCCGACCACCTTCCTGCTCGAGCCCTCCTACAC
>JALYUB010000041.1 GCA_030853945.1 Chloroflexota bacterium
GGCGCCACCGGGCGCCGGCACAGAACTCGGCTTACAGGCCGCCCTCCAGGGATCAGGCAGGGGGTGGGCGGCCGAGGCCGGGGATCGGTCAGTCCTCGTCGGCCCGCCAGATGGTGGTGGCGGTGCACGCGTTGCAGATGGCCCGCGCCTCGACCATGGTGCCGAGCGGCAGTGGGTGATCGACGCCACCGAGGAGGCAGTCGACCTGCACGCGAGGACCCTCTCCGGCGGGCAGGATCGAGACGTGGCGCACACGGCAGCGGCGGATCCGCCCCTGTCGGGGGATCGGGATCCGTGCGCCGGGATTCAGCGGTTCGACCGCCATGCGTCGACCTGCCCCTCCTTGACCGGGGTGCGAGGTGAACCGGTCCGGATCGAGGGTACGGACGATTGGGCATGCCGCTCAATGGGGCGTTGGTACCATCCCCGTCGGCTGATACGTCCGCCATCATCGGTCGCAGTACACTCGATCGGGGGCTGGGCCGCCGATGCGGCAGAGCGAGACGAGGTCGCCAGGGATTGTTCGGGCGTGGAAAGCGGGAGAGCCGCGAGGAGTCCGACCGAGAGGTGAGCCGTCGCGCGCTCTTCGAGGAGCTCGCCAAGCGGCCGGACAACATCTGCCCATTCCTCGGCCTGGCCAGCTCGCAGACCGAGTACCACGACGGCTTCACGCGCGAGCATCGCTGCTACGCGTTCGGAGATCCGGTCGAGCTCTCGGTTGAGCAGCAGGAAAAGGTCTGCCTGGGACGCGGCTACGGCAACTGCCCCCGCTACCTGCGGGGCGTGCTGGTTATCCCCACCGATGAGCTCGAGGCACTGCGACGGCCGCTCCCTCCCGTCGCCGCGCCGCCTCCACCCGTCAAGCCGCCGGGGCAGGCCGCGGCCGGCGGGCGAGGGGGACGCGGCCCGCTGGTGATCGGGCTGGTACTGCTGGTGGCGCTGGCCGCCGCCGCCGGGGGCTTCTTCCTGTGGGGCCGCGCCGGGACTGCGGTCTCGCCCACGCCGACGCCACCTGCAAGCCTGCAGCAGAGCCCGAGTCTCGGCGTCTCGCCGAGCGCCGGCCCCTCGGCCAGCCAGATCGTCGCCACGCCCTTCCCGGAAACGCCGCCGCCGGATCCGACGCCACAGCCGGGCGACACGTTCATCGGCTACGAAGTGACGGTCCTGCAGGGCCAGAATCCCATCTTCGAGATCGACGACCAGGGGAACGTCGTGCGGCAGGTCACCGCCGTCTACAGCCGCTTCTCGCGCGCACCGGTGGATCGCATCGTGGCGCCCAACGGCCTCCTGCACTGGCGCACGAGCGCGGGCGAAAACTCCGGGCTCTCGTATGTCCATGGCGACTCAGGCGCGTTCCTGATCCGCAAGGT
Organism: Chloroflexota bacterium; assembly: GCA_030853945.1. GTDB lineage: Bacteria > Chloroflexota > Limnocylindria > QHBO01 > QHBO01 > CF-167. The sequence goes on from JALYUB010000041.1 coordinate 1,371, forward strand.
CTATCAGGGCGCCGACGGGCAGCTGCGCTACATCGTCCTGCCCGACAACGAGACCTGATCCAGGACAGTCGCGTCAGTCGAGGCCAGTCGCCACCCGGACGTCCGGCCATCTGATCCGCCTCCCAGGACGATCGTCCGGGAATCCATGCGCCGAAATCCCTTGACGGGACTCCCACGCCCTGTATAGTGGCGCCCTGTGGCCCAAAATGGGGGCAAGTGGGGAGAAGTGGTAGAAGGCCTGCATGCAACCGTCCTCCTTCCTGACCGGCGAGTTCCGGCACACGCTCGACGACCGCAGTCGCGTCGCCGTTCCCGTGCGCTTTCGACCGCGCCTGGCCGAGGGAGCGACCCTTGCCCGCTGGCTGGACAGGTGTCTGGGGCTCTTCCCGCACGACGAGTGGGATGAGCTGGCGGCCAAGCTGCGCGGCCTGCCTGTGACCAACCCGAATGCCCGCGAGTTCGCGCGCTTCATGTCCTCCGGCGCGGTGGACGTGGAGCTGGACAAGCAGGGTCGGATCCTGGTCCCGAGCTACCTGCGCGAGTACGCAGGACTGTCCGAGGGCGAGGTCGTCGTGGTCGGAGCGCTGAACCGCCTCGAGATCTGGTCGCCGGCGGCGTGGCTGCCGTATCGCGCCCGGATCGAGGACGCGCCGGAGGCACTCGCCGAACACCTGGCCGATCTCGGGATCTGAGGGCGCGACGAAATGACGCACGCCGCGACCCCTCCATTGATGCGTCTCCGGGCCGATCGGCCCGCCGTCCGACACGAAAGGTGCAGCCGCGAATGGGAGAAGGGCACCTGCCGGTCATGGTCGACGAGGTTCTTGCCTCGTTGTCCGTGGCTTCCGGCAGCTCCATCGCGGATTGCACCGTCGGCGGCGGTGGGCACGCCGAGCGGCTTTTGGAGGCCTCGTCTCCGGATGGCCGCCTGCTCGGCCTCGATGCCGATCGGGCGGCCATCCTGGAGGCGCAACGAACCCTGTCGCGCTTCGGGGATCGGGTCGTCCTGCGCCATGCGAACTTCGCGACGATCTACGACGAGGCCCGCCAGGCCGGCTTCATCCCCCTCGATGCCGTGCTGTTCGACCTTGGGCTCTCGAGCTATCAGCTGGCCGACGCCCGACGCGGCTTCAGCTTCGCGGCCGATGCGCCGCCGGACATGAGATTCGATGAAGATCACGGTCTATCGGCCCTCGACCTCATCGACCGATCGTCGCACGGAGAGCTCGCCGGAATCCTCGCGACGTTTGGTGAAGAACGCCATGCAGGCCGCGTCGCGACGGCGATCCTGGCGGCGCGTGCGGAAGGGCGGCTCATGACCGCCACCGACCTGTCCCGGGTGGTCTCGGAGGCGCTTCCCGTCAGCCGTGGCGATGCGGGACGCATTCACCCCGCAACCCGCACCTTCCAGGCCCTGCGCATCGCGGTCAACCGGGAGCTGGAGGTGCTGTCACCCGCCCTCGCCGGCGCGCTGGCGGCGCTCCGTCCCGGCGGGCGCCTGGCCGTGATCAGCTACCACTCCGGAGAGGACCGCATCGTGAAGCGCTTCATGGCCCGGGAGAGCCGCGACTGCGTCGAGGACCCGCTGCCGCCGGTCTGCCTGTGCGGGCACCGAGCCCAGTTGCGTCCGCTGCACAAGCGGGGGATCACGCCGACCGCAGACGAGACAGGTCGGAACCGACGCGCTCGCAGTGCACGACTGCGCGCGGCCATCAAGCTCGCGCCCGCAAGCGCGTAGCCGAGTTCAAGGAGGGTCAGCGATGAGCCGAGGACGTCCGCGTCACCAGTCGAGTCGACGGCGCATGTACAGCCCGCGCCAGCGCGACCTGCGCGAGCGGCGCGTTCACCACCAGGTCGATGAGTACCGCGCCACTGAACGGGAGGCCGCGCCGGATATCGAAGAGGGCGCAGAGTTCGACGCGCCGTCCGGATGGGGCATGCAGCTCCAGAGCCGGGGCAGCGCCGCCTAGATGGCCATCATCGGGGCGCGCCCGGCCACCGGGATCGGCGTCCTCAGGCGCCGACCGCGTGTTCGGCCGCGCCCAACGGCACGCCAGCGGCCGCGCCCTCGCCGGCTGGCAACCCGCCGCGAGGCCGTCGCCAGCATCACGATGCTGCTGGTCGCGATCGCCGCGGCCGCGGGACTCGGCCTCTTCTACCTCAGCCAGTCCACCCATGTGGCTGCGATCGGTTACCAGATCGACGCCATGCAGGCGCAGGTCGCGACGCTGCGGGCCGAGCAGCAACAGCTCACCTTTCAGATCGGCGAGGCGCGCTCGCCCGGCACCATCGCGTCGCGGGCCGCCCAGGAGCTGCAGCTTGTGGCCCTCGACCCCGCCGTCACCCGGTTCGCCCCGACATCCATTGCCCCAGCCCTCTTGAAGTGAATCGGCCGGGGCTCCTGCCCCGCCCGATGGAGTAGCCGTGCTCGCCAGGACTGACAGCCGTGCCCGCGCCCTGTTCCTGCTCGTCGTGACGACCCTGCTCGCCACGACGGTCGGCGGGCGCCTGCTCTGGTGGCAGGTGGCCGATCGCGACCGGGTCGCCGCGATGGCGCTCAACCAGCTGGCACAGAACGAGCAGATTCCCGCTGAGCGCGGCGAGATCCGCGATGTGAACGGCGTGCTGCTGGCGACGTCGATCCAGGTGCAGTCCGTGTACGCCATCCCGCCCACCGTGCAGAAGGGCGATCCGGAGAGGACGGCAACGCTGCTCGCCACGGTCCTGGGCATGGACCTGGCCGACGTGCGAGCCCGGGTCACGAGCCAGCGCCCGTGGGTCTGGCTCAAGCGCAGGATCGACTCGGCCATGGCCGCGCGCATCACGGCCCTCGCCATTCCCGGGGTCGGGATGCTCCCCGAGACACAGCGCGTCTACCCCGTCAGCGGCGTCGCCCCGGGCAGCACGCTGGGCGCCCAGGTGCTCGGCTTCGTGAACGTCGACGGCCACGGGCAGTACGGCGTGGAGGGCGCCAAGGATGCGTTGCTGACCGGGCTCCCGGGGTCCGTGAGCGCCCAGGCCGATGCCATCGGGCGCCGAATCGCGGATTCCGTCTACGAGCTGACCCCGCCGGTCAACGGCGCCAACTTGCGATTGACCCTGGACGCCGGGCTCCAGCACATCCTGGAGGACTCGATGTGGAGCAACTACCAGCAGAACCATGCCCAGGGCGTCACCGGCCTGGTGATGGACATCCACACTGGCGCGATTCTGGCGATGGCCTCATTCCCCACCTTCGATGCGAACGCCTACGCCAGCACCAGCGCGGACCTCTTCAGCGACCCCGCCGTGAGCCGCCAGTACGAGCCGGGCTCGGTGATGAAGGCGTTCACCATCGCGGCCGCGCTCGACGCGGGTGCGATCAATCTGCAGACCACCGTCAAGGACGACAATAACCTGCGCATCGCCGGCGTACGCATCCAGAACGCCGACCGCTACACCAAGCCCAACGGGAACGGCGAGATCACCGCCGGCGACGTGCTCAAGCTGTCGGACAACGTCGGAGCCGCCAAGATCGGCCTGCTGCTCGGCCGGCAGAAGCTGTACGAGGCGTTCAAGCGCTTCGGGTTCGGGACGCCGACCGGAGTGGACATGGCCGGCGAGGAGTCGGGCGTGGTCTGGAATCCCGATGGCCCGAACGCGACCGGCGACCTGACCGCCGCCCAGAACGCATTCGGCCAGGGCCTGAGCGTCACCGCCGTCCAGCTGGTCGCCGGCTACGCCGCGATCGCCAACGGGGGAACACTGGTCACGCCGCACGTCGTCGCGGGCTGGACCGGCCCCGATGGCACGTACCACGCCACTGCGGTGCAGCCGGGGGAACGGATCATGCGCCAAGAGACCGCCAACACCATGGTCAGGCTGCTGACCGAGGCGGTCGACAACGGGCGCGCCCAGCCGGCCTCGATCCCCGGCTACTCGATCGCGGGCAAGACCGGGACCGCGGAGGTGGCGGGACCGCGATCCGAGCAGGTACGAGTCGGCACCGATGCCGCCGGCAACCCCGTCTACGAGCTGAAGACGCACCTCGTGTATCAGCACGGCTGGATCGACTCGTCCTTCATCTCGATCATGCCGGCCGACCAGCCGCAGCTGGTGACCCTGATCCTGATCCATCGACCCGTGACCTGGGGCCTGTACAAGATGGCTCAAACGCCGGTCAGCCTGTTCCACAAGCTCGCACCCAAGATCTTCGACTATCTGGCCATCGCTCCCGACCGAGTGCCCCAGGCGGTTGCGGCCAGGTGAGGCTGCTAGACTCGGCCGAAGCCTCTGCAGGGAGCAGCGTGCCACCCTCGATACGGCTCGACGACCTCCTGGCCGCCACCGGCGGCCACCTCCTCGGGACGACGAGCGTCGATGCCTTCGCATCCGCCGCGGTCGACTCGCGCAACGTGAGCCCGGGTTGCTGCTTCGTGGCGCTCCGCGGCGAGCGTGACGACGGCCATCGGTTCGCGGCCGAGGCGGTCCGAGCCGGGGCGACCGTCCTGCTGGTCGAGCACCCGGTCGACGTGCCGATCGGACCGGACGTGGCAGTCGTGCAGGTCGGCGACTCGTTGAACGCGCTGCAGGAACTGGCTGCCTGGTGGCGTGGCCGTTCGAGCGTCCGCGTCATCGGGATCACCGGCTCGACCGGGAAGACGATCGCCAAGGAGATCGTGGCCGATGTCCTGGCGCGCACGCTTCGCGTCCTGCGCAACGAGGGCAACCTGAACAGCGAGACCGGGCTGCCGATGACGCTGCTGAACCTGGCGCCCGAGCACCAGGTGGCGGTCCTCGAGATGAGCATGTACACCGAAGGCGAGATCGCGCGACTGGCCGAGATCGCCCGACCCGAGGTGGGCGTCGTGCTGGCCGTGCACCCGACCCACCTCGAGCGTGCCGGCAGCCTGGAGGCGATCGCGCGTGCCAAGGCGGAGCTGCCCGCCGCGCTGCCACGGGAGGGGCTGGCCGTCCTGAACGCGGACGACCCACTCGTGGCGGCGATGAAAGACATCACCGCGGCCCGGGTCCTGACCTTCGGCCTGCGGCCTGACGCTGACGTGCGTGCCGGCGAGGTGGAGTCGCACGGATTGGCCGGCACCTCGTTCACGCTCCACGCGCCGTGGGCGATTCGCCGTCTTCGATCAGCGACTCCGGGACGGCACCTCGTGCCACACGCCTTGGCAGCCGCGACGGTCGCAGAGCACATGGGCGTCCCGCTCGACGAGGTCGAGGCTGCCCTCGCGCACGGCAGCCGCGCTCCACACCGTATGGCCGTGGTCGAGGCAGCCGGCGGGGCCACGATCATCGATGACACCTACAACGCGTCCCCGGTGTCGGTCGCCGCCGCGCTCGAATTCCTGGCCGAGACCCCGCTTGCTCCCGGACGGCACCGCTATGCCGTGCTCGGCGACATGCTCGAGCTCGGGCCGGACGAGGAGCGCCTCCACCGCGAGATCGGGGCCCGGACGGCGGCCGCCGCCGAGGCACTGGTGGCGGTCGGGGAGCGCGGGCGATGGATCGCCGAGGCGGCCAGCGCCGCCGGACTGTCACGCGTCACGACCGCTCGCGATGCCGATGACGCGCTTGCCGTGGTGGAGCGTGACATGGCCCCGGGCGTCGGCGACCTGCTCCTGGTCAAGGCGTCGCGCGGTGTCGAGCTCGACCGGCTGGTGGCGGCATTGACCGGCGATCACGGCGAGCGGGGCGGGCACAGCTAGGCATGCTCGCCATCGTCGTTGCGCTGCTCGCCGCGTTCGCGGGCGTGGTGCTGCTGGGCCCGATCTATATCCGCCTGCTGCAGGGCCTCGGCTTCGGCAAGCAGATCCGCTCCGAGGGACCGGAGGGCCACGCGCGCAAGGCCGGGACGCCGACCATGGGAGGCATGCTGCTGGTGGTGGTGGTCATGTTCCTGGCGATGGTGATGCGCATCGAGGACGCCTTCACCCTCACGCCGATGCTGGCGCTGGTCGGCGTCGCGATCCTGGGTGCGATCGACGACTTCGTGAACGTGCACACTGGAATCGGCGTCCGCGGCCGCTTCAAGCTGGTCTGGCAGACCGTGGTTGCGCTCCTGGCCGCGATCTACATCCAACGCCATTTCGCGATCCCCGAGCTGAACATCTCGTTCATCACGCTGCCCATCCCGATCGTCGGCGAGGTCGTCATCGGGGGCCTGCTGTTCGTGCTCTTCGTCGCCTTCGTGATCGTGGGCGTGAGCAATGCCGTCAACCTGACCGATGGGCTGGACGGCCTGGCCGGAGGCGTCCTCATCTTCAGCTTCGTCGCGTACCTGCTGATCGCCCTGGTCGAGGTGCCGGGCGGCAAGCCGGCACAGCCAAACCTGGCCATCTTCTGCGCCCTGATCATCGGCGCCCTGATGGGATTCCTCTGGTTCAACGTGCACCCGGCGCAGCTGTTCATGGGCGATGCGGGCGCCCTGTCGATGGGAGCGACCCTGGCGGTGGTGGCCACCATCACCGCGCAGCTGCCACTGCTGGCAGTGATCGGCGCGGTCTTCTTCGCCGTGATCATGAGCGTCGTGCTGCAGGTGGTGTCGTTCAGGCTTCGCGGCCGGCGGATCTTCCGGATGGCCCCGCTTCAGCACCACTTCGAGCTGATCGGTTGGGCGGAGGAGAAGATCACGGTCCGCTTCTGGATCGTCGGCGCTCTCGCCGGGCTGCTCGGCTTCAGCCTCTACCTGGCAACCGTGAACGGGCTGTAGCGAGACCGATGGCAACCATGACCAGGCCGATAGCAAAGCTCGAGGACCTGCGGGGCCGGCATGCCCTGGTCCTGGGGTTGGCGCGCTCCGGAACCGCGGTGGCGCGCCTGCTCGCCGATGCCGGCACCGAAGTCTCCGCGTACGATCGCCGGCCTGCCGACGAGATGACGGAGGCGGTCAAGGCTCTCGGCGGGCGACCGGTGCGGCTGGCCCTGGGGGTTGCGCCGGACGAGGCTCGCGCGCTGGTCGCCGCGGCCGACCTGCTGGTCACCAGCCCAAGCATCTCGCCGAGCATGCCGACCACCGACGCCTGGTTGCGCGCCGCCATCAACGAGGCCATCGGGCGCGGCGTGGAGCTCGTCAGCGAGGTCGAGCTGTTCCTGCGACTGACCCATGCTCGGGTGCTGGGGGTGACCGGCACGAAGGGCAAGACGACCACTACCGCGCTGATCGGGGCGATCCTGGATGCCGCCGGCATGAAGCACCTGGTGGGCGGCAACATCGGGCGCCCCCTGATCGAAGAGGTGGAGCGGCTTGGGCCGGAAGACTGGGCGGTGCTCGAGCTCTCCGAGCTGCAGCTGCCGACCATCTCGCGCGGCGCGGATATCGCCGTGTACACGAACATCGGTGCGGACCACCTCGATCGCCACGGCAGCGAGGAGGCCTATCGGGCGGTCAAGGCCCGGCTTGCCGAGCTGAGCGTAGGCCACGGCCGCGTGGTCCTGAACGCCGATGATCCGGGCTGTCGTGAGCTGGCCGCACGGCTGGCGGCTGCCTCGATCGAGTGGTATGGCCTGGAGGCAGCCGACCCCTCGCTCGGGGCGCGACTCGACGACGGTTGGCTGACCTTGCGAGGCGAGCGGGTGCTGGCTGCCGCCGAGATGCCGATCCCCGGTCGCCACTCGCTGGCGGATGCGCTGGCTGCGGCACTTGGCGCATCGCTGGCGGGGGCCTCGAACGATGCGATCGCGGCGGGCATCCGCGACTTCGGCGGCGTTCCGCACCGGCTGGAGCGAGTGGCGACCCGCCAGGGCGTGGCCTGGATCAACGATTCGCAGGCGACGATCCCGATGGCGGCCATCGCCGCGCTGGATGCCTTTGCTCCGGCCCCGGTGGTGCTGATCGCCGGCGGCAAGGACAAGGGCCTCGACTACGGAGCGCTGGCAGATGCCATCGCCCTGCGCTGCCGGGCCGCGATCCTCATCGGCGAGACGGCCGAGCGGATCGAGCAGCTCATCGCCCATCGGGTGCCGGTGGTCAGGGTCGGCTCGATGCGAGAGGCCGTGGCGGCGTCTGCGGCGTGGGCGCAGCCCGGCGATGTGGTCGTGCTCGCTCCGGCCGCCGCCTCGTTCGACATGTTCGATGACTACGCCGCCCGCGGGGACGCGTTTCGCCAGGCCGTCCACGCCCTGAGCGAACCGGAGGCCGGGCGATGACCGCCATCGCGGCAACCGGCGCCCGGCGCACGACCCGAGCAGGCGTTCGTCGCGAGCGCCACGAGATGGCCTACCCGCTGCTGGTGGGCGTCATGGCCCTGGTGGCGGTCGGGGTCGTGATGGTCTACTCGGCGTCGAGCGTCACTTCCTACATCTCGACCGCCGATCCAGGCAGCCAGGCCTTCCAACAGGGGATCTGGGCGGTCCTCGGCCTTATCGCGATGGTCGCCGCCAGCCGGACCGATTTCCGACTGCTGCGCTACGTGGCGATCCCGATCCTGGTGGTCACGATCGTGCTCCTGGTGGTGGTCCTCATCCCCGGCATCGGCACCGCCGCATTTGGGTCGCGCCGCTGGCTGTTTCTGCCCGGGATCGGCGGATTCCAGCCCGCAGAGCTTTCCAAGCTTGCGATCTGCCTGTACCTGGCTCACTGGCTGGATCGTCGCGGGACCGATGTCCGCGGACTGACGAATGGCCTGCTGCCGTTCGTGCTGATGGTTGCCCCCGGCTTCGTGCTGATCGCGCTGGAACCCGATCTCGGGACGGCGGGCGTCTACGTGGCCGCCTCGCTGTCCATCTTCTTCATGGCCGGCGCCAACCTCTTCTACCTGAGCGCGATTGGCGGCGCCGTGCTGGCGGCGGCCTACTGGATGGTGACCAACTCCACCTACCAGCTGCATCGGATCGAAAGCTTCCTCGACCCGTTCCGCGACCCGCTGGCCCACGGCTACAACGCGGTGCAGGCGCTCATGGCACTGGCTCTCGGCGGCATCACCGGCGCCGGCCTGGGAGCGAGCCGGCTGAAGTACCTCTATCTCCCCGCCTCGTCGACCGACTTCATCTTCGCCATCATCGGCGAGGAGTGGGGGCTGATCGGAACGTTGACCGTCCTGGCCCTGTTCGTGGTGGTCGCCTACCAGGGCTACCGGATCGCGATCCAGGCGCCTGACACGTTCTCCGGCCTGCTGGCGGCCGGCATCACCACCTGGCTGGTGGCCCAGGCCTGCATCAACATGATGGTCGTCACCGCGCTGCTGCCGGTCACCGGCATCCCGCTGCCGTTCATCAGCTACGGCGGATCGGCCCTCATCATCAACCTCGTGGCGGTCGGCATTCTGCTGTCGATCTCCCGCGAGACCACGCAGACAGGATCTTTGCTTGATGCGGTGTTCGGTGTCGGGCGGCGGAACAGGCGGGCACATCTACCCCGCGCTGGCCGTCGCACGGGCACTGCGCGACGCGCAGCCCGATCTTGAGGTCAGCTACATCGGCGGAGTGCGCGGTCTCGAGCGCAGCCTCGTTGCCGGTGGCGATCTGCCGTACCACCAGCTGGTGGTCCGATCGCTGCGCAGCGCGGGAGCCGACCTGCACCTCGTGCTCGACCCGCTTCGGCTGGCCGCGTCGCTGCCGCAGGCCTGGCGCCTGCTCGGCCGGCTCCGGCCGGCGGCCATCTTCACGACCGGCGGCTACCTGGCTCTGCCGCTGGTCTCGGCAGCTCGCGCCCGGGGCATTCCAAGCCTCCTGTGGGAGGGGAACGTGATCCCCGGGCGCGCGACTGCGGCGGTGGCTCGCCTGGCGACCCGCGTGGCGGTCTCGTTTCCGCCCACCCTGGCGGCGTTCCCGGGGCGCAGCTTCGTGTCCGGGACCCCGATTCGCTCGTTCGCGCACATCGATCGCGAGGCGGCGCGCGCGTCCTTCGGCGTCTCGCCGGACGACCGGATGATGCTCGTGTTCGGCGGCTCACAGGCCGTGGCTCGCATCACCTCCGCGCTGGACTCGGCGCTCGAGCGGCTGCTGCCCGACTGGCAGGTGCTGCACCTGGCGGGTGAGGCAGGCATGCCCGCCGCCGAGGCGCTGCGGGCCCGGCTGCCCGAGGCGCTGTGGGGTCGCTACCAGCCGATCTCGTTCCTCACCGATCGGATGGCCGAGGCGCTGGTCGCGAGCGACCTCGTGCTGGGCCGCGCCGGCTCGTCGACCTGCGCCGAGGTGGCAGCGGTCGGCGTCGCCTCGATCCTGGTGCCGTACCCGCATGCTGCGGGTCATCAGCAGGCCAACGTCGCCTGGCTCGTGGACCAGGGAGCGGCGGTCACGGTGCGTGACCACGAGCTGGACGGGGAGCGACTGCTGGCCGAAGCCACCCGACTCCGCAACGATGCGCTGCGAGGCGGCATCGCCGCGGCCGCGCTGCGCCTTGCGCGCCCCGACGCCGCGCAACGCCTTGCCGAAGAGCTGTTGGCGATGGCGGAGCACCGTCCGTTGCCCTCGCTCGCCGGGACGGCGGGTTGAGCGCCGTGGCCCAGGCGGCGAGCAGCGCTGCGCTGGCCCGTCTCGACGCCCTTGCGGCCGAGCGGGGAATCGCGCTCGAGCTGGATTCGCCGATGGCTCCGTTGACCACCCTGCGGGTCGGTGGGCCTGCCGACCGGCTCGTGGCGGCGCGCAGTCGTGAGGAGCTGCTCGCCGCGCTGCGGCTTGCACGCGACGCAGGCGCTCCGTGGTTCGTGCTCGGCAACGGCAGTGACCTGGTGGCGGCCGATGCCGGCATCCGCGGGTTGGTGATCCGCAACCGGGCCCGCACCGTGACCATCGATGACACGCGGCTCCAGGGGGACGCCGGAGCCCCAATGGCTCTGCTGGTGAGGCGCGCTACGGCTGATGGGCTGGGTGGCCTCGAGTTCGGCACGAGCATCCCCGGCACGCTGGGCGGCGCAGTCTGGGCCAACGCCGGTGCCCACGGAGGGGAGATGCGCAACGTCATCGCGACCGTCGAGGCGTGGGATGCGGTGGAAGACGGGGTGGCTACGCTTGGCCCGGATGCGTGTGCCTTTGGCTATCGCGAGTCGCGCTTCAAGCACAGCGGCGAAGTGGTCGTGTCGGCCACCCTGGCGCTCAGTCGCGACGCCTCAGCCGGGATCGCGGCCCGCGTGGCGGCGAACCAGGCGCAGCGAATCGCGTCGCAGCCGCTCGCGGACCAGAACGCGGGCAGCGTGTTCCGCAACCCGCCCGGTGACCATGCCGGACGCCTGATCGACGCGGCAGGCCTGAAGGGGCTGCGCGTCGGGGGTGCCACGGTCAGCGAGCGGCACGCCAACTTCATCGTGACCGACCGGGACGCGAAGGCGGCCGACGTCCGCGCGCTCGGCGACCGTGTGCGGGGCGAGGTGCTCGCGCGGTTCGGGGTCGAGCTGGCGTACGAGATCGAATTCGTCGGGGACTGGCCCTCCGAGGCGGCCAGATGAGCAAGCGCCTGCGCGTCGGCATCTTCGCCGGAGGCCGATCGGCGGAGCACGAGGTGAGCGTCAGCTCGGCCGATGCCGTGCTGCGTGCCATCGACCGCGACAGGTTCGAGCCGTACCTTGTCTACATCGACCGCGAGGGGCGATGGCACCTGCCCGATGGCCCGGCGCCGCTCCTCGACGAGCGGCCCCTCGCCGAGCTGCTCGGCGCCGCGACACCGGCTGAGCAGACGAGCCGCCTGCGGGCACATGCCGACCTGCCGCTTCCGGTCCCGACTGAGCGGGCCGAGCTGGCGCCGCGGGCGGTCCTGCGCTCGCTGGCCGAGGCGATCGACATCGCCTTCCTGGTGCTCCACGGGCCGTTCGGCGAGGACGGCACGTTGCAGGGCTTCCTGGAGATGGCCGGCGTGCCGTACTCCGGGGCGGGCGTGCTGGCCAGTGCCGTGGCGATGGACAAGGTCGTGTTCAAGGACCTCATGCGCGGCCATGGCCTGCCGGTGGTCGACTACGCCTGGTTCCGTCGCAGCTCATGGCATGCGGCGCCGCAACGGGTGCTGCGCGAGGTGGCGGAGCAGGTCGGCGAGCGCTCGCTGGTGAAGCCGGCGCGGCTCGGCAGCAGCGTGGGGATGACCCTGGTGCACGCCCTCGGCGAGCTGCCGGCCGCGCTCGACGAGGCCTTTCGCTACGACACCAAGGTGATCGTGGAGGCATATGTGCCGAACGCCCGTGAGCTCGAATGCGGGGTGCTCGGGAATGACGAGCCGATCGTGTTCGAGCCAGGCGAGGTGGTCAGCCACCACGAGTGGTACGACTACGAGGCCAAGTACGTCCCCGGCCTTGCCGATGTCCTGCCGCGGGCTGAGGTGGATGCCGAAACTGCCACGCGCGTCAAGGAGCTGGCGCTGGCCGCCTACCGGGCCGTCGATTGCGCGGGCCTGGCTCGAGTTGACTTTCTGGTACCACCGGGGGCGGTCTACCTGTCGGAGATGAACACCCTGCCGGGCTTCACGGCGACCAGCATGTATCCAAAGCAGGCGGAGCTGGCGGGTCTCTCGTTCCCCGACCTGATCGCGCGCCTGATCGAGCTCGGCCTGCAGTCGGCGCGCGACGGTCGCACGCCCGGCGCCGGCGGCGTCCTCGCGGAGTCATGACGCGGCGCAACGCCAAGCCGCGGCGTCGCCCGTCGGCGCATGCCCGGCGTCCCGGGATCGCGCTCCGCCGTCGCGTCGACAACGCCATGCCACGACCCGGCCGGATCGCGGCGGGACTGCTGACGGCGGTGCTCATCGGCGGGCTGCTGGCGCTGGTCCACGGCCCATGGCTGCGCGTGGCGACGATCGCATGGGCGGGGGAGCGCTACACGGAGGCCAGCCAGCTGCAGCACGCGCTCGCTGCGCTCGACGGGACGCCGCTGCTCATGGTCGACGCGGCGGGTTTGGCGGCGAAGCTGGAACGGCTGCCGGCCATCGAGCACGCCAGGGTCGAGGCGTTCCTGCCCGATGCGGTGAAGGTGACGATCGAGGAGAAGAAGGCCGCCTTCATCTGGCAGACCAGCGCCGTTCGCCTGCTCGGCGACGCGGACGGGACGCTGATCGGCCAGGTGGCGCTGCAGGCCGACCTGGCGCCGGACCTGGCCGCGCTGCCGCTGGTCGACGACCGTCGCAATGCCAGCCGTGGGATCATCGTCGGCGACCAGATCGAGGCACCGACGCTCGCCGCTGCGTTGCGCCTCGCCGCCATCGATCCTCGAGCGATGGGCTCGACCGCGACCCATCTGGACCTGCGACTGACCGACGTGGACGGCTTTCTGCTGGTGTCGTCTGCTCCCCCCTGGCAGGCCGACTTCGGGTTCTACCCCGCCCAGGACTCCGGCGAGCTCGCCACGATCGAGCAACGCGTGAACGGGCAGGTGGCCGCTGTACGAACCCTCTTCTCGCTGCAGGGGGAGGGCCAGGTCAGCTGGGTGGATGCCCGCGACCCGGGGAGGGTATATTGGCGGCCTTAGGAACCGCAGCTGGGCCGAGATCGGCCGGCGCGTCGTACACAGGATTCATCTCCGATGTGGCTCGCCCTGCTAGGTCTCGCCCTCGGCGTTGCACTCGGCCTGGTCCTCAAGGTGAACGTCAGCCCGGACCTGGCGCGCTACACCGCGGTCGGAATCCTGGCCGGCCTCGATTCGGTGCTGGGCGCGATCCGAGCGGAGCTCGACGCCCATTACGACAACCGGGTCTTCATATCCGGGTTCGTGACCAATGCGCTGGTGGCCGTGGCGCTCACGTTCGTGGGCGATCGGCTTGGCATCGACCTCTACCTCGTCGCGCTGTTCGCCTTCGGATTGCGCATCTTCCAAAACGTGGCCCTCATTCGACGCCACTTCCTGTAGGCTCGGGCGCACCCGTGTCGCGGGAGCGTGGCGGGTACTACGGGAGGTAGCTTGGACAGGGAAACGGTCCTGGTCGGCATCGATGCCGGCACGACCAAGGTGACGACCCTCATCGGCGAGGTCAGCCGCGACGGCGACGTCAACATCATCGGCTACGGCATCGCGCCATCGGTCGGGATGAAGAAGGGGATGGTCGCCAACATCGACCAGACCGTGAACTCGATCGCCGCCAGCCTGGAGAAGGCCGAGCGCCTGTCCGGATACAAGATCAGCTCCGCCTTCGTCTCGGTCGGCGGCAGCCATATCAGCAGCCAGAACAGCCGCGGCGTGGTGGCCGTCTCGGGCCACAAGCGCGAGGTCAGCCGCGAGGACGTGGCACGCGCCACCGAGGCTGCCAAGGCGATCCAGGTTCCCTCCAACCGCGAGATCCTGCATGTCATCCCGCGCGGCTACATCGTGGATGGGCAGGAGGGGATCAAGGATCCACTCGGCATGAGCGCGGTCCGGCTGGAGGTCGAGACCCACATCGTGGCCGGAGCCGCGACCTCGATCCAGAACCTGTCCAAGTGCATCGCTAACGCCAGCGTCCAGATCGACGAGCTGGTGATCAGCTCGCTGGCCTCCGCAGAGGCGACGCTGACCGATACCGAGAAAGAGCTGGGCGTGATGATCGCCGACATCGGGGGTGGCACGACCGACCTCGCGATCTTCACCGATGGCGCCGTCTACCACTCGGCCGTCCTGCCGGTGGGAGCCATCAATGTCACCAACGACGTCGCGATCGGGCTGCGTACCAGCCTCGACCTGGCCGAGGAGATCAAGATCAAGCATGGGTCGGCAAACCTGGCCGAGATCGCGCCGGAGGAGCTGCTCAACGTGGCCGTGCTCGGCGAGGGCGGCGGCCAGACGATCCAGCGCAAGAAGCTGTGCGAGATCATCGAAGCCCGCATGAGCGAGATCTATTCGCTCATCGGCGAGGAGATCAAACGCTCCGGCCATGCCGGCATGCTCCCGGCAGGAGTCGTGCTGACCGGCGGGGGAGCGCGGCTCGGCGGCGTCGCCGAGCTGGCCCGCGAGGTCCTGCAGATGCCCGTCCGGGTCGCTTCGCCGCAGGGCGTCGGCGGGCTGATGGATCAGCTCTCCAACCCGGCCTTCAGCACCTCGATCGGGCTGCTGCTGTGGGGCGCGCACCACATCGGCACCGAGCCGATCAGCTTCTCGACAGGCTCCCCACTGGGGGGAGGGTTGAGCCGCATCGTCGACTGGTTCAGGGGCCTGTTCCCGGGCTGACATGGGTGCCGGCGGGCGGTGTGGAGCAACGGCGCGCTCATCCACCGCGTTTTCGCGGGTGTGCATAACTCGGGTCGCGGATGTGGA
The DNA here is from genome assembly GCA_030853945.1 of Chloroflexota bacterium. Taxonomy (GTDB): domain Bacteria; phylum Chloroflexota; class Limnocylindria; order QHBO01; family QHBO01; genus CF-167. The sequence goes on from JALYUB010000041.1 coordinate 16,506, forward strand.
TAAATCGGCCACGCCTTCGTGGTGCGGTCGCTAGAATCGGACCAACCCGCGCGAGCTCCGGGTCGCCAGCCACCAGCCAGCCTACCGCGCAGGAGAATCCTTCATGCCGCTCCGTTCGGATGCAGAGCATTTCGCACTGATCAAGGTCATCGGCGTCGGCGGCGGCGGTTCGAATGCCGTGAACCGGATGATCCGCGCCGAGATGATGGGCGTCGAGTTCATCGCGGTGAACAC
>JALYUB010000035.1 GCA_030853945.1 Chloroflexota bacterium
GGGTGTTGTCGCGGGTCGCCAGGTAGCGCTCCCGGATCCTGGACAGGAGCAGCACCTCGTAGTCCATCGAGAGTCCGAACAGGATCGCGAACATGATGATCGGTTGCCATGCGCCGATGGTGCCCGACGTCTCGAAGCCGAGCGGACCGGCCAGGTGGCCCTGCTGGAAGATCCAGACCAGGGCACCGAAGCTGGCCGTGACACTGATCAGGCTCATGAGCACGGCCTTGATCGGCAGGAACACCGATCCAAAGGTCAGGAACAGGACCACGCCCGTCACCAGCACCACGATCAGGATCGCGATCGGCACGGAAGCCCGGAAGCTGGCCATGAAGTCCGCCGATCGCGACGGCAGCCCGCCGGTCAGCGCCTGCGCGCCGGGAGGCGGGTCGACGGCACGCACCACTCCCACCAGCGCACGGCCCTGGTCCGAGTCTGGCACCGCACTCGAGAAGACCCGCAGCTTGACGGTGTCACGGGCGAGCCAGCCGCCGATGTAGTCCGCCAGCCCGGCGGCGGCCGCTGCGGGGCGCTGGGCGGGAGGGAGCGCCAGCAGCCCAGCGTAGTCGGAGGCGCTCAGCCCGGGCGGTGGCGTGAGGACGCTCTCGACCTGCGTGACCAGGTCCAGTCGGCGGATCCGGTCCTCGTAGGCCGCGAGCTCCGCCTGGCGGTCGGTGGCCAGCGATCCGCCCAGGTCCTCGCCCGGCCAGGTCAGCGCGATCGTGATCGGATCGCTCTCCCCGCCGGGGAACTTGTCCGCGATGACCTCGAACCCGATCCGGGATGGAACTGCCGGCAGGTCGGACAGGTTCTGCCCGGTCGACAGCTGGATCCCGAGGAACGGCGAGCCGGCGATCACCAGGATGGCGAGCACCGGCAGCGCGACGATGAGCGGTCGACGCATGACGCGCGCCGCGATCCAGGCCCACACGCCCTGCCCCTGCCGGCGGTCGGCTGCCGCGGGGTCCTCTTCGATCAGTCGCAGGAAGCGCGGCAGGGGGACGCGCAGCCGATTGACGCGCGTGCCGAGGAGCGCCAGCAGAGCGGGCAGGACCGTGAGGCCGAAGAGCAGCGTCGAGAGGACGGTGATGATGCCGCCGAGGCCCATGCTTCGCAGGGCCGTGGCATCGAACACGACGAGGGATCCCAGGCCGATCGCGACCGCGATTCCCGACACCGCGACCGCCTTGCCGACGCTGCCCATCATGCGCTCGAGGGCGATCTCGACGTCGTGGTGGCGCAGCTCCTCCCGGTAGCGACTCACCATGAATAGCGAGTAGTCGATCGCCAGGGCCAGGCCGATCATGGTTGCGATGTTCGTGACGAAGATGCTCATCTGCGTGACGCGCGCCAGGAGGCTGATCGCGGCGAACGCGGTCGGCATCGCGAAGCCGGCTATCACCAGCGGCAACGCCGCCCCGACCAGCGTACCGAAAACGGCAAGCAGGATCAGGAGCGCGACCGGCAGGCTGATCGCCTCGGCCTGGAACAGGTCCGACTCGATCTTCGCGTTGAACTCGTGATAGACCTGCGGGATCCCGGTGACCCACATCTGCACGCCGGCCGGGCGGTCAACCTCGCCCGCCAGCCGCCCGGCATCGTTGACCGCGTCCTCGACGCCCTTGTCCAGGAACACGACCGCGATGGTGGTCGTCCTGTCGGTGCTCAGCAGCGCCGGCAGGCCGATCTGCCGGTAGGTCTGGACCTTGGCGACCGCGGGATCCGTCGCGACCCGCTTGAGGCTGGCCTCGACCGTCGCCTGGAAGGCCGGCGAGGCTGCATCTCCGGCAGGATCCTGGTAGACGACCAGCATGGTCGTCGCCTCGTTGCCGAATCGATCGGCGATCAGCGCCGCAGCCCGTTGCTCCTCGGACCCACCGATCACCCAGCCGCCCTGGATCAGCGTTCCGCCGGCCACTGAGGCCCATCCATTCACGCCGATCACGATGGCCAGGCCGATGATCGGTAGCCAGCGCCGGAACCGGTAGTCGAACCGACCTACCGCGGCGAAGATCCCGGTCGGATGCAGCTCGCGCACGTGCTCACTGGAGGGCTGTGCTGTGGGGGCGACGGACAATGAAACTACCTCGTTGCGAAGGGTACAGGCTCGTTATCATCCGCGCGTGCATCGCCTTGCGCCGGCCGGTTGGTGGCGTGGCCTCGGCGGCCTGACTCGCTCGGGGAGCGCGGTCGAGGGGCTCTCCTGGGCCCTCTACGACTTCGCCAACACGATCTTCAGCTTCGCCATCGTCAGCTTCGCAATGAGCCTGTGGGCGATCCGCTTCCTGGGCGAGGCGGGCGGCCAGTTCTGGTTCACCTTCGCGGTCAGCATCTCGGTCCTGGTCAACGCCGCCGTCTCGCCGGTTCTCGGCGCGATGAGCGATCGGACCGGCCGCCGCAAGCCCTACCTGGGCGTCTTCACCGTGCTTGCCATCGGGCCGACCCTGTTCATCGGCTTCGTGGACATCGGTATCGGCCTGCTCCTGTTTGCGATTGCCAACTTCGGCTACCAGGCCGCCCTGATCTACTACGACGCACTCCTGCCGGACGTCGCACGGCTTGAGACCCGCGGCCGGCTGTCGGGGGTTGGCGTCGCGTTCGGCTACCTGGGCACGATCGTGTCGGGGCTGCTGTTCAGGATCACGACCGACGCCGACGGCGGATCCACCGCCGCCAGCTTCATGCTCGTCGGGTCGCTGTTCGCCGTCTTCGCCGCGCCGATCTTCCTGCGCGTGCACGAGCGCCCGAGGGACCAGCAGCACTTTCGCCTGATGGATGCGCTGCGCTCCTGGAGCCAGCTGCAGATAACCATCGGGCATGCACGACAGACTCCCGGCCTGCTGCGATTCATCATCGGTCGCTTCTTCTACTCCGACCCGGTCAACACCGCCATCGTCGTGATGAGCGCCTTCGCCACCCAGGCGATCGGCTTCACGGCCTCCGAGGCCCTGAGCATCCTGCTCCTGCTCACGGTCGTGGCCGTGATCGCATCGTTCGGGTGGGGCTGGCTGACGGATCGCATCGGCGCCAGGCGCACGCTGCTGTGGGTGCTCGCCTCCTGGACGGGCGGTCTGCTCCTGCTCGGGCTGGCGCTCGACAAGGTCCCGTTCCTCGTCGCCGGCGCGGTGCTCGGGTCCGGGCTGGGCGGCGTGGCCGTGACCGATCGGCTCCTGCTGCTGCGCCTGGCGCGGCCGGAGCAGGTCGGCGAGATGCTCGGCCTATACGGGCTGGCGGGAAAGTTCAGTGCGGTGATCGGCCCGATCGCGTATGGCTCGATCGTGGCCCTGCTCCTTGGGCCGCTCGGTAAGGTCGCCTACCAGGTTGCGATCCTGTCGCTGCTGGTGCTGATGGTGATCGGCTTCACCATCGTGCGACGCGTGCCGGAGGGGCTGCAGCATCCCGATCAGGACGAGCGATACTTGCCCCCCATCGAGCCTGCAATCGTTCCACCGGGAGAAGTGCCGTGACCCTGGTCGTCGCCCATCGTGGCGCTCCACACGAGGCGCCGGAGAACAGCATGGAGGCGTACCGGCTGGCGGTCGAGATGGGGGCCGATGCCATTGAGCTGGATGTCCATCTGGCAGCCGACGGGCAGCTGGCCGTGATCCACGACGAGACGCTGGACCGGACCACGGACCGCACCGGCGCGATCTCGTCGATGACCATGAAGCAGATCCGGGCGGCCGACGCCGGCAACAGCTTCCAGGCGGCCGACGGCTCGTTTCCGTTCCGCGGAAAGGGCACCCAGGTTCCGACCCTGGGGGAGGTGCTCGAATGGCTGCCCGAGGGGATTGGCCTGGTGGTCGAGATCAAGGCCCGCGACGCGACCGGGCCGACCGTGGAGACGCTCCGCGGGTCCCCAGTCCGGGCCGCGAATGCGGTGAGCGTGATCAGCTTCGACGAGCGAGCCATCGACGACGCCCGCCGGCTCGATCCGGGGCTCTCGACCGGCTACCTGCTGGTTCCGTCCCAGGCGATCGATCTTGCGCTGACGTACGCGGTGGAGCACGGGCACGCCGCGATCCACCCGTGGGAGGGCGATCTTGGGCTTGACCCTGGTCCCCTGCTCTCACGGGCCTGGGCGCTCGGCTGCCTCGTCGGCTGCTACGTGGTGAACGATCCCGAACGCATGAAGCAGCTCGCCGCGATCGGACTGTGGGGCTTTGTCACCGACATGCCGGGAGTCGCTCGCGAGGCGCTCGGTCCACGAGACAGCCTTCTCGCCGGCTGAGGGTGGAGCCGCACCTGGGCTTTGGCATACCCGCGCAGCCGGACCCGTTCGCGGTCGGGCTGCCCGTTCTCGGTGCCGGGCTCGAGTCGCTCGGCTACGACGAGCTGTGGTCGAACGACGGGCGGTTGGGCTCGGGGCTGGCCACCCTGGCGGCTGCGCTGGAGGCTACGGCGCGCATCGACCTGTGCCTCGGCGTGGCGCCCCTCTCCGATCGAACGGCCGATGAGATCGCGGCGGAGGTCGACCGGCTGGGATTGCCGCACGACCGGCTGGTGCTCGGAGTCGGCACCGGGTCGGGCTCGTCGCTGGCCGCGGTCCGGGACGCGGTGGCTTCCCTGCGACGATCTCTTCCCGATGTCCGTCTGGGGATCGCCGCGCTCGGCCCGGGGATGTGCTCCCTGGGCGGCGAGATCGCCGACCTCGTCCTGCTGAACTGGTCCTTTCCGGATCGGATCGCCTGGGCGCGGGAGCGGATCGCCGCGGGCGCGCATGCCGCTGGCCGGCCGGTCCCGCGGGTCGCGGCCTACGTGAGGGTTGCGCTCGGGGCCGATGCGGCCGTCTGTCTGGCCGCCGAGGGAGACCGCTACCGCGCCCGGCCGCGCGCCTACTCCAGCCTGTTCGACGCCCAGCACGCCGATGAGCGCGGAGTCCCCGGAATCGCCGCCACCGACCCGGCCGATGTCACTGCCCTGCTGGCCCCGTACCGCGCCGCGCTGGACAGCTGCGTGGTCCGCGCCCTGGCGGCAGAGGCGGACGCGGCCGGCTGGTTGGCGATCGCGGAGGCCGCTACCCTACCGCCGTGACGTACAGCATCGTGGCCCGCGACCCACTGACCGGCCGCTTCGGCGTCGCCGTCCAGTCGCACTACCTGGGGGTCGGGCCGGTCGTCCCGTGGCTGGAGGCCGGCGTGGGGGCGATCGCCACCCAGGCATCGGTCAACATCTCGTTCGGACCGATGGGCCTCGAGATGCTGCGCGGAGGCCGCTCAGCCGACGAGGTCGTCGCGGCGCTGGTGGCCAGCGATCCACAGGCGCAGGTGCGCCAGCTGGGCGTGATCGACAGCACCGGCAGGGCGGCCGCGCACACCGGCGCGGACTGCATTCCCGCCTGCGGGCACCTCGTCGGCGACGGGTTCACGGTGCAGGGCAACCTGCTCGAGCGCGACACCTGCTGGCCGGCGATGGCCGCCGCGTACGAATCGGCGCTGGCCGAGGGCGCGCCCCTGGTCGAGCGGATGCTGCGCGCCATGGAGGCCGCGGAATCAGAGGGCGGTGATGTCCGTGGGCGGCAGTCGGCCGCGATCATGGTCGCCTCTGGCGAGCTGCAGCAGGCGGCGTGGCGCGGCCGGATGCTGGACATGCGCATCGAGGACCATCCCGACCCTGTCCCGGAGCTGCGCCGCATCGTGACCATGCAGCTCGCGTACGACCTCCTCGACGAGGAGGGGGACGCCGCGCGATCCGGCCAGGGCGCCGCCGAACGCTACGAGCTCGCGAGGCGAATGGCGCCCGATGCCTACGAGCTCGTGTTCTGGCGGGGCATCGAGCTGGCCGCGGGCGGCGACGTCGCGGCGGCCCGCCGTGAGCTGCAGGTCGCGTTTGCCGCCGATGAGCGCTGGCGGACGACCC
>JALYUB010000040.1 GCA_030853945.1 Chloroflexota bacterium
ATGAGGCCGACAGTGCCGACCACCGGCGTCGGCAGGACCGGGCCGTCCGGGCTGTCGTTGTAGAGGCTGACGTTGCCCGAGACGATCGGGATCCCGAACGCCGTGCAGGCCTCGGCCATGCCGGCCACCGCCTCCGAGAGCTGCCAGTAGCCGGCCGGTTGCTCCGGGGACCCGAAGTTCAGGCAGTTGGTGATCCCGATCGGGGTCGCGCCGGTGCAGGCCACGTTCAGGGCGCCCTCGGCAACGGCAGCCAGCCCGGCCAGGTGCGGGTCGAGCGCGCCGAGCCGGCCGGGACCGTCGAGCGACAAGGCGATGGCCCGGGGCGTGCCCTTGATGCGCAGCAGCGCAGCATCGCCGGCGCCCGGTCCCACGATGGTGTTGCTGCCATTCATGTGGTCGTAACGGCGCCAGATCGGCTTAGGGCTGCGGATGTTCGGACTGGCGAGCAGCTCCAGCAGCGTTGCCGCCGAGGGCGTCTCCGCCGCCAGGTCGTCGAGCCGCTCGGCACGCCGGGCTTCGTGGTCGGGAGGCGCGGCAGCGGCGGGGGTGTAGCGCGGCGCGTCGTCCGCGAGCGCACGTCCCGGCACCTCGCAGACCGCCTGCCCCGAGGCGAGAGCCCGGACCACGGGTTCGGCGACGACCCGGCCGATGGTGACCGCGTGCAGGTCGTAGCGCTCGAAGGTGGCCTGCACCTCGGCCTCGCGCCCGACGCGGACAACCAGCAGCATCCGCTCCTGCGACTCGCTCAGCAGGAGCTCGTACGGGGTCATGCCGAGCTCCCGCCGCGGCACCAGGTCAAGATCGACCTCGGCGCCGCATTCGCCACGGGCGGAGACCTCGGCCAGCGCGCAGGTGAGCCCGGCCGCCCCAAGATCCTGCATGGCCACCACGGCGTCCGAGCCCGCCAGCTCGAGACAGGCCTCCATCAGCAGCTTCTCCAGGAAGGGATTCCCGACCTGGACCGCCGGCCGACGCTCGTCGCGGTCCTCTCCCAGCGAGGTCGACGCGAAGCTGGCGCCCTGGATTCCGTCCCGGCCCGTTGCGGCACCGACCAGCAGCAGCGCGTTGCCAGGCCCCGCGGCCCGTGCCAGGGTGATCTCCTCGTGCCGGGCGATCCCGACGCACATGGCATTGACCAGTGGGTTGCCGCTGTAGGTCGCATCGAACCCGATCTCACCGCCGACATCGGGGATCCCGATGCAGTTGCCATAGCCGGCGATCCCGGCCACCACGCCGCCCAGCAGGTAGCGGTTGCGGGCGGCAGCCGTCGCATCGGTCCGGCCCGTGGCGTCATCGGCCGGGTCGAGCGGCCCGAATCGCAGGGAGTTGAGCAGCGCGATCGGCCGCGCCCCCATCGTGAAGATGTCGCGGATGATGCCGCCGACGCCGGTGGCGGCCCCCTGGTAGGGCTCGACCGCGCTGGGATGATTGTGCGACTCGACCTTGAACACGACCGCCAGGCCATCGCCGATGTCGATCGCGCCCGCGTTCTCGCCCGGACCGACCAGGACCCGCTCGCCGCCGCTGGGAAGGCTGCGCAACAGCGTCTTCGAGTGCTTGTAGGCGCAGTGCTCGCTCCACATGGCCCCGAACATGCCGAGTTCGACCTCGTTCGGCTCCCTGCCGAGCGCCGCCACCGCCAGCCGGAACTCCTCCTCGGTCAGCCCGTGACGCTCCACGGGCGCAGCGATGCTCAGCCTCGCCACAGGCGCGTCAGCGCGCCGATGGCCACGATCAGCCCGGACAGCATGAAGATGATGCCGCCGGGGGAGAGCGAGCGGAGCATCCGCACCAGGTCGCCGCCGGGACCGCCGAGCAGCTCGACCACCAGGAACAGGATGGCCAGGCCCAGCCCCCAGGCAAGAGCGACCCACAGGCCGAGGCGCTGCAGGCCGCCCGGGGCTGCGTGGAGCAACCCGGCCATGGCCAGGACAAGCAGGATCGCGATCAGGATCGGCACCGGGGCGGCGAGCCCGAAGTAGGCGGTCTCGGTGATCTTTCCCTGCGGATAGCCGAGCCAGAAGGAGATGCCGTATCCGCCGGGCGCGCCGAAGGAGCGGGCCCACAGGGACGCGCCGCCGAATTCGAAGGGCAGCAGCCAGCCGGTCAGCATGCCCAGGGCTCCGATGAGCAGGACCGCGGGACCGAGGATCGCGCGGTGCGTCGATTTCGCTTGCGACTCGGTGTTCTCCGCCTCACGCTCGCCGGCGCCGACGGGACGCAGGTTGGCGCCGCAGTTCTGGCAGAAGGCCACCCCGGCCCGATTGTGCGTCCCGCAGCGCGGGCACGCCTGCGTCCCGTCCTGGGGAGCTGGTCGCTCGACCGCGGCCGGGGCGCCCGGCGCCATCAGCCGCTGGCCGCAGCTGCGGCAGAACGCGACGCCGGGCCGGTTGTCGGTGCCGCAGCGCGGGCAGCGCGTACCCTCGCTGAGCGGCGTTGCAGGCACGGAGTGGGCGGGGATCGCCTCGGAGCTGACCGGCGGCGGAGGCGGGACGACCCAGGCCTCGGCATCGCTGGGTGCGGATGAGGGCTGCGCTTCCTCAGCTTCGTCCGGACGGGCTTCGGCCGGCGCCTCGCTCGGGTCCCGCTCGTCATCCTGCATCGGGCGAAGGACCTCCATCAGGAGCGTCTCGGAGGCTCCGAATCATAGCCGACGCTCGGCGGCGGCCGGCTGGGCGGCAAGCCAGTCGTCAAGCGCGTGGAGCATGCGCAGGCCGTCGGTCCCGCCCACCTCCGCCTCCGCCGCGCGCTCCGGATGCGGCATCAGGCCGAGCACATTGCCTCGCTCGTTGACGATCCCTGCGATCGAACGCAGCGAGCCGTTGGGATTCGCATCGGGCACCACCGCCCCATCGGCATCGGCGTAGCGCAGCACCACCCGACCGTCGCGCTCCAGCTGGTCGAGTACGGCGGGCTGTGCGTAGAAGCGCCCTTCCCCGTGCGAGATCGGGAGTCGAATCGTCTCCCCTTCGGACAGCCCGGCCAGCCAGGGGCCGTCCGCGTGCTCGACCCGAAGCGACTGCCAGTCACAGCGGAACTCCAGGTGGTCGTTGCGGAGGAGGACGCCCGGCAGGATTCCGGCCTCGGTCAGGATCTGGAACCCGTTGCACGAGCCGAGCACGGGGCCGCCGGCCGCGGCGAATGCCTCGACCGCCTGCATGACCGGCGAAAAGCGGGCGATCGCGCCGGTGCGCAGGTAGTCCCCATGGGCGAAGCCGCCGGGCAGCACGACCGCATCTGCGTCGCCCAGGTCGGTCTGGGTGTGCCACACCAGGCGCACGTCCCAGTCGAGCAGGCCGGCGAGATGGACGAAGTCGCGGTCGCTCCAGGTACCGGGAAACACGACGACCGCCACGCGCGGCGTCCGGCTCACGCGTGCACCTCGATGGCAGCCGTCTCGTCGGCGCGAAGCTCCCAGTCCGCCGTCTCCATCACCGGATTGGCCAGCAGCCGGCGGCACATCTCGTCGACCGATGCCTCGGCGGCAGTACGGTCGGATGCCTCGAAGCTGATGCGCAGGAGCTTTCCGGCTCGCACCTCCGCCACCCCCTCGAAGCCAAGTGCGCGCAGGCCGCTGGCGATGGTCTGGCCCTCCGGATCCGCGATCCCGGGCTGGAGCCGGACGTGAACCTCCGCCAGCCAGCGCATCAGTCCGGGCTCTCCGCGGTCGACCACGGCTCACCGGTGAGGCGCTCGTACGCGGTCGTGTAGCGCTCCCGTGTTCCGTCGATGACGGTGGCCGGCAGGCGCGGCGCCGGCGGCTCGCGATTCCAGCCGGATGCGGCGACGAAGTCGCGGACGTACTGCTTGTCGAACGATGCCGGACTTGCACCGGGTGCATAGGCCGCGACGTCCCAGAAGCGGCTCGAGTCGGGCGTCAGCAGCTCGTCGATCAGCGCCACCTTGCCGTCGATCCAGCCGAACTCGAACTTGGTATCGGCCAGGACCAATCCGACCTCCGCAGCGCGCTGCGCGCCCGCGCGATAGAGCGCCAGCGACCGCTCCTCCAGCTCGCGAGCGAGATCCGCTCCCACCATCTCCGCCAGCTGCGCCCGTGTGATGTTCTCGTCGTGACCGACCTCCGCCTTGGTGGACGGCGTGAAGATCGGCTCCGGCAGACGGTCAGCCTCGCGTAACCCGGCCGGGAGGCGGTGCCCGCCGACCTTCCCGTCGACGCCGTACTCTGCCCAGCCGGACCCGGCCAGGTAGCCGCGCACCACGCATTCGGCATCGATGCGGACCGCGCGCCGCGCCAGCGTCACCCGCCCTGCGAGCTCCGGCGCTCGAGCAGCATCCGGGAAGTCGGCCGGATCGGTGGACAGGAAGTGGGTCGGGCCGAGCGGCTCGAGGCGGCGGAACCAATAGGTGGACAGCGCGGTCAGCAGGCGCCCCTTGTCGGGGATCGGCTGCTCGAAGACGACGTCGAACGCGGAGAGTCGATCGGTGGCAACCAGCAACAGGCGATCGTCGCCGACGGCGTAGGTCTCGCGGACCTTCCCCCGATGCAGAAGCTCCAGGCCGGAAATGGTGGATTCGGTAAGGGTCATGACAGGTCCTCCGTCGGGCCTTCGATGTCATCCGGCAGTGCCGTCGGGGGCCTCGGTTCGAGCCCCAGGCGCCGCCGGACGAAGTCCTCGACATTGTCCAGCAGCGCAAGCACCACCAGGATCAGCAGCGTGCCGACCAGGGCCAGCGCCAGCATCCCCGCCCCGGCCGCCATGCCGATCGCGGCAACCGCCCACAGCGACGCGGCCGTGGTGAGGCCGCGGATGTTGCCGCGGTGCTGCAGGATGGTCCCGGCCCCGATGAAGCCAATGCCCGACACGATCTGCGCTGCGATCCTCGTCGGATCGACGGTGGATCCGCCGAAGCCATAGGCCGAGATGATGGTGAACATGGCCGACCCCAGCGCCACCAGGGCGTGGGTGCGAAAGCCGGCCGGCTGGCGATGCAGCTCGCGCTCGAAGCCGATCACTGCCCCGAGCACCAGGCCGGCAGTCAGCCGTCCGGCAAGCTGGAGCTCCTGGTTGAAGCCGAGTTCGGCCGTCACGAAATGACCTCCTGCCCCTCCGGTCGAGCCCCCGCGTCAGCCGGCGCCAGCTCCAACGACCACCACGCCGATACCCAGGCGCCAATGGCTCCAAGGGCCAGGACAAGGGTGAGCCAGATCGCCACGAAGCCTACCAGCAGGAGCAGCGCCTGCGGGCTCACGAGATGCCCTCCCCCCAGCTCGACCCGGATCGGCGCCCAGAGGACCCGCAGCACCCCGGTGGCAAGGACGAGGGACAGCAGGTCGATGACCATCGAGGCAATCGCCAGGCCGAGGCGGGTGGCGGGCCGGCGCACGAGGTCCCGCAGGCCCGATCGCAGCGCAGCTCCGACCGGCATCGCGTCTGGCCCGATGGCGCGTCGCAATGCCGCGGCGCCGATTGCCTGGCCGAGCACGATCAGCACGGCCAGCACGGCCAGCAGCGGGACGAGGTGCGCCGCGATGCGCAGCCACAGGGGCGCACCGAGGTCGGGGGCCCCGAACTCCGCCGGCGCCACCACGGCCACGCCGGTCGCCAGGATGGCAACGGCGACGATCGCGGGCAGCGCGGCCATCAGGACCACGCTGAAGGCCGCCTCGGTCTCGCGGGCCAGGGAGCGGCCGGGCGTTTCCCTGCCGGCCCCGCGCAGCAGGACCGCCTCGCCCAGCGCAGCCAGCAGGCAGGCGAACACCACGGCGCCGGTGGCCAGCGACGCGAGCAGGAGCACGTTCCATGGGAATGACCCCGAGCTGAACAGGCGCGCGCCCATGAAGGCGAGGTCGCTGGCCCGCGGCAGCGACGTGACGGTCAGCAGCAGCGGCAGCCAGGCGAGGTAGCTGAGCGCCCCGATCGATCCCCCCAGCCATTGATCAGTGCGGTCGGCGGCCGCGTTTCCGGTGGCCGCTCCGCGAGCGAGCCATTGACCTGGACCGCTCATGAGCGCGCTCGTTCCTCGGCGACGAGCCCCAGCGCGCCGTGGGTGGCGCCGATGCCGGCCAGGTGCGCGTCGAGATCCATGGCGTGCTCGATCTCCTCGGTTCCGAGCCAGCGGCCCACGCCTTCGTCACCGAGCAGCTCGGCCCGGAAGGTGCCCTCGCCCGCCCAGGCTCGCCGGGCGGCCCCCTGCACCAGGCGATACGCCTCCTGCCGATTGGCGCCCTTTGCCACCATCGCCAGCAGCAGCGCCTCCGAGTAGACCATCCCGCCGAGCAGGTCGAGGTTTCTGGCCATGCGCGCCGAATCGACCTCGAGGCCGGCCAGCAGCCCGGTCATCGAGCGGGTGGCGTACGCAGCGATCCCCAGCGCGCGTTCGAACACGAAGCGCTCCGCGCTCGAATGGCTGATGTCGCGCTCGTGCCAGAGGGCCATGTTCTCGAGCCCAACCAGGGCGTCGGCACGCAGCAGCCGCGCGAAACCGGTGATCCGCTCGGCCAGGACCGGGTTCCGCTTGTGGGGCATGGCGCTGCTTCCCTGCTGCGCGGCGCCGAACGGCTCGAATGCCTCGCCGACCTCGGTCCGCTGCAGGTGACGGATCTCCACCGCCATCCGCTCCAGCGTGCCGCCGAGGATGGCGAGCGCGGTCAGCAGCTCGGCATGCCGGTCTCGGCTGACCACCTGGGTTGCCGCCGGATCCGGGGCCAGGCCCAGGGCCTGGCACACGAAGCGCTCGACCTGGACATCGACGTGGGCGTGGGTGCCTACCGCGCCGGACACCTTGCCGACCGCGATCCCCTCGCGGGCGCGGGCGAGCCTCGCCTGGTCACGCTGCACCTCCGCATACCAGCCGGCCACCTTGAAGCCGAACGTGATCGGCTCGGCATGTATGCCGTGGCTGCGCCCCACCATCGGCGTCGACCGATAGGCGACCGCCATGCCGCCCAGCAGCTCGGCCAGCCGGCGCAGCTCGTCCTCGACGAAGCTGGTCGCGTCGCGGAGCGTCACCGCTGTCGCCGTGTCCAGGATGTCGGAGCTCGTCAGGCCGAAGTGCAGCCACCGCCCCTCCGGGCCGAGCCGCTCGGTGACCGATCGCAGAAACGCGATCACGTCGTGCTGCGACTCCTCCTCGATCTCGCGGACGCGCGCCACGTCGGCCAGGGCCGCGGAGTCGCGGATCCGCTCCCAGTCGTCGTCGGGGATGACGCCGCCGGCGTGCATCGCCTCGGCTGCCAGCAGCTCGATCCTCAGCCAGAGCGCCAGCTTCCGCGCCTCCGAGAAAAGCTCTCGCAGCTCGGGGATGGCATAGCGATCGATCATCTCGGATCGATGCCCAGCTCAGCGCCATCGGCCAACTCGGCCCGAAGGGCGTCCACGCGGGCCGCCAGCGTCGCATCGCCCAATGCCAGGATGCGGGCGGCCAGGTGCGCCGCGTTCTTGCCCCCAGCTGACCCGATCGCGACCGTAGCCACCGGCACGCCGGGCGGCATCTGGACGACGCTGTACAGCGCATCGGCGCCCCCCAGCGCGCCGCCATCCAGCGGCACGCCGATGACCGGTCGCGCCGTCAGCGACGCGAGCACGCCCGGCAGGTGAGCGGCCATGCCGGCGGCGCCGATGAAGATCCGCACCCCGCGCACCTCCGCATCACGCAGGTATGCAGCCAGGGCCGACGGCTGTCGATGCGCGCTGATGACGCTCGCCTCCCAGCCGATGGCGTAGCTGTCGAGGGTATCGAAGCAGCCGCGCAGGGCGGGCAGGTCGGATCGGGAGCCGCAGATGACGGCGACCAGGGGGGCAGGGGTCATCGGTCCTAGGATAGCCCGCAGACGACCGGCCGCTGGCCGACCGCGGGCAAGTCTGGAGGAATGCCATGCCAAAGAAGGCCGTCAAGAGACCGGCCAGCCGGCACCCGGTGAACAAGGCGCTGATCGACGACGCGCCGATTGGTGCGCGCATCGCGGATGCGGTCACCGGCTTCATGGGCAGCTGGCGGTTCCTGATCCTGCAGACCGTGCTGGTCGCCGTCTGGCTGGGCGGCAACATCTATCTGCTCAGCAAGCCCTTCGATCCCTATCCGTTCATCCTGCTGAACCTGGCCTTCTCGACCCAGGCAGCGTATGCCGCGCCGCTCATCCTGCTGGCCGGCAACCGGTCCGCTCAGCGCGACCGGCTGACCCTGGAGCACGCAGCGGAAGAGACCGACGTGGCGGAAGAGCAGAACGTGCGACTTCTTGGCGGCAACACCCAGATCCTCAAACATGTCGAGGCTCTCGAGGAGAACATCCTGCAGCTCGAGAAGCGGATCATGGCCGCCATCAAGGCCGGCGGCTAGCGCTCCCGCAACCCGATGTCAGACCGGTGCTGCCCACCAGCGAGGCTCGAGGCGGCCACGCCCTCGTAGGCGACCTCGCGGGCCGCCGCCAGGTCGTCGCCGAGCCCCACCATGGTTACCACGCGGCCACCGGATGCCTCGTACGAGCCGTCGCCAGCGCGTCGAGTCGCCGCGTGGAAGCAGAGGAGCGGCCCATCGTCGCCCGCTCCCGACGGCTCGACACCCTCCAGCCGTCCGCCGCTGATCGGGGCATCCGGGTATCCATCGGCCGCAACGACCACCCCCACGGCGGCGCCCCGTCGCATCGAAAGCGAGCCCTCCATCGCTCCGCGATCGCCGGTGGCCGCGCCCAGGAGGGCAGTCGCCAGGTCCCCATCGAGCAGCGGCAGCAGCACCTGCGCCTCCGGGTCCCCGAAGCGCGCGTTGAACTCGAGCACCATCGGCCCGGCCTCGGTCAGCATCAGTCCTGCGTACAGGACGCCGCGATATGGGGTGCCATCGCGCGCCATGCGCCACGCGATCGGCTCGAAGATGGTGGCTACCGCCGACTCCATCTCCTCCCGCCCATACCAGGGAACGGGGGCGTAGGCCCCCATGCCGCCCGTGTTCGGACCGCCGTCGTCATCCAGCAGACGCTTGTAGTCGCACGCGGCCGCCAGGGGCACCACCGCCTCGTCGCTGACCAGGGCGAAGGCGGACACCTCCCGTCCGACCAGCCGCTCTTCGAGCAGGAGCCGGGCGTCGCTCGGCGCGCCGCGCAGCAGGTTCCGGATCGCGAGCTCGGCGTCGTCGGTCGTGTCGGGCACCACCACCCCCTTGCCGGCGGCCAGCCAGTCGGCCTTGACCACCGGGGGACGTTCGCTGGACCTCGCGTGCGCCACGGCCTCCTCCGCATCGCCGAAGACGGCAGCGGCAGGGGCGGCGACGCCGGCCCGCCGCAGCTGCTCCTTGGCGAAGGCCTTGCTCGATTCCAGCCTCGCGGCCGCGCGGGTGGGTCCGAATACCGGGATCGATGCCCGTTGCAGGGCGTCAGCCATACCCGCCGCCAACGGCGCCTCGGGGCCCACCACGACGAGGTCGTAACGCTCACGCGCGGCATGGCGCGCAACAGCAGATGGCTGGTTCACGGGCAGGTCGACCACTGGCTGAGCGACCGCTGCGGTCCCCCCGTTGCCGGGTGCGATGAATACGCGCTCGACCGATTCGTCGCGAGCAAGGCGCCACGCGAGCGCGTGCTCACGCCCGCCGCCGCCGAGGACGAGGACCCGCAACTAGCCGCTCGGCGCGGCCGAGGCGGCGGGCGACGCCGAAGGCGCCCCCACCAGCTGCCCGAGCCGGGCGATCACCTTGGCCAGGTCATCGATGCGAGCCTGGTAGGTGCCCAGGTCACCCGCCGTCAGCGCCGCCTGGGCGGCGTCATACAGCCGCTGCGCATCCGCCACCAGCGAAGCTACGTCCCCCGGCAGTTGACCGATCCCGCCGCCATCCGGCGGCGGGATCGTCGCCTCTCCGAGGAGCTGGCTGATTCCCTGAGCGACCGTATCGGCGAATGCGAGGCGATTCTGGACCGCGAGGATCACACGCTTGAACTCGGGGAACGACGACTGAGTGGACTGCAGGAAGATCGGCTCCACGTACAGGATCGAGTCACCCATCGGCAGCACGAGCAGATTGCCTCGTACGACGCTCGAGCCGGCAGCCGACCACAGCGTGAACTGGGCCGATATCGTCGAGTCCTGGTTGATGCGCGCCTGGATCTGGGCTGGCCCAAGAGTCGTCGAGTTGGACGGGAAACGGAAGCTGATCCGCTCGCCGTAGTGGCCGGGGTCCATTCGCGCCGCAACCCAGCTGATCATGTTGGGGCGCGAGGCGGCGACCAGTGGCTGGATCAGGACGAACTCGGGGTTCGCCTCACCCGGGAGCTTCATGATCACGTAGTAGGGTGCGATCTGGGTCCCCACGCTCGCCACATCGGTCTGCTGCGTGGGGAATGACCAGCGGTCCTCCTGCTTGTACAGGGCCTCCGCTCCCTGCGCGTTGGCACCGACGTGATACAGCAGGTAGGACTCGTTCTGCGCGGTGAAGAGGTCCTCGGGGTAGCGCAGGTGGGCTTGCAGCGCCGCCGGCATCGCGCTGAGGGGCTCGAGCAGGCCGGGGAAGATCCTGGCGTAGGCATTGACGATCGGATCCTTCGGGTCGCTGATGAAGAAGCGCACCGATCCGTCGTATGCATCGATGACCACCTTGACCGAGTTCCGCACGTAGTTCGCGCCGGGGAAGATGTCGGTCAGCGGCTGCGAGTTCGGGTATCGATCGCTGGTGGTGTAGGCATCCCACATCCAGGCCAGGCGGCCATCGGCGCTGACCAGGTACGGATCGCGGTCGTAGACCAGGAACGGTGCCAGCTCCCGGACGCGCTCCTCAATCTGGCGGCGGAACAGGATCTGGGAATGATCGGTCAGCTGGTTGCTGATCAGCAGGTTGAGGTCGCCAAAGCGAAATGCGAAGAGGAGACGGCTGACGAAGTTGCCGACGCTGACCCCGCCCTTGCCGTTCCAGGTGGTGGTCTTCCCGCCCTGGTCACCGAGCGGATAGTCGAATTCGTCCGTGTTCGTGCCGACCACCACGTACGAGGACGCGGCCTCGCCGAAATAGAGGCGGGGCTGCCCAACCGGCAGCTTCGGCTCGTTGTTGATGCCGCTCACCAGGTAATCGGGCTGCCCCTCCGGCGTGACCCCATTGACTGGTACTGCCGTGATCCCGTAACCATGCGTGTAGACCAGGCGCTCGCTGGTCCACGTCTGCGCATTCTGCGGCAGCCCCCCGATTTCGCGGCCGCTCAGCATGATCTGGCGCGGCTTCCCGCTGATCAGGTAGCGATCGATGTCGACGTCGAGGAACTGGTAGTACTGGCGCAGGATCTGCTGCTGGCCGAACGTGGTGAGCAGGGGCTTGTAGTCCCACAGCCGGATGTTGTCGAGGGTCGCCTGATTGGCCGTGATCAGCTGGCGGGTCAGCGGCTGCTCGCCGGTGAACCCTTTGACGTCGATGGCATCGAGCCCGAAGGCGGCATGCGTGGCCGCGATGTTCTGCCCGATGTACGGCCGCTCGAGGGCCAGCTCATTGGGCTCCACGTTGAGGCGCTGCACGATCCCCGGGTAGACCCCGCCGACAAGGATCGAGATTCCGATCCAGGCCCCGCTGGCGAGCGCGATGGCCCACAGCGTCTTGAACCAGATGTTCAGCAACAGCAGCACCGCGGCGGCGAGGGCTGCCACGGTCAGGATCGCGTATGCCGGCACCTGCGCGTGGATGTCGGTGTAGGTGGCGGCCTGGATCGTCCCGTGGATGCCGCGCGTGGAATATGAGAGCTCCGCGATGTCGAGTTGGTAGCCGCCGGCGATTGCCACCAGCAAGAGCGCCCCGAGCGTCGATACGTGCGCGCGGACCGGGGCGGTGAGGCGCAGCTGCCAGCGCAGCGCGCCCGCGGCATACGTGCCCAGGGTGAGGAGGATGATCACGACGGTGACAGCCACGCCCCAACCCTGGAGGAATCGCCAGAAGGGCAGGTCGAAGACGTAGAAGCCGATGTCCCGGTTGAAGTTGGGATCGACGGTCCCGAACTTGCCGCCATTGATGTAGAGCAGGGTCGTCTGCCAGCTGCCGCTCCAGGCCGCTCCGGAGATGAGCGCCAGCAACAGCACGACCCCCGCCAGGGCGAGGGTCACCGCGCGGCTGACATCGGGCAATTCCAGCATCCCGATGCGACGAACCGGGACCTGCGGCGCGATTCGCCGCGCCAGCCAGATGCTCAGCAGCGCGGGCAGCGCGAACGCAAGGAAGCCGATGATGAACAGTGCAACCTGTGCAAAGAGGCGAGTCGTCAGCACATTCCGCCGGCCGAGGGCGTCGTACCACATCAGATCGGTCAGCAGGCTGACCACGCCACCCAGCAGGCCGAAGACGATCAGGGCGAGCACGATCAGCCCGACGATCAGCGCCCAGCGTGGCTGTCGCCCTCCCCGCCGCAGGATCGTCGGTCGGCGTGGTGGCAGGGGTGGCGAGCCATCGTCGCCACTCTCGGCATGCCCGTTGCCCCCACGACGTGGTCCGAACGGCGGGATCGGGCGTCCTTCGCGACGGGCATCCTGCTCAGCCTGGCGGCGCTGCAGCTCCTCCAGGAGCTTGTCGAACCAGCTGGACATCGCCGCCATCCTAGCCGGGATGGATCACTCCCACTCGATGGTGGCCGGTGGCTTGCTGCTGATGTCGTAGACGACCCGGTTGACGCCAGGAACCTCGTTCACGATCCGGGAGCTGATCCTGGCCAGCAGGTCGTACGGCAGCCGCGCCCAGTCCGCGGTCATGCCGTCGTCGGAGGTGACGGCACGGATCGCCACCACGTTGGCGTAGGTGCGGAAGTCACCCATCACGCCCACCGAGCGAACCGGAGTCAGGATCGCGAATGACTGCCACAGGGACCGATACAGGCCTGCTGCCTTGATCTCGTCGATCACGATCCAGTCCGCCTCGCGCAATGTCGCGAGCCGTTCGGCGGTGACCGCGCCGATGATCCGGATGGCCAGGCCCGGCCCGGGGAACGGCTGGCGCAGCACCATCGCGTCGGGCAGGCCGAGCTCCGACCCGACGTTGCGCACCTCGTCCTTGAACAGGTAGCGCAGCGGCTCGATCAGGCTGAAGCGCAGGTCGGCAGGCAGGCCGCCGACGTTGTGGTGCGTCTTGATCTTGGCCGCGGCCTTGGTCTCGGACGTCTTCGATTCGATGACATCCGGATACAGGGTGCCCTGCGTCAGGAAGTCGATCTGCCCCAGCTTGGTCGCCTCCTCCTCGAAGACGCGGATGAACTCCGCGCCGATCGCCTTGCGCTTGGCCTCAGGCTCGGTGACACCCTTGAGCTTGTCGAGGAAGCGCGTCTCGGCGTCGACCGCCACGAGCGGCACCTTGAAGGTGTCGCGGAAGGTCTTTACGACCTGCTCGCCCTCTTCCTTGCGCATCAGCCCGTGGTCGACGAACACGCACGTCAGCTGCTCCCCGACCGCACGGTGCACGAGTAGCGCCGCAACCGAGGAATCCACTCCGCCGGAGAGCCCGCAGATGACCTTGCGGTCCCCCACCTGCTCCTGGATGCGCCTGATCTGCTCGTCGACGATGTTCGCCGCGCTCCAGGTCAGGTCACACGCGCAGATGTCCCCGAGGAACTTCTTGAGGATGTCCTGCCC
>JALYUB010000070.1 GCA_030853945.1 Chloroflexota bacterium
CGCCCGATCGATAGCACGATCGTGTCGGACGGCCGGCTTTCGGTGCTCGCCGTGAATCGTGGCGTTCCGTTCGTCGTATCCCATCCGGACAGCGTTCTCTCGCGCGATGTCACCAAGCTCGCACGAACCCTTGCCGGCCAAGCCGGCGCTGTCGCGGACCAGCCCAACAAGCGCGGCCTGTTTGCCCGCCGATAACGGGGAAGGATTATGAGATGTCATTGCTGAAGAGGATCGAGCGGGCGCGTCCCGCGGGTGAGGGGGAGCCGCAGGTTCCGAGCGCTCCGCAGACGCCGGTTCCGGCGGGCGGGGGAAAGCCGAGCACACCGCAGGGCGGTGGCGGAGCGGCCACCACATCGCGACCATTCCTGGGGGCGATGCCGGCCCGTGAGTCGTTCCGGGAGGCGAAGTATCGCGTCCAGAATCGGCTCATCAATGAGCTCGACCCCAAGCTCGACCTGAGCAACCAGGTCGAGGTCCGGCGCCAGATCGAGGAGCTCTTCGGCAAGGTTGCCGACGAGGAGGGGCTTGCGCTGACTCGCGCCGAGCGGGTGCGCATGCTCGAGCAGATCACCGACGAGATCCTTGGCCTCGGCCCGCTCGAGCCTCTACTGCGCGACGAGACCATCACCGAGGTGATGGTCAATGGCCCGCAGCAGGTCTACATCGAGCGCGAAGGCCGCCTGGAGATGACGAATGTCACCTTCCAGAACGACGAGCACGTGATGAAGATCATTCAGCGCATCATCGCGCCGATCGGTCGACGCATCGACGAGTCCAGCCCGATGGTGGACGCTCGCCTGGCCGATGGTTCGCGTGTCAACGCCATCATCCCGCCCCTGTCGCTGATCGGGCCGGTGCTCACCATCCGGAAGTTCGCTGCCACGCCGTTCACGGTCGAGGACCTGATCCGGTTCGGCACCGCCACGACCGAGATGTTCGAGTTCCTGGAGGCCTGCGTGAAGGCGAGGCTGAACATCTTCGTCGCCGGCGGCACCGGCTCCGGCAAGACGACGATGCTCAACATCCTCTCCTCCTTCATCCCCGATGACGAGCGCATCGTCACCATCGAGGACGCCGCCGAGCTTCAGCTCCGCCAGGAGCACGTCGTGACGCTGGAGGCGCGCCCATCGAATATCGAGGGCAAGGGCGCCATCCCGATTCGCGAGCTGGTGCGCAACGCCCTGCGGATGCGTCCCGACCGGATCGTGGTCGGGGAGTGCCGCAGCGCCGAGGCGCTGGACATGCTGCAGGCGATGAACACCGGCCATGACGGGTCGATGTCGACCGGCCACGCCAACTCGCCACGCGACATGCTGGCTCGCCTCGAAACGATGGTGCTGATGGCTGGCATGGACCTGCCATTGCGCGCCATCCGGGAGCAGATCGCATCGGCGGTCGATCTCATCGTCCATCAGAACCGCCTCAAGGATGGCTCGCGCAAGATCGTGAACATCACCGAGGTGCAGGGTATGGAGGGCGACGTCATCGTCATGCAGGACATCTTCGTGTTCGAGCAGACGGGCGTTGTCGAGGGCAAGATCGAGGGCCTCCTGCGACCGACCGGCATTCGTCCCAAGTTTGTCGAGAAGTTCGAAGCGGCTGGGATCCACCTGCCGCCGAACGTCTTCGGCTCGCCGTTCTGAGAGGAGTCAGCCCATGGGCATGTTGCCTTTCCTGATCGCCGGCCTCGCCGCAGGGGCCGTTGTCATCATTGCGACCGGCATCGCCATGAGCGGCGGTTCGGGTGGCGTCGCCTCTCGCCTGGAGCGCTACGCGCGCTCACAGGGAATCGACACGACCCCGGGCGACCGCGAGTCGCCCGTGATCGCCGGACTGTCCCGCGTGATCGAGGGGCAGGACCTGAGCACGCGACTCTCCACCGAGATCGCGCGAGCGGACCTGAAGCTGCGGCCAGCCGAGTTCCTGATCGCCTGGATCGCTTCGCCCTTCGTGTTCGCCTTCGTCGGGTATGTCGCCGGCTTCGTCCTGCCAGGCCTTCATCACCCGGTCACGCTCGCTCTGCTCTTCGCGGTGGGGGCGTACTTCCCACGCTGGTACGTCGGCTTCAGGCAGCGCCGCAGGCTCACCTCGTTCAGCCGTCAGCTGCCGGACACCATCACGCTGCTCGCCAACTCATTGCGCGCGGGCTCGTCGTTCCTGCAGGGAATCGAGCTGGTCACGCGCGAGGCCCGGCCACCGATCTCCGAGGAATTCGAGCGCGTCGTGCGGGAGATGAGCCTTGGCGTCGCGCTCCAGCCTGCCCTCGGCAACCTCGTGCGGCGCGTCGCCTCCGAGGACCTGGAGCTGATGGTCACCGCGATCAATATCCAGAGCCAGGTCGGAGGAAACCTCGCCACCGTGCTGGACTCCATCGCGTACACGATTCGCGAGCGGGTTCGGATCATGGGTGAGATCAAGACCCTGACGGCCATGCAGCGCTACAGCGGCTACGTGATCACGCTGCTTCCCGTGGGCCTGGCCGCGATCCTGTTCCTGATCAGCCCGGCGTACATCACCGTCATGCTGGCAAAGCCACCCGAGCTGTTCGGGTTGCCGACCGGCGTCATCTTCTTTGGCGTCGGCTTGATCAGCATGGCCATCGGCTACGTGTTCATCCGCCGCATCGTCGAAATCAAGGTGTAATGGGATGCCAACCCAGGTCGTCATTGCCGCGCTAGCGGCAGCAGCCGTTCTGCTGATCACCTACGGACTGTCAGCGCGACAGAAGAAGGACGCGGTCCAGCAGCGTCTCGAGCAGCTCATCGTCCAGCCCAAGAGCCTGGAGGAGCTCGAGCTGCAGGCGCCCCTCTTCGAGCGGGTGATGCGGCCCCTGGTGCAGCGCCTCTCGCGGGTCGCTAATCGTGGCGACCAGGGAGGGCTGATCGCTCGGACCGATGCCAAGCTGGAGCGCGCCGGATACCCTGGCGGACTCCGCGGCGCCGACTGGATGGGCGTCAAGCTCCTCTCGACGTTCGTCCTCGGTGTTGGCGCGGCGGCACTGATGCTCGCCACCGGGCAGGTACCGCTGGCCTTCCTGTTCGGCGTGGTGGGCGCGGTCATCGGCTACATGGGCCCCGAGTTTTGGCTTGGCAGTCGGGCGCGCAAGCGTTCGTTCGAGATGGTGCTGCAGCTGCCCGACGTCCTCGACCTCTTGACGATCTCCGTGGAGGCCGGCCTTGGCTTCGATGCCGCGCTGGCCAAGGTGGTCGAGAAGATGGAGGGGCCGCTGGTCGATGAATTCCAGCAGGCGCTGGCCGAGATCCGGATGGGCAGGTCGCGGCGCGACGCCCTGCGTGACGTGGTCGCGCGAGCCGACTCCCAGCCGATCAGCAACTTCATCGGCGCGATCGTGCAGGCCGAGCAGCTCGGTGTCCCGATCGCAAAGGTGCTGCAGATCCAATCGCAGCAGCTGCGCATCGAGCGCCGCCAGCGCGCGGAAGAGGCGGCTGCCAAGGCACCGGTCAAGATGCTGTTCCCGATGGTTGGCTGCATCTTCCCGACCATCTTCATCGTCATCCTTGGTCCCGCGATCGTCACCGTGATGAAGGGCACCGGCATCTGACCGAAAGCCGGCATCGCGCCGGCCATTCGCCCACGCATGCAGCGTCCCGCCAAAGGGGCGCTGACGCGCACCGACCAGGCTTGCCATACCGGCCTCACAGCGGCCGCGATGGCGCGTGTTCGCAGATTTGGGGAGCCGGCTCGGGACCTAAGTACCATCGCTCCCCCCACGTTCAGCCTCGACACTGTCATTAGGCCTGTGGGAGAGAGGACCGGGCGTCCCGGCTCCTCGTCTTGTGCAGCCCACGAACTACCAGATCCGAACGGAACAACGACCTATGAGCTCCCCGACGATCCCCGGTACCAGCGCGCCCCAGTCGGGCGACGTCGCTGTACCCGGGATGTGGCGGCGCATCGCAGGAAGCCGTCGCCGGGGGCAGTCGCTCGTCGAGTTCGCACTGGTGCTCCCGATCTTCATGCTCGTGATCATCGCGTTCATCGAGTTCGGGTTCGCATTCAGCACGTTGAACACCATCAACTTCGTGGCTCGAGACGTCGCCCAATACGTCGCGGAGGCGGGAGACCAGCAGGGCGCCGACTGCTCGACCCTGAATCTCCTCGAGAACGAGCTGGCGTCGTCCACCAGGGCATCCGGCCTGACCACCGTGCTGATCTACTGGTCCGACGGCAACGGGAACGTCGTGAACAACGCCGTGAACCGCTACACGCGGACCGGCAGCATGACCTGTACCGACGTCAACGGAGTCAGCCTGACGCTGCCCTACACCGCGGTGTCCACGACATATGTCGACACCGATCGATGCAACGTCCTGCTCGGCTGTCCCTCGCCGCCGGCCGCCGTCAACCACCCGGCCCTGGACATCATCGGCGTGCAGCTGACATACACCTACACCTGGAAAACGCCGCTCGCCACGCTGCTGACGTTCACCAGCACCCCGACGTTCACCTCGACGCAGCAGGTTCGCATGGAGCCGGTGCTGTGACCCGCCTCGCACTACTCAGGCATCTGCACGCCCGAGCGGGGCGCGGGCAGGGCGTGGTCGAGTTCGCGCTGGTGCTCCCGTTCCTGATGCTGCTGGTGCTGGGCGCGATCGAGTTCGGATTCATGTTCAACAGCAACATCTCGCTCGAATACGCCTCCCGCGAGGGCGCCCGGGTTGGCTCGGCCATCGTCAACGGAGGCGGGCCGCTGGGGTGCCCCGGCGACGCCCAGGTGGCGAAGGTCGATCCCGCGATCATCGAGGCCGTGAACCGTGTCCTGACGAGCACCGGGTCTCCGCTGGTCGTGTCGCAGGTGCTGGAGATCCGGCTGTTCCAAGCAGACGCCACCGGCGGCGAGGTGGCGGGCAAGGTGAACATCTGGCTTCCCACCCCGGGCACCGGACCGGTCGTGGATGGCAAGGCGCTCGACTTCACGCAATCGACGATGGGGTGGAATGCCTGCTCGCGAACGTACCTCCAGCCTTCGCCCGATTCCATCGGCGTCGGAGTCCGATACCTGTACCGCCTGCAGACGCCCTTCGCGAACCTGTTCGGCATGACCACGCTGACCATGTACGACAAGACAATCATGGCTATGAATCCAACGAGCTAGGTGCCCGACGAGATGAACGTGTCAGACAATCCCCACCAGCGCGTGGCCGCCGCCCGCGCCTCGGTGCTGTCGCATCGGGGCCAGGTGCTGATCACCGCCGCCGGCATCCTCACCATCCTGATCGCACTGGTGGGTCTCGTCGTCGACCTGGGCTGGTACCAGGCCAAGGTGCTGAGCGTCCAGCGCAGCGCAGACGCGGCAGCCCTCGCCGGCGTCGTCCACCTGCCGGCGCAGGTAGCCGCGGCGCAGACCGCAGCCTATGCGGAAGCGACCAAGAACGGCTACACGACCAGTGGGACGACCACCGTGACCGCGTTGCCGGACGTGGGCAACCCCCGTCGGCTGGACGTCACGATCACGACCGAGGTGCCCACCTACTTCATCAAGATCTTTGGCTTCAACTCCATCACGGCCAGCCGTAACTCCAGCGCCGAGTTCGTTCAACCGGTGCCGATGGGCAGTCCGTTGAACTACTACGGCGTCGGGTGCATGGATACCAACGGTGCTGGCCAGGAGCCGGTCTGCACGACCGCCGGCAATTCGGACCAGGCCAGCGGCGTATCCGGCAACCAGGGGAGCGCCGTCACCGGCGCGACCGCGCCCAACCAGCTGGACAGCCAGGGCTTCTGGGGAGCGGTCTTCACCCGTGGCGGCGACAGCCGTAACGGCGATGCGTACTCGCCGGCGAACTTCAGCGGTGGGAACGGCGGAGGCCCGGGGGTCAACGCCCAGTACGACCCGGCCGGATACGGGTACACCGTCGAGATTCCCAGCGCCGGCGGCAAGGTCTGGGTGTTCGATCCGATGTTCTGCGGCATGCCGGTGCTCGGCTCCGGACGCGCAGGCACAGGCGACGAATGGACCGGCGCGCTGGGTGGCGCGACCAACCCGAACGCGGTGACGACCTACTACAACCTGTGGGACACCAACGGCACGCCGAACGTGGCCGACGACACGCTGGAGGCAACCTCCGGAAGCCTGTTCGAGAACGGCATCAACAACGATGGGGTCGAATACGTCGACCTGAGCGGGACCCATGGCAGCGGGAGCCCGCAGTACACGACCGGCGTAACGGACTGCACCGGCAGCCCGTACCACCTGCGGTGGTGGAAGGTGAACCCGATGAACCTCGCGGCGGGAACCTACCGCCTGCAGGTGACCACCACGAACGTCCTTCTGCCAGCGGTGGGAAACAGCGGGTTCGGGGGTGGAACACAGGCCGCCGCCACGCAGCCCAGCAACGCCACAGGCGCCGCCAACCGCTTCTCGCTGATGGTGAAGAGCAACTCCGGGAGCCCGCGGGTCTACGGTGGCGGCCGGATGGCGGCTTACACCAACATGCAGTCGGGCACGCAGAACTTCTACCTGGCCCAGATCGACCAGGCATCGGGCCGCGGCAAGAAGATCCAGATCGAGCTGTACGACCCGGGCGACGTCGGCGGTGGCGCCTGGCTCCAGTTCCTGAACCCCGACGGGGCCAGCTACACGCCGGCGACCTTCTCCTTCACGAGCAAGTCGAAGGGCGGGGCGACCGGTCCGTCCGGCAACAACGTCAACTGCATCGAGACCAATCGGCCCGGCGCTGCACCGGCCTTCGCTGTCCCTGCCGGCTGTCCGACGATCTTCGATGGTACGGGGAACCAGTTCGACTCGTACTGGCTGACCATCACCGTGAGCCTGCCGAACACCTATGGCAGCACCATCCAGAACTCCGGCTGGTGGAAGATCCAGTACACGATGGGCGGCGGCAACGACACGACCACCTGGCAGGTGAGCATCCTCGGCAACCCGGTGCACCTGGTCCTCCCATAGGCCCTGCCGGCTGGGCGATCATGGGCCGTCCATGAGCCGATACGTCCGCATCGACAATCTCACCCGCGGCACGGTGGTGTCCGGCCGCTGCCGCGTGGCCCGCTCGCTCCGCGACAAGATGGTGGGCCTGCTCGGCAGCCCAGAGCCGCTGCCGGGCGATGGCCTGCTGATCGAACGCACGCAGTCGATCCACATGTTCTTCATGCGCTACACGATCGACGTCGCGTTCATCGACCGCGCTGCGCGCGTCACACGACTGGTCCCCGGCCTGCGCCCATGGCGCGTCGTGTGGTGGGCTCGCGGAGCCCGAGACTGCATCGAGCTTGGCGTGGGAACGCTGGAAGCGTCGCGGACCCAGCATGGCGATCGGCTGGCGATTGCCGAGCTGACCTCCGCTCCACCTGCCCCTGGGCCGACCAGGAGCGCTAAGCCGCCCCTAAGCGGCCGGTAAGGCCCATCCGGGCATTCTCGCCGACATGGGCCTCTTGGAGCTTCTGCTGCCGGGCGCCTGCGCCGGCTGCGGGCGCTATGGCGAGCTGCTGTGTGCCAGTTGTCGAGCGAAGCTGCGCCCGGCAAGCGCCCCGGCAGATCGGTTTGCCGCAGCCGATCCGGGCGTCGTGGTCGGCGACGCGATGGAGCTGGGGATGGCTGCGTTTGTGCACGACGGCACCGCTCGGCGCGTCCTGCAGCGACTCAAATACGGAGGGGCCGGTCGCCTGGCAGAGCCGCTCGCGCAGGCTGCGGCCCCCGCCCTGCTCATGCTCCTCCACCAATCCGGTCCGGCGTGGCTGGTGCCGGTGCCGGTGCACGCAACCCGTCGGCAGCAGCGGGGCTACAACCAGGCCGAATTGCTTGCAGTCGAGCTCGGCCGCATCGTGCGGCTGCCGGTCCTGGATCTGCTGGTCCGCCATCGACAGACGACCCGGCAGCACGGCCTTGGGCGGGCCGCCCGAATGCGAAACCTGCGAGGGGCGCTCGCCGTGCGCAGCGACATTCGACCGCCCACGGTGGCCATCGTGGTGGACGACATCCTGACCACGGCGGCGACCCTGGAAGCGTGTGCCGAGACGCTCCGCAATCGCGGGAGCCGCAGGGTCTTCGGCTTCGCCGTGGCGCGGGAGGTGTGATCCGACCAGAGCGCACAGGGTGCTACCGTAAGCGTCCGCGCAGCAGGGGACCTGGGCATGAAGACCACCGTCAAGGCACGCAACGTGGAGCTCACGGGCCGGTTGCGCAGCCAGATCGACCGGAAGCTGCAGCGGCTGGATCGGATCGCGCATCACGAGGCAGAGGCCAGCCTGGAGCTGACGGCCCATGCATCCCGCGCGGCCGACACCGCCAACGTGGCCGAGGCGACGCTCGTCAGCGACGGTAGCGTGCTTCGCTCGACATCTTCGGGGCCGACGTTGATCGCCGCACTCGACCGCCTCGTCGACAAGCTGGAACGTCAGCTCATTCGTGCCCGCCAGCGACCACGCAGCGTCCGCGAACGACACGCAGACGCGGCACAGGCGATGCTCGATCAGGCCGGCACAGACCCCGATGCGCACAGCGACGCTGATCCGATCGAAGAGCCGAGCGGCCAGCCATCGGTCGTCAAGATCAAGCGCTTCAACATGGTCCCCATGTTCGAGGAGGATGCGATCGTCCGCATGGAGGAGCTCGGGCATGCCTTCTTCGTCTTCCTCAACGCCGAGGGGGGCAGCGTGTGCGTGGTCTACCGGCGCTCCGGCGGATCGTATGGGCTGATAGAGCCGATCACCGAGGCGAGGGCGAGGCGCTGATCGCTACCCGAGGAACGTGGGCAGGAACAGCAGGGCAGCCACGACAACGATCAGCGCAAGGAAGAAGACGAGCAGGGCGATCGTCAGAAGATCAACGCTGCGCGGCCCGGGATCCATGCCCGGGACCGTAGCACGCCGCGAGCCTCGTCGCCGGCTGACCTGGCCAGAGGGCGCGCCCCGTGTCGGGATGCACCTGAGCGTGGCTCGCGGCCTGCTGCCGGCGGCGAGGCGAGCACGCCAGATCGGCGCGACCGCACTCCAGATCTTCAGCGACAACCCCACGGCCTGGCGGCGCCGCCCGGCGCCGCCGGTGGACGCGGAGCCGTTCGTCATCTACTGCCAGCGCTACGGCATTGCGCCGGTCGTGATCCACGCCAGCTATCTGATCAACCTGGCCGGGAGCGCCGAGCCATTCGCAAGCCAATCGTTGGCCGGGCTCATTGTTGAGATGCAGCGCTCCCCAGGATGGGGCGCGACCATGGTGAACACGCACATCGGGTCGCACCTCGGCGAGGGGCCCGAGGCCGGAATTCAGCGGATCGGCGCCGTGGTCCGCCGCGTGCTGGCTGAGGCTCCGGCGAGCGTTCGGCTGGTCCTGGAGAACTCGGCGGGCGGCCGCGGGACGCTGGGCTCGCGACTGGAGGAGCTGGCCGCCATCCTCGATGCAGTCGGCACCTCGGCGCCCCAGCTCGCGTTCTGCCTGGACACGGCCCACCTGTGGGCTGCGGGCTACGAGATCTCCACCCCCGAAGGGGCAACCGCGGTGCTCGACCGATTCGACCAGCTGATGGGCATCGATCGGCTTGCGCTCATCCACCTGAACGACTCCAAGTCGATGTTCAACTCCCGAAACGATCGACACGAGCATCTCGGCGCCGGCAGGATCGGTGCCGAGGGCCTGGCAACCATCCTGCGCGATCCGAGGTTGCCCGGGAGGACGACCCTTGTGATGGAGACGCCGGGCGTCGACGAGGGATACGACGCGATCAACATGCGGCGCGGCTGGCTGCTGCACGCCGGAGCCCGAAGCCTGCCGGCTCTCCCGGCTGGTGCGTTTCGGCTAACCCGGAGCGGGACGCGGACGTCGCCCGGGACGAGCGGAGGGGTTCATCGCGGCGTCAGGCGCCGCGGCTGACAGACCCGTTGTTCGTATCGGACGACGAGTGGCCGTTGCCATTGGCCTCGCGGATGCGCTGGCTCCGCAGCGCAAGATAGGCCTGCATCAGCTCACGCACATCGGGCTCGGTCAGGAGGTCGTCGCCCCGCAGCGCATATTCGACGCGGGCCGTCGGCAGCAGCTGCCGCGAGGAAAGGCTGGCAAAGTAGCTCGGGCCGTCGGAATGCTCGCGAATCTCTCGCAGTCCGCGGGCGAGCTTGGTGGCGGTGCCGAGCGAGGGCATCCGGTCACCCTTGATCAGCCGGGAGATGGTCGAGTGATCGACCCCCGACTGCAGGGCCAGCTGACGCTGGCTCATCTTCTTTTCCTTGAGCTGGCCGCGAAGCCAGCTGTTGAACGACCGCGGCGGCTGGAGCGTCATTCGCCTTCGTCCGTGCGACTGCTGCCCACCGATCAAATGCGTCGTCCGGTGGTGCGTGCGAGCAACCGCAGGATCGCAGCGCCCGGGATATGCCTCAATGGGAGAAAGGTACCGATCCGGTCCGGCATCCTGCCGGCCCTGGTTCAGGCCGCGCGATCTGGATCGGCGAGTGGACCGCCACCGGCGCCGGGTGCAGCTCGATGCGCTCGACGAATCATGGGTGACACCGCGTACAGGGCACCGCCCAGGATGATGACGCTCAAGGTGGCCAGCACGAAATCGGTGAGCGCCACGGCGGTCCCCGCCTCCGGTGGAACGCCGTACAGGTTGAGCGCCCCGACGATGCCAGCCTGCACGAAGCCGATCCCGGCCGGCGTCAGGGGGATCGCGCTCAGCAGCGATGCGGCGAGAGCCACAAAGATCGACGAGCTGATCCCCAGCTGCATGTCGGGCAGCGGGAGTGCGTGGATCACGAAGTAGACGCGAACGCCCTCGAGGAGCCAGACCGCCGCCGTGATCGCACCCACCGGCAGCAGGACCCGAGGCGTAAGCGCACCGGTGCTCCCCTCGTGGAAGCGCTCGTAGAGCTCGGCCAGCCGTTCGGGCAGCAGTCGCGCCAGGCGCCGACCCTGGTAGCGAAGCGCAACCACCAGCAGCACGAGCCCAACGGCAAACACGAAGCCGGCCAGGAACAGGGCGTCGACCTCGGGCCGATCACGACCCCGAAAGCTCCAGAACCCTGCGGCCAGCGCGAGGGCGAAGATGACCACGATGTCGGTCACGCGCTCGATGAAGATCGTTCCAACCGTCCGCGAGACCGACGCCCCGTAGTTGCCACGCAAGAGGTAGGCGCGGTACAGGTCGCCGAGCTTCGCGGGCACGATGCAGTTCACGAACCATGAAAGGAACAGGATCTCGGTCGCCGCCCGGTAGGGTACCGGTGAACCAACCCGACGCAGGATCAGCGTCCATCGCAGGCTCCGCAACGGGAACGTCAGGTAGTAGGCGAGAAGGCCCGCCAGGAGCATGCCGAGGTTGGCCGTGCGCATCAGGTCGAAGGCGCGACCGAAGTCGACGTTCAGGATGACGCGGAACAGGAGGAACACCAGGATCAGGCCGAACGCGATCGAGCCGAGCGTGCGCACGTTCAGCAGGCGCCGTGCCAGGCTCACCTCTCGTTCGGGGATCGCTTCCTCAGGCGGGGCATCGAGGAACTCGCCCGGCTCGTAGACCGAGTGTCCGTGCTCGTGGGGGCCGCTGGGGTGCTGGCTCAGGTGCCCGTCCGGCCGCTCCTCGGCCGGGTCGCTACCCCCGGTCATCGGTTGCCTCGGGGTCTCCAGGGTTGGGCAGCTCCGAAG
>JALYUB010000076.1 GCA_030853945.1 Chloroflexota bacterium
TGTTCGGGTCGCGGGTGAAGGCCACGCCGGTCCCCGAGTCCGAACCCATGTTGCCGAAGACCATGGTCACGATGTTCACCGCGGTCCCGAGATCGTGCGGGATCTTGTTGAACTCGCGGTAGTCGTGCGCGCGCTTCCCGAACCAGGAGTCGAAAACGGCCTCCACGGCCAGCTCGAGCTGCTTGTACGGGTCGGTGGGGAAGTCCTCGCTGGTGGCGGTGCGCACGATGGCCCGATACTCGTCGGCCGCCTCCCTCAGGTCGTCCGCGGTGAGCTCGGTGTCGAGCTTCACCCCGCGCTTGGCCTTGAGCGCGTCGAACGGCTCGTCAAATTGCGTGGCAGGGATGTCGAGCACGATCCGGCCGAACATGGCTACGAACCGGCGCCACGCGTCATAGCCGAAGCGCTCGTTATCAGTGAGCCTGATGAGGCCGGCGACCGTGTCGGGGTTGAGGCCGAGGTTGAGGACAGTGTCCATCATCCCGGGCATGCTGAAGGCGGCGCCCGAGCGGACGCTGACCAGCAGCGGGTTGGCTGGGTCGCCGAATTTCTTGCCGGTTTCCTGTTCGAGGGCCGTCATGTGGGCGAGGACGTCGTCCCAGAGGCCGGGAGGAAGCTGCTTGCCGGCCGCGTAGTAAGCGTTGCACGCCTCGGTGGTGATGGTGAAGCCGGGCGGGACGGGAAGGCCCGCGTTCGTCATCTCGGCGAGACCGGCCCCCTTGCCGCCGAGGAGCGCGCGCATCCCTGCGTTCCCCTCGGGGAAGGTGTAGATCAGCTTCGCTGCGGTCGTGGCCATGCGGCTAGGGGTGCTCCTTGGGCGACGCGGGAGTCGCGATTGTACCGATGTTGTGCCCGCGGGCGTCGAAAGCCGCCGAGGGGTAAGGCTACTTCTGAGCGCAGGGCTCGGTGTGAGCTTCAGTTCGCGATGACACGAAGACAAGACAATGGGCCGTCCACTGGCCCTGGTGGCGATCGATGGTCACGAACGCCGGATTCGAGCCGCTTGGGTAAGTCAGCGGCTCCACGGTGATGTATCGGGGATTCGCCGCGGCAGGAGGTGGGCAAGACATCGGCAGCGCGCAGATCCCGGCGTGAACGAAGACCTCAGTCGCAGAGTCCCAGTACCCGCTCAGGAGCGGGCGAGCCAATTGCACAGCGCGGTCACAGTCGTCTGCCGTGACGGATTCGCTGCAGGTGATCTGGGAGGTTGGAATCGGAAAGATTGCGCATGCGCTCGCCGCGCAGCTCAATACGGCAAGGAGTGTCACTACAAGCACCGGTCGTCCGAATGACGGGGGCGGCGTCGACATCACAAGGAAAAGGATAGTGGGGCGTTTGGCGGTTCGGTCCACGGGGGCGAGGTTGCTGCCATGGGGTGTGGGGACTGGGCGGTCGGCCTGCTCAGTCGTCCTCGTTGTCCTCGAAGTCCGGCCAAGCCGCGATGTCGACACCGTGGTTCTCCGGGGACGCGAGTGTCCACCAATGGGGCACATGCGTCCCGTCCGCCAGGCGTCCGCCAGCTTCGAGTGCTGCCGCGACTCTTGCTTCGGCCTGATCGGCCGGCACGCTGACGTCGATGTGGGTCCGGCCACGCCCCGGCCTGGGAGGGCGGAGGCTCTGGAACGACACGTGCGGGTTCCGCCGGTGCCGATCGACGACGTCTTCCTTCGGTCCAAGGTTCCTGTATCCGAGGGCTGCGGCCCAAAACGGACCTACGTCGCTGCCTGCATCCTGTGCCACCGCAATGCCCACGACCTGGACCTGGGACGGGTCCGGCGCGATCCGCAACTTCCGAGCTTCTGCCGAAATCTGGCGTGCCAGCTCGACATCACGCTGGCTCAGAGCTCCGTACTCCCCGGAGGCGGTCCGGACTGTCACTCCCTCGGGTCGCACGTCCACGTCGGGGAAGTGGCCCGCAACCTCTGCAACTTCGGCGATCGCGGCCACGAACCGTGCTGCTTCCGCGAACGATCCGACGTGGAAGTAGGCGTGGGCGCCAGAGAAAAGGACGCGCCAGTCCTCGACTCCGACGGCGTCGTGGAATGCCCGAGCAGTCGTTCGCTTCCCGCTCATGGGGCAATGCTAGGCAGGCTTAGAGATGTGGGGGAAGCGATTCGTGCAGATACTCGCCGGGGCCAGCCTGATCGCCTACCAGACCTCGCCGGGTCTCCAGTCAACGGCAATCGGTGCGGAGAGGTCCAGGCCGGCCGGCGTCGCCGGGGTGCGGCGGACCATGATGTTGCCGTCCTCATCGGTCGAACGAACCAGCTGCCCATCGCGCTCGCGGATCCAGGTGGGACCATGCCAGGTGACCCAGCCGAGTCGGGCGTAGAACTCGTGGCTGCCCGTGCCGAGGGCGCCGAGCTCGTAGCCCTCGTCGACAATGCGGTCGATCACCTCCATGACCATCGTGCCGAGACCGGTTCGCTGCCGGTCGGGCAGGACCGCCACCGCCTCGACGTAGCCGGCGCGCAGGACGCCGTCGCCCGGGTAGAGGAGCCGATCCACGATCGCGGCGTGCGCGACGATGCCCGTTCCGGGCTCCCCCGCCAGCACGTGGACGCCCGGCCCGATCGACTCCCAGTAGTCGCCCCACTCCTCCTCGAACGCGGCCTCGCACAGGTTGGTCAGCTCGGTCCAGTCCGCTGCGCTCAACGCGGCCGACGGCACCACCCGGATCGAGATCATCGTCGCGGCTGGATCCGCCGCCGACCGGGCTGGCGGTAGCGGACCTCGAGGAATGGCCACAGGTCGGAGAGCGTTACCCGGTAGTCGCCGCGGACGAGCGTCGCGCGCAGGCGTCCCGAGCGGATCAGCCGGCGGACATGCTCGGGGTGGAAGCCCAGGATGATCGCCGCCTTCCGGGTCCCGACGGCCAGCGACTCCGGATCCACCTCCGCATCGGCATCCATCCCCGTCAGTGCCACCGCCATCGCCTTGGTCCTGTCGATCGTGAGCGCCACCGCCTCCGGCTCCGGACGCCGCATGGCGCTGCCCGCCGCGGCAGCGAGGTGCTCCCGCAGGTCGCCGACCTTCATCGTGCTCATCGCACCTCGAGCCAGCCGCGCCGGAAGGCGACGGCGAACAGGGCGGGCAGCGCAGCAACGAGCCGCCCGAACCAGCCGGCCTGCGCCCGGTACAGCGAGCGTGCCTTGGCAACGACCCGCATGCAGTCGTCACCGCTGTACTCGTGCGCCAGGGCCCGGAACTCGTGGAAGGCATCGGCCTCATGCCCGGCCAGCCAGAGGGCGTCTGCCAGCGTCTCGCGCCCCGCCCGATCCGCTGCGCGCAGGTCGCTCGCTCGTTTCGCGGCGGTAAGCGCACCCGCCGCGTCGCCGAGATGGATCAGGCCGCGCGCCAGCGAGAGCTGCGCGTCGAAGTTGCCCGGCTCCAGGCGCACCGCCCGGCGCGCCACTTCGACCGCCTTGGCCGCATCTGATCCCTCGATCCGTTCCGCTGCCTCGGCCACGGTCCAGGCGACCTGGCGCGGGTCGCGCTGAGCCAGGCGGGCGTACTCCGCCGCGGCGTCGGCGTGCTCGCCGCGCCGCGACTGGATCTCGGCCAGCAGCTCGCGGTAGCGGACCTCTTCCGGGTCGAGGCGGACAGCGTCCATGGCATCGGCCTCCGCCTCTTCGAGCCGGCCGAGGGTCAGCAGCGCTCGCGCCCGCGCCTCGTGCGCGGCGTCGTCGCCGGGCCGCTCGGCAAGGCGCTGGCTGGCGGTTGCGACCGCCCGCTCGGGGTCGTCGACCTCAGGCTGCTCCACCCGACACCAGCTCGCTGATCCGGCCCGGGAGGGCGTCGAGCGCCACGCGCTCCTGGGTCATGCTGTCCCGCTCCCGGATGGTGGCGGCGCCATCCGCCAGGGTCTCGACGTCGACCGTCACGCAGTACGGAGTCCCGATCTCGTCCTGCCGGCGGTAGAGCTTGCCGATGCTGGCGGTGTCGTCGTAGGTGGCCGCCACGCGGCGCTTCAGGTCGGTCGTGAGGCGCTGCCCCAGCTCGACCAGCTCGGGGCGGTTCCGCAGCAGCGGCATGACGGCGACCTTGATGGGGGCGAGCGAGGGGCGCAGGTGCAGCACGACTCGCTTCTCGCCCTCGACCTGCTGCTCGTCGTAGGCGTCGAGCAGGACCGTCAGGACGGCCCGATCCACGCCCATCGCCGGCTCGATGGCGTAGGGCGTGACGTGCTCCCCGGTCGCCTCGTCGAAGATGGTCAACCCCTTGCCGGACGCCGTGGCATGCGCCTTGAGGTCGTAATCGGTGCGGTCGGCGATCCCCTCCAGCTCGGACCAGCCCATCGGGAAGGCGTACTCGATATCGGTCGTCTGGTGGCTGTAGTGCGACAGCTCGTCGGGGTCGTGCTGGCGCAGGCGCAGCCGATCCGCCCCGATCCCCATTACATCGGTCCACCAGCGCAGCCGTTCCGCGACCCAGTAGGCGAACCACTCGTCCTCCGCCGAGGGGTGGACGAAGAACTCCATCTCCATCAGCTCGAACTCGCGGTCGCGGAAGATGAAGTTGCCGGGCGTGATCTCGTTGCGGAAGGCGCGTCCCATCTGGGCGATCCCGAATGGCAGCTTCTTGCGGGAGGTGGTGGCCACGTTCGCAAAGTTGACGAACATCCCCTGTGCCGTCTCGGGGCGCAGGTAGGCGACCGATGCCGTCTCCTCGACCGGCCCGACATGCGTGCTGAACATCAGGTTGAACTGGCGCGCCTCGGTGAGCGTGCCGCGGTTCCCGCAATTGGGGCAGGCGATCTCCGAGGGCGGACCCTTCAGGTCGTCGGCCCGGAAGCGGCGCTTGCAGTTGCGGCAGTCCACCATCGGGTCGCTGAAGCCGGTCACGTGGCCGGAGGCCTCCCAGACCCGCGGGTTCATGATGATCGCCGCGTCGAGGCCCACCACGTCATCACGCAGCTGGACCATCTCGCGCCACCACGCCGCCTTGACGTTGTTCTTGAGCTCGACGCCGAGCGGCCCGTAGTCCCAGAAGCCGCCCATCCCGCCGTAGATCTCGCTGCCGGGAAACACGAACCCGCGGCGCTTGGCGAGGCTGACGATGAGCTCCATGTTGGGCGCGGGCATTCGCCCGAGTCTAGCGCAGGCGAACCCCTACGGATCCGGCGGCTGCCGGATCAGATGCGGCAGGATCGCCCGGGCGAGCAGCCCCAGCGTCGCCCCGTAGACCACGTGGCTCAGGGCCGAGATCGTCGCGAACTCCCGGTACAGGCGGATGTCGAGCCAGCCGGGATAGAGGGTCAGCTGGAACGTCTCGAGGAAGAGTCCCCAGCCGATGCCCGTCAGGAGCGCCCAGCGCAGCGCGGTGCGGCCGTCTCGAGCGAACAGGAATGCATAGGCCACGCCGAACGAGGTGCCGTTCAGGAGGTGGAACGCCGTGCCGGCGGCCAGGACCAGGGCCGGATCGGCATCGGTGCCCACGATCAGGGTTCCGAACGCGGTGACGGCATGGAATGGGTTGTAGGGGCTCGGATCGAGCTGGGACAGGCCTGTCTTGGCGGCGTCGTATGCCAGCGTGGCGACGAAGCCTGACCCGATCCCGGCAGCAATCGTGAGCAGGATCCAGCGCCGGCTCTCCGGCGACGCAATGCGCAGCAGGCCGGCAAGGATGGCCAGCATGAGCGCCGACATGGCCAGCAAGGCGATGTTGAGCGAGATGCCGCCCACGATGTTGAGCAGCAGCGCGACTCCGCCGAACACCCCGCCAAGGGCCAGCAGTGGTCGAAGCCGGCCTGAGAATCGGGTGCCGCGGTCGCGATCGGCCTCTCGTTCGGGCAGCTCGGTCATGGGCGGAAGCTGGCTCCTTGGGCGTCTGGCAGAGGCGACTGCGGAATAGTAGCGAGGCCATCCGTGGCGGACCCACTACCCTGTGCCACCAATGACCGGTCAATCGGCCACGGAACTCACCGAGCAGGATGCGGCGGCAGCTGCCGAGCTGCGGGCCCGGTTCGGATTCCTTCGCGACGTGGTGGCCGGGATGGAGCGATCGGTTCCGTATGCAGCGGCCCTGATGCGGACCAGCGACGGTCTGCGCCTCGACCTGCGCGACGGCGGACAGACCGCGAACCGCCTCGATCCGCTGGCGGGCGTGGTGCTCACCGCCTCGAACGGGCACGAGCTGGACGAGACCGCAACCGATCTCACCGATCCCGATTCGGTGCAGGCTGCGGCGGCCGAGCTGGTGGGGCGGGTGCTGGCCAGGGGCGCGAACGGGTCGCAGCCGGCGCTCGACATCGTGGTCGACGGGCCCGCCGAAGCCGACTATGCCACCCCGATGGAGATCGATCCCGCCAGCCTGTCGCTGGCCGACAAGCTGGCGCGCTACGAGGCGATCCGCCGCGAGCTTCGAGGTGCCGATCCGAGGGCGATCCAGGCATCCGCCGGATACGGGGAGACGCTCCAGCAGCAGGTATTCGTCAACCGGGTCGGCATGACCACCCAGCAGGTCCGCCGTACGACGCTGTCCCTGATCCTGTTCGTCTCTGATGGCCAGCAGCAGCGATACGACTACCTCGGGCGCGGCGGGACCGGTGGGCTCGAGGTGGTCGACGTGCCGCCGTCCGAGCTGGCCGCGATGACCGAGAACGCGGTTGGGCTGCTCACGGCCAAGCCGGCGCCGGCGGGGACGTACGACATCGTGGCCGACCCATCGGTGAGCGGGACGATCGCCCATGAGGCGTTTGGCCATGGCGTCGAGACCGACATGTTCCTCAAGGAGCGAGCGCGCGCCGCGGAGTACGTGGGGCAGCGGGTCGGTTCGGACCTGGTCACGATCATCGACGACCCGACCGCGCCGGGTGGCTACGGCGGCTACTACGTCGACGACGAGGGGCTGCCGGCGGGCCCCACCGTCATCATCCGCGACGGTATCTTCCAGCGAGGTCTGACCGACCTCTACTCTGCGACGCGTTTGGGAATCCCGCGCTCGGCCAATGGACGGCGCGAGAGCGTGCATCGCAAGGCCTATGCCCGCATGTCGAACACGTTCTTCGCCCGT
Source organism: Chloroflexota bacterium (assembly GCA_030853945.1). GTDB lineage: Bacteria > Chloroflexota > Limnocylindria > QHBO01 > QHBO01 > CF-167. The sequence continues at coordinate 7,015 of JALYUB010000076.1, forward strand.
GGCACCAGCAGCCGCGAGGAGATGCTGGCCAGCCTTGACGACGGCCTGCTGGTCTGCCGCGCGCTGAACGGAATGGAGGACCCCAAGGGCTGGGGGATCCAGATCTGGACGAATTTCGCCCGCGAGTATCGGAATGGACAGCCCACCGGCGTGCTGTACGCGCCGGTCGCCATGACCGGCTACGTCCCGGATGTGCTGGCCGACGTTTCGATGATCGGCGACGACTTTGCGATCACGCCGGGCACCTGCGGCAAGGGCTGGAAGGAGCTCGTGCCCAACGGCGCCGGGGGGCCGCACATCCGGACCCGGCTGCGCCTGGCCTAGGCCGATGGATCCCCGGATCATCGAAGCGCTCCGCGCACATCCCGGGATCGATGACTGGACTCTGCGCCTGGAACGGACACAGGGGGTCCAGATCTACCTGGCCGGCAACGATATCGAGAGCGTCCGCCGCGTGTCGCGCGAGGCCTACGAGGTGGAGGTGTTCAACGATCATCCCGCCCCGGCCGGAGACCAGGGCGAGGACGACCGGGTTCGTGGCAGCGCGACGGTGCCCTTGGCCCGGGTCGACCTGGCACGTCTGCCACGCGTCCTGGACGACGCCGTCACGATGGCGAAGCTGGTCAATAACCCGCCCTGGTCACTGGCCGAACGCCTGCCCACGCCCGATGTGGCCCTTACCGATGCGCGACTCATCGACGCCGCGGACGCCGCATCGGCCGGGCTCGAGGCGGCCGACCAGATCCGCGAGCTGGCCGAACGCGAGCGAGCGACGGGCGTCCGGCTGAGCGGCGCCGAGCTGTTCCTCACCTACTACGAGGAGGAGCTGGCCAACAGCCGCGGCGCCGAAGCCAGCGCGACTGCCACCCGGGTCCTGATGGAGCTCACGCTCCTGGCTCGTGGCACGGACGACGAGACAGAGTATTTCCGGCAGGCGGAGGCACGACGCGTGGCCGATCTCGGCGTGCAGGAGACGGTCAAGGCTGGCGCGCAGCTCGCCAGGGACAAGCTCCGAGCCTCGGCCCCGCGTACCCGGCAGGGCCCCGTGGTCATCGCCGGCGAAGCCCTGAACCAGATGATGGCCGGCCAGGTCACCGGGGCGCCGGGTGCCTACATCTTCCAGGCATCCGCTCGGACCGCATACGAGCATCTCTCGCGCTTCGAGCTCGGAGGATCGATCTACGGGGACCTCGAGCCGCAGGGCGACCGGGTGACGATGCGCGCCAATGCGCAGCGGCCGTACGGGGTGGGCAGCTATCGATTCGACTCCGATGGGCTGCCGGCCCTTGACCTGCTCGTTATCGAGGACGGCATCCTTCGGGCCAGGCCGGCAACCCAGCGCTACGCGCAGTACCTGGGTATCCCCGCCACCGGGCGTCCCGGCCTGGCCGACTTCGGCGCCGGGACAACTCCACTCGCCGATCTGCTGGTGGCTGACGAACCCATCCTGGAGGTGCTCGATTTCTCGGCCCCAAATGTCGAGGGGCTCAGTGGCGACTTCGGCATGGAGATCCGGGTCGGGTACCTGAATGGACGCGACGGCAGGCAGCCGATCACCGGGGGCTCCGTCACCGGCAACCTGTTCGAGGCCATGGCCAACGCGCGCTTCTCGGCCGAGACGAGGGAGTTCGCCCAGTACACGGGGCCCGCCGCCATTCGATTCGAGTCGCTGCAGGTGGCGGGCGAGGACTAGGCCGGCGTCGGCGGTACCGCTTCGACGGCCCGCGGCGCGTCCCGAAGGGCCACCTCATCCAGGAAGTCACGACTTCGCAGCTCACGCTCCAGGACCGCAGAGACAGTCGCGTGCAGGAGGCGTTCCAGCTCCCGCTGCGTCGTGACCGGCAGCTGCAGGCGCAGCACGGCAGTCAGCGGCGAGCGCTGCAGATGGCGCATGACCTTCAGCGCGGCGGCCGAGATCGGGCGGGCACCGAGCGCCCCATGCGCGCACTCGGGGCCGAGCACGCCGCCCGCCGCAGCCGAGTAGGCGTTGCCGTCCGGCTCGATTGCGATTCCGCAGTCCAGGCACTGGGTCAGCTCAGGTCGGAAGCCCATGGCGTCGAGCAGGTGCAGCTCGAACCAGCGCGTCACCAGCGCACGCGAGACCTCCGCCGGCGCAGCATCGAGCGCCGCGAGGCCCTGTCCCAGCAGCTCGAAGGCCTGGTGCGACTCGGCGGATCCCTCGCAGAATCGATCCACCAGTTCCACCAGGTACCACGCCGCCGCCGTCGAGTGGAGGTCATCGCGCAGGCCGAGATGCGGATCCTCCAGCGCCGCCTGCGTGACCACGTCGAAGGTGCGTCCCACCGCCAGCACCAGGTGCACGTCGCTGAACGGCTCGAGTCCCCCGCCCAGACGAGAACGGGGGCGCCGGATTCCCTTCGCGATCACGCGCAGCTTGCCAAGCCGCGGAGTGAGGACGGTGAGCACCCGGTCCGCCTCGCCGAGGTCCATGCTGCGCAGCACGATCCCCTCCGTCTTGTAGAGACGCGCCCGGCTCACGGCGTCGCCGCCCTCGGGTACCCTTCCGACGTGGACATCAGGGCCGAGTTTAACGACCTGCTGGTCGAGATCGAGACGGAGATGCGATCGGTCATCGGCGAGAGGGACAGCCACGCGCGACCGCTGTACGAGATGTTGTCCTACCACCTCGGGCTGGATCAGCTGGAAGGCCCGCGCGGCAAGCGCCTCCGCCCGCTGCTGGGCCTGCTCGCGTTCAAGTCGCTGGGTGGCGACTACCGCAAGACGTTGCCGGCCGCGGCCGCGGTCGAGCTGGGGCACAACTTCAGCCTGGTGCATGACGACATCGAGGACTCGGACCGGGAGCGGCGCCACCGGCCGACGCTCTGGGCGCTGTGGGGCGTGCCGTTGGCGATCAATGCCGGAGACGCCCTGTTCGCCCTGTCACGCCTCGCGCTCTACCGCCTGATGAAGGAGGAGGAGTACGAGCCCCAGAAGCTGCTCGACGTGATGCGGGTCTATGACGAGACCTGCCTGGCGTTGTGCGAGGGGCAGTACCTGGACATCAGCTTCGAGCGACGCACGGATGTGACGGTGGACGAGTACATGGAGATGATCACCAAGAAGACCGCCGCCCTCATCGGCGCATCGGTGGAGACCGGGGCCATGATGGCCAGCGACGACCCCGCCGTGGTCGCCGCCTACCGCCGCTTCGGCTATGACGTTGGCATTGCCTTCCAGATCGCCGACGACCTCAAGGGCAGCTTCTGGGCCAGCGACGAGTCGGGGAAATCGGCCGCCGGCGACATCCGCAAGCGAAAGAAGACCTTCCCCGTGGTGTGGGCCATGCAGAACGCCGCGCCGGATGATGTCGAACGCCTGGTCGCGATCTACCAGCCGGCCATCCGGTCGACCGACGGCTCGGGGCCACCCGAGGGGGACGCGCTGATGTCGGCGCAGCAGGTCGGGGAGGTGCTCGAGATCCTGGAGCGCAGCGGCGCCCGAAAGCGCGCCGAGGAGGAGGCCCTCCGCTACCGCGACCTGGCCATCGGCGAAGCGCTGTCGCTGCCGGTCCCGCCGGAGCGCCTGGCGGAGCTGCGCACGCTGGTCGAGAGCATGATCGGCAGCTAGTCGGCCTGGGCCAGGGCGGCCTCCTCGCCCTCGGGCTCGGCCGGTCGAGGCCGCGTGGCAACCACCTTGGCGACTCGGCGCGGCTCGGCCGATTCCACGCGCAGGGTCAGGTCCCGGAAGGGCACCACCGTGCCCGGCAAGGGGATCCGTCCCATCCGGTGCATGATGAATCCGCCCACCGTGTCGTACTCGTCCTCGTCCTCTTCCTCGGTGTCCGACAGGTCGAACAGGTCGCGCAGGTCGTCCATGCTGACGCGACCGTCGAGCCGATACGCGATCTGCGCGTCGTCGTCGAGCGACTCGACCAGTGACTCCTCGCTGTCGTACTCGTCCTGGATCTCGCCCACGATCTCCTCGACGACATCCTCCATCGTGATCAGGCCGGCCGTTCCGCCGTATTCGTCCACCACGATCGCGATGTGCACCTTGTTCGCGCGCATCTCGCGCAACAGCTCGTCGACTGGCTTCGCCTCGGGCACGTACGCCGCCGGCCGCGCCAGCGCGCGAATGTCGATCTCCGAGGTGGACGGTGCTCCCGGCTTCAGGTACGGCAGCAGGTCCTTGGCGTACAGGATGCCGATGATGTTGTCCAGGTTCTCCTCGTACACCGGCACGCGAGAGTGCCCGGCCTGCACGATCATCTCGAGCACCTCGTCGATCGGATCGTTGATCTGGACCGCCTGGATGCCGATGCGCGGAACCATCACCTGGTGGACCTTCGTCTCGGCCAGCTCGATGACCCCGTGGATCATCTCCTTCTCGTCCTCTTCGATGCCGCCCTGCTCGCTGCCGGTCTCGACCAGCATCTTCAGCTCCTCTGTCGAAAGGTAACCGGCCTGCGGCCGGTCCTTGCCGCCCAGGGCGCGGACCAGCACGTTCGAGACATTCGAGACGAACCACACGATCGGCCGCAGGGCGCGGTCGATCCAGCCGATCGGCCGCGCCACGATCAGCGCGAAGCGGTCCGGGGAACCGAGCGCCAGCGTCTTGGGCACGAGCTCGCCGAAGATGATCGAGGCGAGCGCAATCAGCAGCGTGATGAGCACGAAGCTGATGTTCCCCGCGGCATGCTGGATGAACGGGATCGGGATCAGCTTGACCAGGTCGGCCAGCCGTCCGGAGAGCGACACGGCACCGACTGCCGAGGCCAGGAAGCCCAGGAACGTCAGCCCGATCTGGATCGTCGCCAGGAAGCGGCTGGGGTCCTCTGTCAGCCGCTGGGCCACGCGCGCGGCCCTGTTTCCCTCCCCGATCAGCTGGCTGAGCCGATGTCGCTTGACGGTGATCAGGGCGATCTCACTGGCGGCGAAGAAGCCGCCGGTCAGGATCAGCGCCAGGACGATGGCGAAGTCCAGGATCGGGACGCCGGTGTCGCTGTTGCCGCCCAGTTCAGGCATCGTCGGGCGCCGCTGGACCTCCTGGCTGCGGATTCCGGTGGCGGCCGCCGATGCGGCGCGCCGGCATGCCGACGACCGTCTCGCCGGCCGGCACGTCACGGGTCACCACCGCGCCGGCGCCGGTGCGGGCTCCGGGACCGATGCTGATGGGCGCCCGCAGCATGGTATCGACCCCAATGAACGCCCCGTCCCCGATCGAGGTGCGCTGCTTCACGGTTCCGTCGAAGTTCGCGGTGACCGCCCCCGCGCCGATGTTCACACCCTCACCCAGCTCCGCGTCGCCAAGGTAGCTGAAGTGATGTACCTGGGTCCCGGCCCCCAGGCGTGCCTCCTTCAGCTCGGCGAAGTTGCCGATGCGGCAGCGCGGGCCGATGTCGCACCCGGGGCGGACGTGGCTGAACGGGCCGATCTGGACGTCCTCGGCGACCGTCGACGACTCGACCACGCTGGCCCAGACGACCGTCCGCGGGCCGATGCGCGAGCTGACGACCTGTGCGTGCGGGCCGACGACTGCTTCCGGGCCGATCGCGGTTGCCCCCGACAGCACGGTCCACGGCTCGATGCGAGCATCCTCCCCGATCTGGACTTCAGCGTCGATGAAGGTGCTCGCCGGGTCGACGATGGTGACCCCGTTGCGCATGTGCCGCTCGGCGATCTCGGTGCGCAGCAGTCGATCCGCGACCGACAGCCCGACCCGATCGTTGATTCCCATGGTCAGCTCGGCGCGCGGCGCGTGGACCACGGCCACCCGCCTGCCCGCGGCGACCGCGATCGCCACCAGGTCGGTCAGGTAATGCTCCCCGGAGGCGGAGGGCGGCACCGATGCGACGGTGGCGCGCAGCCAGCCCGCGTCGAAGCAGTAGGTGCCGCTGTTCACCTCGTCCACGGCGCGGGTCTCGGCGTCTGCGTCGCGCTCCTCGACGATCGCGCGCACGGAGCCATCGGGGCCTCGCACCACGCGGCCGTAGCCGCTCGGGTCGGCAGGCACGGAGGAGAGCAGCACGATGCAGGCGTCCTGGTCCTGCTGCGTGCGCACCAGCTCCGCGAACAGCTCGGCGGGGAGCAGCGGCGCATCGCCCATGGCCACCACCACCTGCCGCGTGCCCGAAGGAACCTCGGCCAGGCCGATGCGCACCGCGTCGGCCGTGCCCAGCTGCGACTCCTGGCGCACGCTGCGAACGCGGCCGCCCAGGGCGGTCTCGACCTGGTCTGCGCCATGTCCGGTGACCACCACCTGCTGCTCGATGCCCGCAGCAGCCAGCGAGGCGAGCACGTGATCGAGCATCGGGCGTCCGGCCAGCGGGTGGAGCACCTTTGGCAGGCGAGACTTCATCCGGGTTCCCTGGCCGGCGGCCAGCACGACCGCCGCGGCAGATATCACGATGGTCCAGGCTCCAGGCCGCCGGCGTCGAGCGCGATCATCTCGATCTCGACCAGTGCCCCCTTCGGCAGCGCCTTGACGGCGATCGTCGAGCGCGCCGGGTAGGGCGGCGACAGATGACGGGCATACACCTCGTTGACGGCTCCGAAATCGGCCATCTCGACGAGGTAGATGGTGGTCTTCACCACCCGATCGAATCCAGTGCCGGCGGCCTGCAGGACCGCGGCGAGATTCTGCAGGGCGCGATCGGCCTGGGCAGCGACCCCATCGGCCAGTTCGCCTGTCGCGGGTTCGGATCCTGTCTGTCCCGCACTGAAGACCAGGCCACCGGCGCGGATCGCCTGGCTGTACGGACCGATCGCGGCGGGGGCAGCATCAGTCTGAACCGGGTCGCGAGCGGACATGCCTCCTCCATCCACTGAGATCAGGGCTCCGATCATCCCATGCCCTGCGGCGAGGCGCCAGCATCGTTCGACGCATCGCCCAGCTCGATGATGGCCGCCGCCTCGGATCGCAGTCGCGTCTCGGTGACCCGCATCCCGCTGCTGCGGAGGCGAGCTGCGATCGACGCGGCTCGCTGCCGGTCGTCGGTCAGCGTGAAGATGGTCGATCCCGCGCCGGTCATGCGAGGCTCACCGCCAGCCGCGGTCATCCGGCCCATGATCTCGCCCAGCTCGGGACGCAATCGCAGCGCCGGGCCGAGCAGGTCGTTGCCGTCCGGTCGATCGGCGTGGTCGTCCGGGCGGAGCGCGCCGAAGACGTCGGCCGTCGAGAGCCCGAAGTCCGGATGGACCAGGACGACCCAGGCAGCGGAAGGCACCGGCGCGGGCGCGATCGCTTCGCCGATCCCGGTGACATGTGCTGCAGCGCAGCGCGCCGCAAAGAAGGGGACATCGGCGCCAAGCCTGGCGAGCGAACTCAGATCGTCCGGCGTTGCCGACTCTCCGGCTCCGGCCGCGACCCGGCCCAGTCGCCAGGCGGCTGCCGCATCCGACGAGCCGCCGCCAAGCCCCGATGCGGCAGGGATTCTCTTCTCGAGCGCCAGGCAGGCGAGCTCCGGTTCGGCACCCAGCCCTGCCAGGAGGCCTCGCCAGGCGAGGTTGTGCTGATCGACCGGGATCTCGTCACCCGAAATCTGCTCCACGCGGAGGCCGGTCGCGCCGGGCAGCAGGAGGAGCCGGTCGGCGAGCTCGAGCAGGACCATCTCGCTTTCCAGCAGGTGGTAGCCGTCCTGCCTGCGGCCCACCACGTGCAGCGACAGGTTGAGCTTGGCAGGGGCCTCGAGGCTCAGCGGGATCATCCTTCGACTTCCGCCGGCTCGTGCACGAGCGGGGCAAGGCGCGCCGACAGGCAATCCCACTCGGCGAGCGACAGCGTCTGCGCGCGCCGCTCGGAATCGATGCTGCAGGCGGCGAAGGCATCCTCGAGCGTCTGCCGCGCAACCGGCAGCTCGCGGCCGAGCGCGTTGTGCAGCTGCTTGCGACGCTGCCGGAAGCCCGCCTGCACGATTCGGTAGAACGGCTCGCGTTCGCCGACGGCGACCTGTGGCGCAGCGCGCCGGCGCAGTCGCAGGATCGCGGAGTCGACCTCCGGCGCCGGTTCGAACGACGCAGCCGGCACGCGGCCGACGATCTCGGCCGCGGCGATGTTCTGCACGAAGACCGACAGGTAGCTCATCTGACCCGGCGGAGCGGCCACGCGCTCCGCGACCTCGGCCTGGACGAGCAGCACGGTCAGCAGCGGCGGCCGGTCCCCTTCCAGGAAGGTGTGCAGCAGCGGGCTGGTGATGTGGTACGGGATGTTGGCCACCAGCTTGAACTCCTCGCCCGGAAACGAGTCGCGCGGGTGCAGCGAGAGCGCATCGGCCTCGATCAGCTCGAACCCCGGCACGCCACCGAGCTCGCGCCGCAGGTACGCCGCCAGGCGGGGGTCGAGCTCGACCGACAGGACCGACGCGCCCGCAGCCAGCAGGCGACGGGTCAGCACGCCGAGCCCGGGCCCGACCTCGACCACCCGGTCGCCGGCCTCCAGCTCGGCGGCGGCCACGATCGCGTCCAGGGCTGCCCCGTCCGTCAGGAAGTTCTGGCTGAGCGCCCGGCGTGGCCGCAGCCGCTCGGCGGCCAGCAGGCGCCGCAGCTGGCCGGGCGTGGGTGGCTGCAGGCGCTCCGGGGCGAGAGGGCCGGTCATGCGTCGAGCCAGGCCAGCGCGAGATTCGGAGTCGCCTCGAGCGCAGGCCCGGCGCGCTCCCCGCCTGCGAATCGGAAACCGCCGGCGGCTCCGATCATCGCACCGTTGTCCGTGCACCACGCCGGCGGCGGGACCAGCAGCGGCAATCCGATGGCAGCCAACCGCTCTCGCAGGACGGCCCGCAGGGCACGATTGGCGGCCACGCCCCCGCCGAGCGCCACGGCGGCGACCGCGTACTCCTCGGCGGCGGCCACTGTCTTGCTCGCCAGCGCATCGACCACCGCCTCCTCGAACGCGGCCGCCAGGCCGTCCACCGGGATCGGCTCGCCCCGGTCGCGGTAGCCGGCGACCTCGCGCAGCACGGCGGTCTTCAGGCCGGAGAAGCTGAAGTCATATCGGCCGGCGGTCCGCGCCCGGGGGAAGCGTGTCACGGCGCGACTTCCCTCGGCTGCCGCACTGATCGATGGACCACCCGGGTATGGCAGCCCGAGCAGCCTGCCAACCTTGTCGAACGCCTCGCCCGCGGCGTCGTCGACGGTCTGCCCGAGGAGCTGGTATCGACCATGCGCGTGCATCAGCACCAGCTGGGTATGGCCGCCGCTGACGACCAGGCACAGCAGCGGGAACGGCGGCTCGGCCGGCAGGGGCTCCGCGGGAGGTGCATCGGTCAGCCAGTTGGCGTAGATGTGGCCCTCGATGTGGTTCACCGCCACCAGCGGCAGGTCGTGCGCGACCGCCAGGGCCTTCGCGACGTTGACGCCCACCAGCAGAGAGCCGATCAGCCCGGGCCCGCAGGTCACCGCAACCGCATTTAGGTCGCCCCAGCCGACCCTGGCCTCGAGCATGGCGGCACGGATGGTCGGCACGATCCAGCGCAGCTGCTGCCGCGCCGCCACCTCCGGCACGATCCCGCCGGTGGCCGCGTGCAGCGCGATCTGGGTCGCCACCTGGCTTGACGCGATGCGGCGTCCGCCGCTCACGATCGCCACCCCGGTCTCGTCACAGCTGGTCTCGATGGCGAGCACCCGCGGCCCACTCAACGCGCGTCGCCTTCGGTGGCCGATGCCCGTGCTGCAGCCAGCGCGGCATCCAGGAGAGGATCCCCGAAGTCCGGTGTGGTCATCACCAGCGCGTCCTCGCCGTCATCGCTGTAGTAGGCGATTCGACGTCCGGCGACGCCAAAGCCGAATGACCGATACAGGGCCTGGGCCGGCAGGTTGCTGACCCGCACTTCGAGCGTCATGCGCAACGCTCCCAGCTCGATCGCCAGCTCAGCGAGGCGCAGCATCAGCCGGCGCCCGATCCCCCTGCGACGGTGGTCGGGATGCACGCCAAAGGTGGTGATGTGCGCCTCGTCGACCATCAGCCAGATGCCCCCGAAGGCCACCACCCGGTCGTCGAGGCGCGCCACCTGGTAATGCGCCAGCCGGTTGGCGGTGAGCTCCTGCTCGAACGCAAAGGCGGGCCAGGGGGAGCTGAAGCTCAGCCGCTCGATGTCCAGGACGGCCGGCACATCGGCCAGTCGCATCGGCTCAACGACCAGCGGCGTGCTCACGGCCACGAGCCCACCTCCTTCGAGGTGAGGCTGATCCCGCGCGGGGCACGCAGGTACGCCGGCTCGAGTCGCTCCAGGTCATCTCCGCCGGGCTCGTCGACAAGCCGCGCGGCGGCCATCGCGGCAACGGCCGCGGCGGCACCGAACGGGGATCGGGCAGCGGCCAGGCCGAACGCCGATGCCAGCTCCGAGGCCGCCACCACGGGGGATCCGGCGAGGAGATTTGGGAGCTCGGCGCCGGCCACGATCCTCGGCTCCGTCTCGCCGCGCACCAACAGGAAGGCCTCCTGGGCGCCCGCGCGCGCGACCGCGGCGGCAGCGTCGGGCTCGGCAGCCAGCCAGGCGGCAAGGCTCGGCACGCCGTACAGCGGCACGTCCAGGGCGAGCGCAAGCCCCTTGGCCAGGCTCATCGAGACCCGCAGGCCGGTGAACGAGCCCGGACCGATGCCGACCGCAAGGGCCGTGGTCTCGCGCACCTCGCGCCCGGCCCGGGCCAGCAGGACGAGAAGGTGAGGCAGCAGCTCGCCGGCCTGGCGGCCTTCTCCCGCCCAGCCGTCCACGGCCACGCTGGCACCGTCGCGTGCGGCGATCGCCAGCGATGGGTCGCTCGAGGCGCTCTCGAGGGCGATCATCATGGCGAGCCCAGCGCCAGGGCTGCCAGGCGAAGGTGCGCCGTGCCGATGGCCGTCCAGCTCATTCGACGCGTGTCGCCGCCGTCCGCCGCGGGCACGATGGTCAGCTCGAGCCGCTCTGCCGGCAGCCGATCGCCCAGCCGATCGGCCCACTCCACGACGGCAACGCCCGCCGCCTGCCGGTCGTCGAACAGCCCTGCGGCCACCGCCTCCTCGGGGTCGTCAAGGCGGTAGGCATCGATGTGGAACAGGCGCAGCCGGCCGGCGTGCTCGTTCATCAGCACGAAGGTCGGGCTGTTGACAACGCTGGTCACACCCAGGCCTTCGGCGACCCCCTTCGCCAGCTCCGTCTTGCCGGCGCCGAGCGGACCGATGAGCGCCAGCAGAGCGCCCGCATGGGCGGCCTGGCCGAGGGCGCGGCCGATCGCCCGCGTCTCCTGCGGCGCACGCGTCGCGAGGCTGCCGGCAGCCTGAGCTGCCGTCGCGCCCGTCTGGTCCATCGGCTGAAGAATACGGGAGCCGGCGCCTACTGGCCCTCGGGCAGAGCCGTGGCCTCGATGTTGGCCAGCGGGACAGGGGCAAGCCGCCCGTCCTCGAAGCGGACAAGCGCCATCCTCGTCGGAATCCCGGACTGGGCCGCATGCAGGTCGTCGAGGAGCGCCACGAGCACGCCGCCGCGGCCCTGGAAGGGACGGCGATGGGCGATCACACGTTCACCGACGCGCGCCAGCGGCCGGCGCTTGGGCAGCGGCGCGGCGTCATAGACGTACAGCAGCCGGTCGGCCCCGAACAGGCTCGCCACGCGACCGGCGTGCCCGCGAAACCATGCAAAGAGCTGGGGGTCGATCCCGACCTTGCCGAATCCTTCGACCAGCAGGATCCCGAACGAGCCGGTCATCCCCCCTGCCTCCCGCCGCCTGACCTGGATCGCCTCGAAGTCGCGGAGCTCCTTGTCCAGGACGCCTCCCAGCACGATGCCGGCAACGCCCATCGCCCGTGCGCGGGTGAGGGTCTCGGCAGAGGCACGCGATCCCCCGACCAGGATCTTGCCCGTTGCGCCGGTGTCGATCCCGGTGGCTCGCAGCTCGTCCTCGGGACTGTTGACGCCGACCATCAGCTCGCCGTGCACCGCCTCGCCGCTGCCGCCAACCCCCCGCAGCCGAGCGGCGGGCACCTCGACCACCAGGGCGCCCTCCTCGACGGCGCGAACGCGGCCACGGACGTGGCCGATCACCGGCTCCTCCGGCCCGAAGGGAGCCAACAGCAGGGTGCCGTCGCGACTCGAGGTGGCGAGCACCAGGCCGGCCATCGGGGCAACCACCGTCCCACCGCCGTCAATGCGGGCGAGCGGCTGATCGGCGTCCACCCGATCGCCGGGTCGGACGGCGAGCAGCTCTTCGATCTCGTCCGGCTGCCGGCGCAGCGGTCTCGTCACCGGGACGCGCACCGGGTCGATCGCCCCGCGGCGACGCCCGATCACCTCGTCCGGCCTGATCTCGGCACCGGCCTCCACGCTCACCACGGTGCCGCGCGGCAGGTGGATCCGATGCAGCGACGCTTCGATCATGCCAGCCCCTCCGCCGGCGGTCGTGCCTCGCGCAGGAACGCGTCTCGCCACGAGGTCAGCACGGCCCGCCGGTCGTCGTTCCGGCGTGGCAGCAGCAGTGGCGCGTCACGCGCATCCAGCACCAGGCCCACGGCGCCACCGCTGACGGTCGCCCGCAGCCGTCGCGTCCGACGCGGCGCTCCCAGGTTCACCGCCGGGTCGAGCTCGATCTCCAGCTCCGCGACCTGGCCCCGTGCGAGCGGAAGGACCTCGAGCTCGCCGGGCCGCACCTCGACCGGGCCAACCGATGGCCAGCCCACGCGGTGCACGGTGACCCTCATCGACGGATGGCCCGGCCGCCCTCCCTGGCACACGACCGCCGCACCGAGCGGCGTCAGCAGGTCGTCCCGCAGCGTCCCCAGGCCCTCGACGATCTCGTCGTCGCGCAGCGCGCCCAGCGGCCCGAGCGCGCCCGCCGAGTCGATCGCGACCTGCACCACCCCGATCGGCCGCACGCCGTCCAGCAGCAGCTGCATCGATTGTGCCGGCAATGGAGCGGCGGCGATGGTGCGGCCGGACCCGATCAGCAGGTCGATGCTGCGTGCCGGGGCCCCATTCCCCGCCAGGTCGGCAAGCAGGGCACGCGCGGCACCGTGGACGACGGCCAGCTCCTCGTCGGTCTGCGGGACCGAGCCAGGTCGCGCACGCAGGTTCTGAAGCGCGTCGGCCACCGCCAGTCCGTCGATCGCCAGCGGCACGCTGTGGGCGATGCGCGTCGGACCACCGGGCATGGTGAGGGTGGGTGATGCGAGGCCCCCGGAGGCGACGACCCGGCTCTCCGACATCCCGTCCTCGTCGGCACTAGCCCAGGTGGCATAGCGCGCGCCGATATCGACTCCCACGACCCGCAACCGCGATGCACGAGCCAGCTCGGCAACCGCGCGTCCAAAGCCGATCGGGGCAAGCTGCCTGGCCGATCCTCGCTCGACCAGCCGTTCGATCAGCGCATCGAGGAATCGATGCAACGGATGCAGATTCTCGCGCTCGGCAGATGGGCGCGGATTCGGCACCGCGCGGACGACCCCCTGGTCGAAGAAGGCGGCGACGCGATCGGTCAGGCTCGCCGAGCCGGCCCATACCACGGGCGAACGGCCACCTCCCCGGGCTGCCGCGACCAGGCCGGCCATCTCCAGCGCCCCGTCGCCGCCCTCTTCGTCGAAGCCGCCTGCCACCAGCCAGGCATCCACCTCTGCCGACTGCAGCGCGGACAGGCGCTCGGCCACGGGGCGGCCGTCGTCGACCGTGATCGCCTCGACCACGACCCAGCCGGCAGCCTCCGCTGCGCGGCGCGCGGCACGGCCCGAGAGCTCGGACGAGACGGCCGCCAGGGCGATGCGGCCCGGCCGGGCGGGGGTGTGGACCGCGATGCGCGGGGCGTCGGCGAGGAGGGCGGCAACGCGAACTGCGACGCGCGGATCGACGCGTCCGCCAAGCCTGGCCGCCAGGGTGGCAAGCAGCTCCTCCTCGTCCCATGCCGTTGGCTGGGCGGCGTGGGCTGCGATCCGCCATCGGCCAAGCGTGCGCCCGACCACGGCGGCCTTGGTCCAGGCCGAGCCGATGTCGATCAGGAGCGACAGCTCGGCGGTCGCCCGACCGACCTCCTTGTCCTGCACACGGAGCGTCACCGGAGCACCGTCAGCCAGTCGCCGAGCAGAAAGGCGATCCGATCCGTCAAGAGGGACAGTCTGCTGACGACCAGGAACCCGAGCCAGGCGCCGATGCCCCCCAGCAGCAGCCAGCGGCCGACCGCCGCCCCGCGGGTGGTCAGGGCGCCGCGGGGCGCGCCGTGCAGGAAGGCGAGGAGGACGAGCACCGTGATCGCCAGCGACAGCACCTCGCCGGCCAGGTCGGACGAGGTGGCGGGGGTTGCGGGCAGCGATGCGGCCATCTGCGGCAGGATGGTCCCAATAACGGCACCGCCGAGGGCAAAAGCGGCGATACCGCCCAGCATGATCGCGACCGCGGGAGCCGTCACGCGACGCGGCAGCCAGGACGCACCGAGCATCATCCCCACCACGCCGAGCGCGGGCACCAGCAGCAGGTGGTCCCGCGGGCTCTGCAGCAGCGGAGCCGCCAGGCGCGGGATCAGGACGTCGCTGATCGCCAGGAGCACGAGGTAGCCCGTCGCCAGCCCGGCGAGCAGGTACTGCAGCAGCTCGAAGATCCTGCGCAGGCCGACCAGGTACGACCACACGCCGACGGTGGCCGCGGCCGCCACCCAGGTCGCGAGCGTGCCGGCCACGTCGCCAGTCGCGAATCCGTTCACGAATCGCCTCGCCCGCGAGTCGAGATCGGCGTGCGCCGCGAGAGGCGTCGCATCCCGGCATCGAGCAGCACCGCCAGCGCGGCCAGCATGCCCACGAACATCGGGAGAGGCGCGGGGATCGGCCCCAGGTCCACGCTGGACCCGGCGCTGACCGCCTGGGCGTAGGCGACGCCGTCGCGGAGGGTCGCCAGCAGGGCGGCCAGCTGTCCGGAGCGCAGATAGGGTTCCAGCTCCGGATCGAGGAATGTCGGGGCAATCGCGACGAGCGGCACGGCCGGGAGCCGTGAACCGACCTGTTCGACCCAGCTGCGGGCCGAGATGTCGCTGCCGGACACGATCAGGACGAGGTCGAACGCGCCGATGCCGCCTCCACCCTGGCGAATCGCATCGACTGTCGGTCCCGCCGCGGCAGCTGGAACCACCGATGCGATTGCGCGGACCATGCCTGCCTCGGAGCCGGCCACGAAACCGAGGTCGGCCGGCGGGTCGGCGCCGCCTGCGCGCGCTATCCGATCCCGCTCGGCGACCGCGATCGCTCGTCCCTCGGGAGTGAAGCTCACGATTGCCAATCGGGCACCGTGCGCCGCCAGATCGGCCATCGCGGCCCTCGTGGCGGCCCTGATCTCAGGATAGGTCCCCAGGTCGGCGTCAAATGCGACCAGCACCAGCGCGCCGCGCGGGAGGCGGGTGATCGAGGCGCGCAGCTGGTCGACATGCGAACGATCCGGGCTCGCCAGCCGAAGGCCCGGGTCGATGCCGGACGGGACGAGCGTGGCGCCCGCCACCAGCAGGAGCAACAGGATGGCCGGGGCCGCCGCGCGGAGCCGATCGCCGAGCTCCCCGCTGTCGGGCGCCTCCAGCGCGCTATTCGTCATCTCGGTCCAGCGTCAACAGCATGCGCGCCGCGCTCACGGCGACCATGATCCCGGTCCCGATCAGCAGCCCGCGAAAGACCCCCGCCAGCGGCACCGCGCGCACCCAGCCAGCGGTGGAAGCCAGCCATTCACCGGCCTGCCCTCCGAGCGGGAGCAGCAGCACGATCACGATGGCCGCCGCCCCGGCCATCACACCGGTCTCCCGAGCCCGCAGCGTGAAGCCGCGACGCAACGCCCCCAGCAGGAAGATGAAGAGCATCGCGAACAGCGACGCGGCAATGGGCGCCAGCAGCGCAGCGACCAGCCACATCACGACGGGATCGCCGCTCCCGCTGGAGCCGGGCCGCAGGCCGGCCAGGAGCATGGCTGCCATGCCACCCAGCAGGACGATCGAGCCGATCGCGTCGCCGTTGCCCGAGACGACGTCCCGCGCGTGACGCGTGACCAGGCTGGCACCTCCCCCCACGGCAGCGGCCGCCGCGAGTAGGACCAGCAGCTCGGTCAGGGCGCCGGCTGCGTCGCCCAGCGACGGGTTGACGATCAGGAGGTCGAGCAGGAGCAGGAGCCCGCTGACCAGGGCGATGCCGGTGATGATCGAACGGCGCATGAGAGGTCAGCGGCCTGCCAGGAACTCAGCGACTTGCGGCCCGCCGACCCACGCGCCCACGGAGCCCAGCACGATCACGGCCGCCACCGTCCAGATCAGTCGGTTCGCCGCCAGCACCACGGTGCGTGCGTGGCCACTGGCGGCGATGTCGGCCGCGGCCTGGAACAGCTCCGGCCCGATCAGGCTTCCATTCGCGCCGAGCAATGGCCCGGCAGCCTGAGACGCGCTGGCCGTCCCGGCAACGCTCCACTCCGCCCCGGCGAGAACGCCATCCAGCATGAGCAGCGCCTCCTCGCCAAGCCCTCCAGCGAGGACCCCCACGCCATGCGGCGCCGAGCTGGCCAGCGCGGCAACAGCCGCCAGCGCTCGACCCTCTCCCAGATACTCGACTTCCGCAGCGGAAGCCCGCTCCACGGTCGCGGTCCTGCGATGGGCGGCAGCCAGGGTCGCCTCGGCGAGCATCGTGGCCAGCGGGTCATTGGACGTCACCGACAGCGGAACACCCGCGCGGGCTGCGGCCGCTGCCACGCGTCCCAGGAGCGGCAGCGCCGCAAGTGTCTGGAATCGGTCGATCGCGGACGACGCCCGCACGATGCCGGCGCTGCCCATTGAGAAGGCGGCGTCCGCACCCGACTCGGCAGCGAGTGCCATGGCCCGGCCAACCCAGCCCAGCCTGCCGAGTTCGGCCCCGGTCCATCGCAGCCGTGGCCGAGCAACCAGTGACAGCAGCACCAGCAGGACCAGCAGGATGGCGACCGTCGGCGCCGCGCCGAGTCGCATCGACGAGGAGCCCAGCGCGCCCGTCAGGAGGCCGATGAGCTGCGCAGCGAGCTCGCCGATGTTCGGCATCAGCGCTGATCGATCCGGCTGTCGTCGGCCAGCGACGCGACGAGCCGCTGGTAGGTCTCCGGATCGTCCAGTGCCTGACGCAGGATCCCGTAGCGCCGCGGTCCCAGCAGCGAGCTGAGGAGGGGACCCAAGAGCAGCGACCCCTGCCGGATCAGCGGCAGCAGGGGCCGGTGAGCATCGAGGAGGATCGCAGCGGGGCCGCCGAGGCCGCGTCGCTCGAGCTCTCGCGCCAGCGTCTCGGCCGGGTCCGACGTCAGGCTGCCGGACGCCACCCTCGACCCTCCCTGCGAGACACCTGATTCGTTGACACGCATGGCCGCTCGCTCGATGACATCACCCGGGGCTCGCGGCATCCTCC
>JALYUB010000086.1 GCA_030853945.1 Chloroflexota bacterium
CCAGCCACAACCCATGGACCGACAACGGGTTCAAGGTCAAGGCCGACAACGGCGGCGCGGCCGCTCCCGAGATGCTGGCCGCCATCGAGGCGACCATGGACCGCCACCCCGAGGACGAGCTTCCGCCGCGACGCGATTACGACGACGCCGTTGCGGCCGGGCAGGTGGAGACGTTCGACCCCTACCCGCGCTTCCGCGCCCAGCTGGCCAGCATCGTCGACCTGGAACGGATCCGCGCTGCAAAGGGTCGGGTCCTGGTTGAGCCGATGTACGGGGCCGGCTCAGGCTGGTTCACCCGTCTCCTGGGCGAGGCAACCCTGACGATCCGGGAGCTGCACACCGAGCGGAACCCGTTCTTCGGCGGCGTCAACCCCGAGCCGATCCGGCCCAACATCGACGCCTGGCTCGAAGAGATCCCGCGCTGGGGCGCCGACATCGGAATCGCCTTCGACGGCGACGCCGATCGGGTCGGGATGGCGACCGAGGAGGGGGTCTTCGTCAACCAGCTGCAGGTCTACGGTCTCCTGTACTGGTACCTGCTCGAGGTGCGCAAGCAGATCGGTCCCGCGGTCTACACCGTGACCAGCACCTCGATGGCGCCCCGCCTGGCCGAAATCTACGGCACCCAGGCCTACGAAACGGGCGTCGGCTTCAAGTTCGTGGGACCGAAGATGACCGAGACGCATGCCGTCATCGGGGGCGAGGAGTCAGGCGGCTTCGGCTTCGGGATGCACATTCCGGAGCGGGATGGGCTGGCCTCCGGCCTGTTCCTGCTCGACCTGTGGCTGACCAGGGCGAAGCGCGCCTCCGAGGTCCTGGCCGAGCTGCAGGCGCTGGCCGGACCGAGCTACTACAACCGGATCGATATCCGCTTCGCACGCGAAGGCTACGACGCCGTGAAGGCCGACACCCTGTCGCGTCTCGAGCACGAGGCTCCGCAGTCGCTGGCCGGCCAGACCGTGGTCCGGCGCCAGGCGCTCGAGACCGGCGACGGATTCAAGTTCTACTGCGAGAACGGATCCTGGCTGCTCATTAGATTCTCGGGAACGGAAGCGCTCCTGCGGATCTATGTCGAGGCGCGGTCCCAGGAGGAGGTCGACGCCATGCTCGTCGACGGACGCCGCATCGCGGCGGCCGGGGTCCCGGCCTGACCCGATGAGCGACGCGAGAGACTACTTCGGCTACAAGCGCCCCGACGACGAGCCGGGACGCCAGGAGCAGCCTGCGGCTGACGACGAGGCGGCTGCACCTCCACGATTCGACGAGGCCATCACCCTGGATGGAACAAAGGCGATCCAGGGCATCGACAGCGGCGACATGCTCGGCCGGGTCCAGGAGCTGCCTCGCCAGCTGGCCCAGGCGCGTCGCGTCGCCGCGTCAGTCAAGCTGCCGTCGTCCCATACGGATGTTGACGCGATCTGCGTGCTCGCGATGGGCGGCTCTGCCATCGGGGCCGAGCTGGTCGCCGGTATCGCCGGAGATCGGCTGCGGGTGCCACTGGTGGTGCATCGTGACTACGGGCTGCCGGCATGGGTGAGCAAGCGGACGCTGGTCATCGCGGCCAGCCACTCCGGTGAGACGGTCGAGACGGCATCGGCTGCCGGCGAGGCCCGCAGCCGCGGCCTGCCGCTGGTCGTTATCAGCACCGGTGGCAAGCTCGGGACGACCGCTGCCGAGGACGGCACGCCCTACCTCCGGTACGAATCTCCCGGCCAGCCCCGGGCGGCGATTGGATTCGGCATCGGTCTCATGCACGAGCTGCTGGCAGGTGCCGGCCTGTTGACCGACCCCGATCCGCTGGGTCCGGCAGTCGAGGCGCTGGAGGCGGTCCTCGAGCGGAACGCGCCCTCCGTGGCGACCGATGCCAGCCCGGCCAAGCAGCTGGCCTGGTCGATCTTCGGACGGATCCCGATCATCTACGGCGCTGGCGCGATGGCGCCGGTGGCGCACCGCTGGAAGACGCAGATGAACGAGAACGCGAAGGCATGGGCCACCTTCGAGCCGATGCCTGAGGCCAACCATAACGCCATCGAGGGGAGTCTCAATCCCCGTGAGCTGTCCGACGCTCTCTACGTCATCGAGCTGCGCGACCCGGCCGAGGCGCCGGAGATCGCGGCCCGCTACGAGGTGGTCAACGAGCTGCTCGGCGAGCGGGCGACCAACCGCAGCGTGGTCTGGGCAGAGGGGCCGTCCCCGCTGGCGCGGGTGCTCGGCGGCGTCGCGTTCGGCGACCTCGTGAGCGTCTATCTCGCAATCCTGTATCAGACCGATCCGACCCCGGTTACACTCTTGTCAATGTTGAAGCAGCGGCTCGCTCGGTCGACTGACTGACGGGCGCCGATAGTAGCGGCGCCGCATGTCGGCGCCGGGAGGTGGCGACAGTGCATTCGAGCATGATCGGCAAGGTCGAGAAGGCAATGCGGTACGCGCACGAGCCTGACCGGGTGAAGATCGAGCGCCTGACGGCCAGCTTCTCCGGCGACAACGGGACGCACACCGTCTCCCTCGACGCCGACGTGTGGCACTGCGACTGCCATCTGTTCGAATCGGCCGGCGGCTGCTCGCACACGCTCGCCGTGCAGAAGATGCTCGACCCGATGCTCTCCGATGAGGCCAAGGTGACTCCGCTCTACGGCCGCACCGAGGCCGGCGTGCCCGCCTAGCTCCGCGACCCCGCGCGCATTCGAGGCCCGCCCGGCATTTTCGCCGGCGGGCCTTCTGCTAGCATCGCGCGGTTACCAACTGAAGACCGCGTCGGGTGCCGTGGCCGCAAGGACCACGGATCAATGGAGAAGCCGGTGAGAAGCCGGCGCAGTCCCGCTACTGTATCCGCTCCGCGCCGCCCCAACGGGTGCGCGAGGACGGGAGCCAGGTCGCCAGCCCGCACGCGATGTCCAGACCCCTCGTGTGAAAGGGAACGGCATCAGCATGACTCCCCGCCTTCGAGCTCCCCTCTTCCTCTTGGTTCTGCTCGCCCTGATTCTGGCTGCCTGCGCGCCTGCATTGAGCGCCAGCCCTGGTACATCGCAGCTGGCCTCCGCCAGCGCCGCGCCCAGCGTCGTGGCGCACAGCACCTACCCCCTCACCGTGACCGATGACGCCGGCCGACAGGTCACCCTCCACGCGGCCTCGACCCGGATCGTCAGCCTCGCGCCCTCGAACACCGAGATCGTCTGCGCCCTTGACGCCTGCAGCGACCTGGTCGGCGTCACCGACTTCGACGACTACCCCGCGCAGGTGGCCGCCGTCGCGCACGTGGTGGTGGGCGCGGTGGTCGACGTCGAGAAGGTGGTTGCCGCGCAGCCGCAGCTGATCCTGGCCGCGGGCAACGGGCTGACCCCGAACGCGGTGATCGACCAGCTGACCCAGCTCGGCTACCCGGTCCTCTCGCTCTACCCGCGCGACCTGGACGGGGTCTACCACGACATCTCGCTGGTGGGCGCCGCCATCGACTCGGCCGCGACGGCCGACAACCTGGTGGCGAGCATGAAGACCCGGGCGAAGGCCGTCGGCACCAAGGTGGCTGGCGCCCCGCTGCCGCGCGTCTTCTACGAGGTGGGCGTCTTCGAGGGAAGCATCTACACCGCCGGCAAGGATTCGTTCCTGTCCTCGCTGATCTCCCTGGCCGGTGGCGAGCCGGTCACCGGCGACCCCGCATCGACAGCCATCCAGCTCGAGGACCTGATTGCCGCCAATCCGCAGCTGATCCTGCTCGGCGACGCGGCCTATGACCCATCCATCACCCCGGCCACCGTTACCGCCCGACCCGGCTGGAGCGCCATGGCCGCGGTCCACGACGGGCGCGTCGTGGTCATGACCGATGACGTGGTCATCACCCGCCCGGGACCCAGAATCGTCGATGGCCTCGAAGCCCTGGCTCGTGCGATCCATCCCGAGCTGTTCCCCTAGATCCATGCGTGCCACGACGACGGCCCCGGCCGCAACCCGGGCGATCGCGATCGGCCCGTCGCTGACTCGTGCGGCGATCGTTCTCGGCGGGGGGACGATCTTGCTGCTCGTCGCCCTTGTCCTGGCGGTCGCGATCGGCTCGGTCGGGGTGGGGATCGGGGATACCGTGGCCATCCTCGCCAATCGGCTGCTGGGAATGCCGATTGCGCACTCCTGGGCGCCGTGGATGGAGCAGGTCATCTTCGACGTGCGCCTGCCGCGAGTCCTCACTGCCATGCTGGTCGGCGGCGGGCTGGCGATTGCGGGGACGGTCTTCCAGGCGCTGCTGCGCAACCCGATGGCCGACCCCTACATCATCGGCACCGCCGCCGGCGCATCGCTGGGTGCCATCGCCGGCCTCATGGCACCGATCCTGGTGCCGGCCCTGGCCATCGGCATCGGAAGCAGCTGGCTGGGCCTGGGGCTGGTCCAGGTCCTGGCCTTCGCCGGCGGGCTTGGCACCGTTCTGCTGGTCTACTCGGTCTCACGCGCGAACGGGCGCGTGCCGGTGGTGACCCTGCTGCTGACCGGGTACGCGGTCTCGTCGGTCCTGGCCGCTGGAGTTGCGCTGCTGATGTTCTTCTCCGGACAGCACCTCGGAGCGATCTTCGGCTGGCTGATGGGTTCCCTCGCCGCGGCCAAGTGGGTCAACCTCGCCTTTGCAGCTCCGCTGCTTGCCATCAGCGCTGCGGCCCTGATCGTCCGCTGGCGAGGCATCAACCTCCTGCTGCTGGGCGATGGTCCCGCCGCCCACCTCGGCGTCGACGTGGAGCGCGAGAAGTTGGTGCTGACCATGCTGGCGACGCTGGCGACCTCGACCGTCGTGGCCATCTCCGGGACGATCGGCTTCGTGGGGCTGGTGGTGCCACACGTGCTTCGCCTGGCGATCGGGCCGGACCATCGGCTCCTGCTGCCTGCCAGCGTGCTCTACGGGGCCACCTTGCTGGCCCTCGCCGATCTGGGAGCGCGGCTGGCCGGTGGGATTCCGGTTGGGATCGTGACCGCGCTGATCGGCGCACCCTTCTTCATCTGGCTGCTGCGCCGCTCGCGCATTGCGCGCCCGGTGATCGCGCAATGACGGCGGCCGTCGGGGCCGGGCCGCTCGCCGCTCTGGACCGCGTCTCGTTCGGCTACCCGCTGCCCGATGGCGGACGCCGCGAAGTCCTCCGTGCCCTGGATCTCACCCTGGCACGTGGGGACCTGGTGGCACTGGTGGGCACAAACGGCAGCGGCAAGACGACGCTGCTGCGCCTTCTGACAGGGGTGCTGCGAGCAGATGGCGGGGAGGTGCGCTTCGATGGCCGGCCTCTCGCCAACTGGCGCCGCATGGACCTCGCACGGCGGGTGGCGGTACTTCCCCAGCACCTGGACTTGCCGGCCGGCTTCCGGGTCGCCGAGCTCGTGGCGATGGGACGTGCACCCCACGCTCGCCACCTGTTTGCGTCGACTGCCGAGGACGACCGAGCGGTCGCCCGTGCGTTGGCAGACGCGGATGCGTCCGACATCGCGGACCGCCCGGCCGAGGAGCTCTCCGGGGGCGAGCGGCAGCGGCTCCTGGTCGCGATGGCGCTCGCGCAGGAGCCGGACCTGCTCCTGCTCGACGAGCCGACCCTGCACCTGGACCTGGCCCACCAGGTGGCCCTGCTGGCCGCGATCCGACGATTGCGCGAGCAGCGCGGCCTGACCGTCCTCGCCGTGCTGCATGACCTCAACCTGGCCGCGGCCTTTGCCCCGCGCATCGCGGTCCTGGATGGTGGGCTGATCGTCGCCGACGGGCCACCGGCGGAGGTGCTCAGCCCCGATCTCGTCCAGCGGGTCTTCGGGGTCGCCGTCGACGAGGCCCGCACGCCGGAGGGACGGCGGCACCTGGCGCTGCGCGAGGTCTAGGGCTCGAGATCCTCGTCGACCGTCATCTCGACCTGCTCGTGGCCGTCGGCTCGCACCGTTCGGTGCACGTGAATATGCGGGTGCGTCTCGTCCGAGACCTGCTCCCTCGCGACCTTGACCATGGTGCTCTCGTCGACGTCCGACAGCCGCTCCGCCTCGGGCAGCGCGACGTTTGGCAGCTCCCTCCACAGGAGCAGGTTCAGGAACACATTCAGGACGGCGATGACCGGGATGCCGAACAGCGCCCCCCATACCCCGGCCACCTGCGCCCCGACCAGGAGGCCGACCAGCACCAGGATCGGGTGCATGCCCAGTGCTCCGCGCATCAGGCGGGGCTGCAGCCAGTTGACCACGACCGTCTGCACGGCCACCAGGATGACGGTCGAGATCACGAACGTGTCCGGCGTGTAGATCCAGGCAGCGACGACAGGGGGGATGAGCGCAAGCGGCGGACCGAAGAAGGGGATCACCATCGCCAGCGCCGAGAGTGTGCCGATCAGGAACAGGTACGGGATGTGGAACACGATGCCGACGATCGCGACCAGCAGCGCCTGGATCACCGCCAGTATCAGCTGGGCCCGCAGGAACCCGCCGAAGGCGCGCGCCACGCTCGTCTCCAGGATCTGCATCTCGTCGGAGTACTGGCGCGGCACGACGCGGTTGAGCTTGGCGCGAAGCTTCTCGCTGTCGATGACCATGTACAGCGACAGGATCAGGATCAGGAACAGCGAGCCCAGGGTGGCCAGCGTGGCGCCGGCGATCTCCTGTGCCTGGTTGAAGATCGCCCCGGCAAGGTTCCCGGCCTGTTGCTGCGCGCTGTGGAAGAGAGCCACCAGGTCGATCTGCAGGCGATCGAGCCCCAGCGTGGACTGGTAGCCGGCCAGGGTCGCCTCGATCTTGCGGGCCGTCTGCGGGAAGTCGTGGGTCGCCTGGGCCAGCTGCTGGGTGATCGCCGCCCCGGTGGTGAACAGCACGAAGGCAAGCCCCACCAGCGCCAGGAGGTATGCAACCGCCACCGCGATTCCGCGTGAGATGCGCAGCCGGCTCTCGAAGAAGTCGGCGATCGGCGACATCACGAAGGCCAGCAGCCAGGCCAGGAACAGGATCAGCAGGATCTGGCTGAAGCCGACCAGGAATCGAAGCACCATCTCCGCCAGGAGGACGGCGAAGTAGGCGGCGCCGAGGACCAGGAACGCCAGCAGCCAGCGCCGCTCGCGAGGGCCGAGGCCATCGGTCTGGCGCTCAGCCTCCATCAGACGGCCGCCTTCTGGGGCCCGATCCCGGTGGCCGCCCGAACCTCGGCCATGGTTGCGTCAAGGATCGGGCGCACCTTCTCCGCGCCGGCGGCCAGCACCCGCTCGACATGCTCCGGATCTGCCGCCAGCCGCTTCCGCTCCTCGCGCATCGGGGCGAAGCGCTCGATGATCCGCTCGGCCAGCAGCTTCTTGGTGTCGACGCAGCCGGTCCGCGCGGTCCGCTCGCCATCCTGGATCTGGAGGTAGTCGCCGCCGAAGAAGCGATGCAGCTGGCAGACGTTGCAGATCTCGGGCCGGCCGGGATCGGTGCGCTTGATGCGCAGGGGGTCGGTGACCATGCTCATGACCAGCTCCCGGATCTCGTCCGGCTCCGCGAAGATCGGGATCGTGTTGCCGGCCGACTTGCTCATCTTGCGCACGCCATCGGTGCCGAGCACTACCGGCACATCGGTGAAGACCGCCTGCGGCTCGGGAAAGATCGGACCGTAGCGGCGGTTGAAGGCGCGCACGATCTCCCGCGACAGCTCCAGGTGGGCCGCCTGGTCCTTGCCGATCGGTACCCTGCTGGCCTTGTAGATGACGATGTCGGCCGCCTGCAGCACGGGGTAGTCGAGGAGGCCCAGGCTATTCTCCTTGCCCTCCTGCTGCGCGTCCTTGTAGGTCGGGTTGCGCTCGGCCCATGGCACCGGCACCACCGTGTTGAAGATCCAGGCCAGCTCGGCGTGCTCCGGGAAGTCCGACTGGCGGATCAGCGCGCAGCGCTCGGGGTCGAGTCCCACCGCCAGCAGGTCGAGCACCATCTCGTGCGTGAGACGCCGCATCTCGGCCCCGTCGTGCACCGTGGTCAGGGCGTGGTAGTCGACGATGCCGTAGATCGCGTCGTACTGATCCTGCAGCGCCACGTAGTTCACCTGCGCGCCCAGGTAATTGCCGAGATGCGAGGCACCCGAGGGCTGGATTCCGCTGAAGACGCGCTCGCGGACGGTCGACTCGTTCATCCGACGGCGAGTGTAGCGCGCGCGTCGGTGAGCAGGCCCGCCGGAGGTGGGGCCTCGACGACAGGCGGCATAATGCACGGTCATGACCGATCCAGCCGACTGGTCGCGCGCCGCGGATCCCGCTCGTCGGATCGGGCATGCCGTTGAATTCCACTCGGAGATCGGTTCGACCAACGACCGCGCGCGAGCTGCACTGACCGAACCTGCGGGCGAGGGGCTGGCAATCGTGGCCGACCTGCAGACCGCTGGTCGCGGTCGACGGGGACGGACATGGACCTCCCCACCCGGCGCCAACCTGCTGTTCAGCGTTGCGCTCCGACCGGCAGTCGCGCCCCGCCTGGCCGGGCTGCTGGGAATCGCCGCCGCGCTCGCAGTCCGTGACGGCTGTGCCTCTCTGGCACCCGATGCCGGCCTGGCGATCCGCTGGCCGAATGACGTGGTTGATCGCGACGGTCACAAGCTGGCCGGCCTCCTGGTCGAGACCGCGCTCGAGCGCGGAGAGCTGGTCGAGGCGGTCGTCGGGATCGGGATCAACGTCAATTGGCGGGTCGCCGACATGCCGCCGGAGATCGCCCCGACCGCGACCTCGTTGCTGGCCCTGGTCGGCGCGCGAATCGATCGGGCAGTCCTGCTGGGCCGCGTTCTGGACGGCCTGGACGAGGAGTTCCGAGTGCTCGAGCGCGGAGAGACGCCAGTCGTTCGCCTGCGGGCCTGCTCGTGGCTCGACGGCCGCCAGGTGGAGCTCGATACCGGCACCGAGATCGTCAGCGGACGCGTGGGAGGGATCGCTGACGACGGCTCGCTCCTGCTCGACGCCGAGATCGGCCGGCTGGCGCTGACTGCAGGAGAGGTCGCTCGCGTGTACGACTTGGCGCCGGCGGCGGCTCGCTCGTGACCGATCTGCGCCCGCTGCCGTCCATTGCACCGACGGAAGGAGACCCGGACCTCGCCGCCGTCCTCGCAGCCCAGGCCGATCGCTCGCGCTTCGAGGTTCTCTATCGTCGCTACCTCGACCGCGTCTATGGCTACGCCTTCTACCAGCTCGGCGACCATCACGATGCCGAAGACGCAACCGAGCGGACATTCCTCGCCGCGCTGCGGGCGCTGCCGAGCTTCGTGGACGAGGGCGCCACGTTCCGAGCGTGGCTGTTCCGGATCGCGCACAACACGATCGCAAATGCGCGACGCAGCCGCATCCGACGGCGCACCGAGCGGTTGCCCGATGGCGTGCTGGAGCGACCCGCGCCGAACGCGGACCCGGCAGGGCTCGTGCTCGAGGCGGAGGAGTCGCGTCGCGTCCGGCAGGCCGTCGCGCAGCTTCCGGACGAGCGCCGCCAGGTGGTGTTGCTGCGCTTCGTTGATGGGCTCTCCTCGCGCGAGATCGGCCAGGTGATGGACCGATCCGAGGGGGCCGCCCGCGTCCTGCTCCATCGGGCCCTGCGCGACCTGGCGGCCAGCCTCAGCCGCTGAGGCTGTAACGATCCACCCACCGTCGGTGTTGGCTGCTATGAGGGGCGCGCTGCGCTGCCCTTCCATTCACGCCCTGACGAGGAGATCCTTCTGCAGACACGCACGCCGGCCGAACGCCTGGACGAGGCCGTCGATTCACTGCTGACCGGACGCCAGCCTGCCGTGGGGCCGGAGCTGGCCCCGTTGATCGACGCTGCCTCGGTCGTTCGCTCTGCGCTCGGCCCGCTGCCGGCGGGGACCCGCTTCGAGGCCCGACTCGCGTCGCGCCTGGCCTCCCCCGGTCCGGTCGCGCACGCGTTTGCGGCCGTGACCGAGGCCACTCGCCGCGAGCTGCGTCATCCGGCGCGGATCCTGATCACCGGTGCGGTGTCGTCAGCCGCCGTCGGGGTCGGCTTCACGGTGCTGGCCATCCGCCGCGTCTCTCGACGCCATGCCGAGGCGGGCGCCCCGCCGGCGCGCCGCTAGCGAGCGCAGGATGCCGATCAAGTTTCCCTTCTCTCGCCGCCGCGAAGGCACGCCCGAGGCATGGACCAAATGCCCGAGCTGCGAGTCGCAGATCTTCAACCGGCAGCTCGAGCGCAATCTGCGCGTGTGCCCGACCTGCGGCCACCACTTCCGGATGGGAATCGGCGAACGCATCGAGCTGCTGCTCGACGACCGGAGCTTCATCGAGCGGGATGCCGGCCTTTCCTCGGGCGACCCGCTGGGCTTCTTCGATCAGAAGGCGTACGTCGATCGCCTCGAGGCGTCACGTGTCAAGACGGGACTGCGCGAGGCAGCGGTGTGGGGGACCGGCTCGATCGATGGGCAGCGGGTGGCGATCGGGCTGTTCGACTTCCGATTCATGGGCGGCAGCATGGGCAGTGTCGTCGGCGAGAAGCTCGCCCGATGCTTCGAGGCAGCCCTGGCCGAGCGCATCCCGGCCATCGTGGTGAGCGCCTCCGGAGGCGCCCGCATGCAGGAGGGGACGCTCTCGCTTCTGCAGCTGGCGAAAACGACCGCGCCGTTGACCCGCCTGGATGCGGCAGGGGTGCCGTACATCAGCATCCTGACCGATCCGACTACCGGAGGCGTGCTCGCCAGCTTCGCATCCCTGGGCGACGTGATCCTGGCCGAGCCGAAGGCGCTGATCGGGTTCGCCGGCGCCCGCGTCGCCAGCGGCACGGTTGGGGAGGACCTGCCCGAGGGCTTCCAGAGTGCCGAGTCCCTGCTCGAGCACGGGTTCGTCGACAAGATCGTGCCGCGTGCCGAGCTGCGCGCAACGCTCTCGCGGCTGCTCCGGCTGCTGCCGGTGGCCGCCGCCGAGGATGGCTGGCAGAGCGGCGAAGTGCGCGGCTGGGGCCCGATCGGGGTGCTTTCCGGCATTGCCGAGCGGCTGGGCACCGCCGTCAGCCAGACGGTCGGGATCGACGTGGAGCCTGGGCAGGACGACGAGGCCAACCACGCACCGCCGCGGGCGCGCGAGATGGACAGATGACCGACGTCGTCCTCACCCCGACGCCCCCCTCGCCCGAGGCAATCGAGGCGGCCTGGCGCCGGGTGCAGCTGGCGAGGCACCCGGAGCGGCCGCGGACCCTCGACCTCGTGGCACGCATGTTCGACGACTTCGAGGAGCTGCACGGTGACCGCTCGTTCCGCGACGATCCGGCCATCGTGGGCGGCCCCGCCCTCCTCGACGGGCGGGCGGTGATGGTGATCGGGCATCAGAAAGGGCGGGACACCGAGTCCAACATCCTTCGCAACTTCGGCTCCCCCTACCCGGAGGGATTCCGCAAGGCTCAGCGCCTCATGCGCCTGGCCGACAAGCTGGGGATGCCATTGATCACGTTCCTGGACACGGCCGGCGCCTTCCCCGGTCCGGAGGCAGAGGAGCGCGGCCAGGCCGAGGCGATCGCCTCCTCGATCAAGCTCATGACGGCGCTGCAGGTGCCGATCGTGGTGGTCATCATCGGCGAGGGCGGCTCGGGCGGGGCCCTTGCCATCGGGGTTGGCGACGAAGTGCTCGCGCTGGAGAACGCCACCTATTCCGTCATCTCTCCCGAGGGCTGCGCCGCGATCCTGTGGCGAGCTCCGGAGGCCGCGCCGACTGCCGCGGCGGCGATGCGCATGACCGCGGCGGACCAGCTCGAGCTCGGGATCATCGACGCCGTCATCGAGGAGCCCGGCGAGGGCGCGCATGCCGACCATGCGGCGACCGCGATCGCCATCAAGCGAGCAGTCCTGATGGCTCTGGGCCGCATCACCCGCCTCGACACGGAGGCCCTGCTGACGACCCGCTATGCTCGTCTGCGCGGGATCGGGCTGTTCAGCGAAACAGAGACCACGGCGGGCGACGTGCCCAGCGAGCCGTCTTTGCGGCGCCGGATCGGGCGCCTGCTGCATCTGCCTGGCATCCCGCGTCGCCCGCGCTGGAGTGAGATCTGGCCAAGCGGCGAGGACTCCGACAGCAGCGAGGAAGGCGCATGACCGACCCCGAAGATCCTCTCAAGCAGATCGAGCGGGCCGCGTCCGAGCTGGTGCCGCAGCTCACCGAGCGGCTGGCGCAGCATGGCCTCGGAGAGATCGAGGTCCGCCAGGGCGATCTGCGCGTCCGGGTTGCCCGCGCGCTGCACGCTCCCAGGGTGCCCGCTGCCGGGCGGCCTGCACCTGCTGCGCGCGGTTCCGCGCCGACGGAAGCGCCTGGCGTCGTTGCCAAGGGCCCGCCGCAGCAGGGCGTCACCTCGCCGGCAGTCGGTTTCTTCGTGTTTGCCGATGGGCTGGGCCCGGGGCTCGCTGTCGACAAGGGCGATGCCCTGGGCGCCGTGGAGATGCTCGGTGTCCGCCACGACGTGCGGGCGCCACGTCGTGGAACGGTCCGCCACCTGGTCACGGAGGCTGGCGAGGCGGTCGAGTACGGGCAGCTGCTGATCGAGATGGAAGCGGCCGAATGAGCGTCGCGCTCCTCTTTTCGCCCCAGGGCTCACAGTCGGTTGGCATGGGCCGCGAGCTGGCCGTCGCGTCGTCCGCCGCGCGAGCGGTGTTCGACCGGGCCGACGCCGCACTCGGCTGGTCGGTCTCGGCGCTTGCCTGGGAGGGACCGGAGGACCAGCTCAACGACACGCGGCAGACGCAGCCATGCCTGGTGGCGACCTCGCTCGCCTGCCTGCGCGCCCTCGAGGAACGCGTCGCCCAGCGCGGCGAACAGCTTGGCGCCGCCTGTGTGGCTGGCCACTCGGTCGGGGAGTACACCGCGCTGGTGGCGGCGGGGGTGCTATCGGTCGGTGACGCGCTGCGCATGGTGGCCCTGCGTGGGCAGCTGATGGCCGACGCCGATGTGAGTGGCGGGATGGTGGCTGTCATCGGCCTGGATCGAGAGGCGGTCGCCGCGGTGGTCGCGTCGCTGGAGATGGGCGCCGCCCTGGTGGTGGCCAATGACAACGCCCCCGGCCAGGTCGTGATCAGCGGTACGCCTGCCGCGCTGGCTGCCGCAGCGGGAGCACTGCGCGCGGCCGGAGCCAGGCGCTCGATCCCGCTGAAGGTATCGGGTCCATTTCACTCTCCGCTGATGGCCGCCATCGGCGCGAAGCTGGGTCGGGCCTTTGCCGGCGTCAGCTGGCACGACGCGGATCCGCCGATCATCAGCAACGTGACCGCCGAGCCCGTCCGCGATGCCGCCGAGATCCGGGCACTCCTGGCACGCCAGGTGTATTCGCCGGTCGAGTGGGTTCGATCCGTGCAGCGCATGGCAGTCCAGGGGGTTGACACCTTCGTCGAGTGCGGACCCGGCGGAGCGTTGAGCGGCATGGTGCGCCGGATCCTGCCCAACGCGCGGACTCTCAGCGTGTTCGATACCGCAAGCCTCGCCGAGGCAGCCGACGCGCTGCTGAGCACTGGCATCGGGGTGCCCGCCTGATGTTCAACAAGATCCTGATCGCCAACCGTGGCGAGATCGCGGTCCGCATCCTGCGCGCTTGCCGCGACATGGGAGTGCCGGCGGTCGTCGCCTTCAGTGAGGCCGACCGCGACACGCTGGCGGTGCACATGGCAGACGAGGCGATCTGCATCGGGCCGGCCGAGGCGCGGAAGAGCTACCTGAACCAGTCGGCGGTCGTGTCCGCGGCCCTGATCACCGGCTGCGATGCGATCCACCCCGGCTATGGGTTCCTGTCGGAGGACGCCGGGTTTGCCGAGGTCTGCGCGGCGCACGAGCTGCACTTCATCGGACCTCGCGCTGAGGTGCTCGAGCGGTTCGGCAGCAAGTACGACGTCCGCCGCATGCTCTCGGCCGCCGGGCTGCCGACGGTGCCGGGCAGCCACGGCATCCTGGGGGACCTGAAGGACGCGCTTGACCAGGCGGCCGCAGCCGGTTACCCCGTGCTCCTCAAGCCGTCTGCCGGGGGTGGAGGCCGCGGAATGCGCCTCGTGCGCAGCCCGCGCGAGATGGAGACCTCGCTCCCCCTGGCACGCTCGGAGGCCTCGGCCGCGTTCGGCGACGACTCCGTCTATTTCGAGAAATGGATCGAGGAGAGCCGCCACGTCGAGGTGCAGGTGCTGATCGACCGACACGGCAACGGGATCCACCTCGGCGAGCGCGACTGCAGTGTGCAGCGGCGCCACCAGAAGATCATCGAAGAGGCTCCGTCGCCGGTGATGGACGAGGCCGCGCGCGGGCGGCTGCGGGACCTGGCCATCCGCTCGGTCATGGCCGCCGGCTACGAGAGCGCCGGCACGCTCGAGTTCCTGCTCGATGGCGAGGGCAACTTCTACTTCATCGAGATCAACTGCCGGATCCAAGTCGAGCATCCCGTGACCGAGATGCTGACCGGCGTCGATCTGATCGTGCAGCAGATCATGCTGGCCGCGGGTGACGAGCTGACCCTCCGACAGGAGCAGGTGCAGATTCGTGGCCACGCCATCGAGTTCCGGATCAACGCGGAGGATCCGGGGGACAACTTCGCGCCCCAGACAGGGACGGTCGAGGAGCTGACGCTGCCCGGCGGGCCGGGGGTCAGGGTCGATACGCACCTGTTCCCGGGCTACGAGATCCCGCCCTACTACGACTCGCTGCTCGCCAAGCTGATCGTGTGGGGCGAGACGCGCGAGATCGCGCTCGCGCGCTCGCGACGTGCATTGGCCGAGTTCCAGGTCGCCGGCGTCAAGACGAATCTGCCGTTCCACCGCGGGATCGTCGACAATGCCGCATTCCTGGGGGCCGCGGTCAGCACCAACCTGCTCGACCGCGTGGGTCCCGCCGCATTCGTGGCCGGCAGCGCATGACAAGCAGGGAGCCTGAACGACCGATGCCTGACGACGCCACCGCTGCGACGGTGGGCGATCTGACACTGCCGCTCGAAGCAGCCGACATCATGCGGATCATCCCGCATCGCTACCCGTTCCTGCTCATCGACCGGGTCGTGGAACTGGAGCCGGGCAAGCGCGCCGTCGCGGTCAGGAACGTCACCGCCAACGAGCCCCAGTTCACGGGCCACTTTCCGGGCCGGCCGATCATGCCGGGCGTGCTGATGGTGGAGGCGCTGGCACAGACCGGGGCGGTGGCGGTGCTGTCGCTGCCGGCCTACCGCGGCAAGCTGGCGCTCTTCGCCGGCATCGACGACTGCCGCTTCCGGCGCACCGTGCTTCCCGGCGACACGCTGCGCCTGGAGGTGACGCTCGAAAAGCTGCGCGGCGTGTTCGGCCGCGGCAAGGCGGTGGCCAGCGTCGACGGCGAGATCGCCGTCGAGGCGACGATCAGCTTCGTGATTCCACGTGACCAGACGATCGCCGGGGGCCGAATTGGCGACTGACCGATGGCAGCGTCCCAGCTCCGAGGAGCGCGGTGAGCGTCGCGTGATGGTGACCGGCATGGGCGCCATCACCCCGATCGGGAATGACGTGGCATCCTTCTGGGATTCGCTGGTGGCGGGGCGCAGCGGGATCGGTCGGATCACGGTGTTCGACCCATCGCGCCTGGACGCCCGGATCGCCGGCGAGGTGAAGGGCTTCGAGCCCGAGCTGGTGATGCCCAAGAAGGAGATCCGCCGGCACGACCGATACGTGCACCTTGCGTGGGCCGCCTCGCACGAGGCCATGCGAGATGCCGACCTCCCGAATCCGATCGAGGACGAGGCGCTGGCCGAGCGCACGGGCGTCATCGTCGGGTCGGGCATCGGCGGGATCAACACCATGATCCGCGACATCATCGAGGCGCACGACCTGGGCGTGGACCGGATTGGTCCGTTCCTCGTCACCGCGCTCATCCCGGACATGGCGGCCGGCTACGTGGCGATCTATGCCAACGCGCGCGGCCCGAACTACGCCACCGTCAGCGCCTGCTCGAGCGCGAACCACGCCATCGGCGACGCGACCAACATCATTCGGCGGGGAGACGCCGACATCATCATCGCCGGAGGCGCGGAGGCGGGGATCGGCGAGATTCCGATGGCCGCCTTTGCCGCCATGCGGGCGCTCTCGACCCGCAACGACGAGCCGGAGCGGGCGTGCCGGCCGTTCGATGCCGGCCGGGACGGGTTCATCATGTCCGAGGGTGCCGGGGTGCTGGTGCTCGAGGCACTTGACCATGCCCTGGCGCGCGGTGCCCGGATTCATGGCGAGCTGGCCGGCTACGCGGCCACCGACGATGCCTCGCATATCACCCTGCCGGCTCCGGGCGGACGTGGAGCGGCCAGCTCGATGGGCCTGGCGCTCGCCGACGCCGGCATGACGCCGGCCGACATCGGCTACATCAACGCCCACGGCACCAGCACCATGCCCAACGACAAGGCGGAGACGGCCGCCATCAAGACCGTCTTCGGCGACCTCGCCTACACCACCCCGGTCAGCAGCACCAAGAGCATGACCGGGCACCTGCTCGGCGCCGGCGGCGGGATCGAGGCGATCGCGAGCATCCTGGCCATCCAGAACGGGATCCTGCCGCCGACCATCAACTACGAGGTGCCCGACCCGGACTGCGACCTCGACTACATCCCGAACGAGGCCCGCCACGTGGCGATCGAGGCCGCCATGAGCAACTCCTTCGGATTCGGCGGGCACAACGCCACCCTCATCTTCAAGCGGTACGTGGCGTGAAGCCGGCAGACCAGGTGCTGGCCGCGATCGACCTGCTGACGCCTGCCTTCGAGGCGAGCGGCCTCGACGAGCTGGAGGTGGAGGCCGGCGATCTCGTGGTTCGCCTCGTCCGGCCGGGAGCCGCGAATCCGGCGAACGCCGCACTGGCCGCGCCGGCAATGATGCCCGCTGCCGGATCAGGCGAGCCGTCGACGCCCTGGGGCGAGCCGGCCCCGGGCATGCGCTTCGTGACCGCACCGCTGACCGGCGTCTGGTACGCGGCGCCGTCGCCCGGCGCGCGGCCCTACGTCCAGGACGGCGACGAGATCGGGGTCGGCGCCGTCGTGGGGTTGATCGAGGCCATGAAGCTGTTCAACGAGATCAAGTCGGATGTGGCGGGCAAGGTGATCCGCATCCTCGTCGAGCGCGGGACGCTGGTGAAGCGCCAGCAGCCACTCGTCGAGGTGGACCCGCGCTGACCAGGCAGGCAGGAGGAGAGGAACCGATGGCGTCGAACGCGGTGATCACGGGATGGGGCATGTACGCGCCATCGAAGGTGATGACGAATGACGACCTGGCCAAGATCGTCGACACCTCGGATGAGTGGATCGTGTCGCGCACCGGGATTCGCGAGCGGCGCATCGCGGCGGACGACGAGAACACCACCAGCCTGAGCGTGCATGCCGCCCGCGATGCCCTGGTCGTGGCGGGGGTCGACCCCCTGGATGTCGACCTGGTCATCGTGGCGACCTGCTCGCCCGACTACCCACTGCCCGCCACCTCGGTGACCGTCGCGACCGCCCTGGGAGCGACGCGCGCCGCCGGCTTCGACCTGCAGGCTGCGTGCTCCGGCTTCCTGTACGGGCTTGCCACCGGCAGCAGCTTCATCCGCAGCGGCATGTATCGCAGCGTGCTGGTGGTCGGGGTCGAGGTGCTGAGCCGCTTCCTCAACTGGAACGACCGCAACACCTGCGTCCTGTTCGGGGATGGCGCCGGAGCTGTTCTGCTGCAAGGGTCGGATCAGCCAGGCGGGCTGCTCGGCTTCGAGCTGTTCAGCGACGGGACCGGCTACGAGGGGATCATCGTCCCGGCAGGGGGCTCCGCCTGCCCGGCGTCGCCGCGCACCACCGCCGAGGGCATGCACTTCATCCAGATGGCAGGTCGCGACGTCTACAAGTACGCCACGCGCCAGCTGGCCGAATCGGCCTCCGCCGCTGTCAGGGCCGCGGGCCTGACCGTCGACCAGATCGACCAGTTCGTGTTCCACCAGGCCAACCTGCGGATCATCGAGAACGTCCAGCGCCATCTCTCGATCCCCGACGAGAAGCTCTACATCAACATCGAGAAGTACGGGAACACCAGTGCGGCATCGGTGCCGATGGCCCTGGTGGAGGCCATTGCGGCCGGCCGCATCAAGCCCGGCGACAAGATCCTGATGGTGGCGTTCGGGGCGGGCTACACCGCCGGCGCTGCGGTGGTGGAGTGGACCGCCGATCCGGCCCGCGCCTTCCTGGCGCCGGGCGAGCAGACGCGGCTCGGCAAGCCACGGGTCGCGGAGCCGCAGCTGGCGGTGGCCGGCTGATGTTCGACCTGAGCGACAAGGTGGCCCTGGTGACCGGCGGTGGCCGCGGCCTGGGACGCGCCATCGCGCTGGCGTTGGCCCGCCAGGGCGCCGATGTCGGCGTGAACTACCGCGAGAAGGCGACAGCCGCGGAAGAGGTGGTCACCGAGATCCGCAGCATGGGGCGCGCCGCGATCGTGATCCAGGGCGACACCAGCGTCGGGCGCGAAGCCTGCGAGGCGATCGTCAAGGCAGCGCTGGATGAGTTCGGGAAGGTCGACATCCTGGTCAACAACGCCGGGATCACCCGCGACAACCTGATCATGCGGATGGACGACGAGGAATGGCAGTCGGTCATCAACACCAACCTGGCCGGCCCGTTCTGGATGACGCGCGCAATCGCCAGGCCGATGCTCAAGGCGCGCTCGGGCCGCATCATCAACATGAGCAGCGTGGCAGGCCGCATGGGAAATGT
>JALYUB010000036.1 GCA_030853945.1 Chloroflexota bacterium
CAGCTCGACCACGCTCGTCGTCTAATGGCCGAGGCAGCCGTCGACTTCCCGTTGATCCACGCCAGCGCCGAGTCGGTGCCCTACCCAGACGCCAGCTTCGACGTGATCTTCTGCGACCACGGCGCCATGGTCTTCGCCGATCCGCGCCGCACCGTGCCCGAGGCCGCGCGGCTCCTGCGCGACAAAGGACTGCTGGTGTTCAGCATGCATACGCCGATCGCCGACATCAGCTGGCCGCCGGACTCGGAGCAGGTGACCGACCGCCTGCACCTCAACTACTACGAGCTCAACGTCGTCGACGTCGGCGAGTCGGAGCACGTCGAGTTTCAGCTGCCGTACGGCGAGTGGATCCGGCTGTTCCGGGCGAACGGGTTCGAGATCGAGGACCTCATCGAGCTGCGACCCGAACCCGATGCGGTCAGCACGTACCGCACGGTGGAGGATCGCGAGTGGGCGCGGAAGTGGCCGATGGAGCACATCTGGAAGGTGCGTCGCCGACGGAGCGCAACGGGCTAGCGGACGGCGTCTCCGGGGCGGACTGGTCCCGCGCTGATCACCCGCGCGTACCAGCGCGCGTCAGCAGGGTTGTTCTTCGAGCCGATGCGGGCTATCCGTCCGTCGACGAACCAGTGCGCGATGGTGTGGCACGGCTCCGAGCGCTTGGTCAGCTCGATGACCAACCCTTCATCCCCGATCGTCAACCGGTCGCCTGACGCGACCGAATCGAGCTCGATCCCTTCGAGGGTGAGGTTCTCGCCAAAGGCACCCGGGAAGGCGCTGTGCCCATCGGCTGCGACCCTGGCGATCGCCTCAACCGAGTAGAGGCAGACCGCCTGGTCCAGGCCGCCGTGCATCGGCTCCGGCTCGTGGTGTCGGTCATCGACCAGGCCCTTCGGGCCGACCCACTGCTCTGCCACTGGCAGCTTCGGGACACCGCCCTCGTTGACGTTGACGCTGATGACGCGGCCGGATCGGATGGCGGACATCTGCGCATTGTCGCCGCGCCATCGGTCCGTGTCATGTCGCGCGCGCTAGCATGCCGACCCATGTCCGACCCCGCGCTGCATCCACTCTGCGCACCGGTTGCCTTTCTCCTTGGGGAGTGGCGTGGCGAGGGCCACGGCGACTACCCCGGCAGGACGCCGTTCCGATATGGAGAGGAGCTGCGGATCTGGCACGTCGGCAAGCCCTACCTGGCCCTGGAACAGCGCACCTGGCAGCTCGACGAGGCCGGCGCTCCCGGCCGCCTGCTGCACGGTGAGACCGGCTACCTGCGCTGCCTCGAAGGCGGATCGCTGGAGCTGGTGGTGGCTATGGCGCCGGGCCATGCCGAGGTTTCCGTCGGTCGCGTGGAGGCCACCAGGATCAGCCTGCAGAGCACCGGCGTACTGGATGCCCCGAGCGCAGCGGGCGTGTCGTCCGTGAAGCGCACGTGGTGGTTTGACGGAGACGCACTGCACTACGACGTCGAGATGGCTGCGCTGGACCAGCCGATGAGCTGGCACCTGAGCGCGGAGCTCCCTCGGGGCTAGCTCTCTGCGGGAGCCTCGGGCTCGGCGTCGCCTCCGGCCTTGGCGCGCTTGCGTGCGGCGGCCGTCTCGCGACTGGCGCGGACAACGGCGACCTTCGCCTTGCCGGCCGCGGTGCGCGGTCGATCGGCTGCCTTGGCGGCTGCGGCCTTCGAGGCCTTCGACGCGGCGACCTTTTTGCGTTGTGCGGTCTTGGTCGCGGTCGACTTCTTCCTGGGCGCGGCCACGGCCTCGGTCGCGGCCCCATCCAGCAGATGTGCGGCATTGGCCTTGGCCATCAGGCGGCTCTTACGGCGAGCGGCGTTGTTGGGGTGGATGATCCCCTTCTCGGCGGCCTTGTCGAGCGCGGTCAGGGCGGCGGTGACGGCGGCCGGGCCATCCCCCTCCATGCGGCCGAGCGCGATATTGCTGGCCTGCAGGACGAGGGTCTTTGCCTCGCTCCGCGTGCGGCG
This sequence comes from Chloroflexota bacterium, assembly GCA_030853945.1. GTDB lineage: Bacteria > Chloroflexota > Limnocylindria > QHBO01 > QHBO01 > CF-167. The sequence continues at coordinate 1,982 of JALYUB010000036.1, forward strand.
ATTGACGGCTCGACGACGAAGCGACTGGCGGACGCGCTTGAGGGCCTGCGGCGTGCGCGCGCCCTTCCAGGTTCGAGCCTTTCGTGCCACGTGAAGGAGACCTCACCGATGCGGAATGGGGCAAATGAAATGCGCCGTCTCACACGGCGGCGCCACGGGTTGGGAGTATAGCACCGGCGGTCGGCTACCCTTACCGGCGTGTTCGCCGGAGTGAGCCTGATCGCGGCGCTGGCGATCTTCATCGGCTCGGCGGCGGCGGTTTGGCTGGCCGGCATCTGGCTCACCGACACGACGGACGCCCTGGAGCGCCGATTCGGCTTTGGCGAAGCACTCGGCGGTCTGGTGATCCTGGCGATCACGACCAACCTGCCTGAGATCGCGATCACTACCGGCGCGGCGGTCTCGGGCGACCTGTCGATTGCCATCGGCAACATCCTTGGCGGGATCGCGATTCAGACGCTGGTGCTGGTCGCGCTCGATGCCTTCGGCATTCGCGGCGGCGCGCCGCTCACATACCGTGCGGCATCCCTGATCCTGGTGCTGGAGGCGGTCCTGGTGATCGGGGTGCTGACCGTTTCGGTGATGGGTCACTTCCTGCCTGCCTCGGTCGTCATCTGGCGAACCGGCCCTGCCGAGCTCCTGATCGTTGCTCTGTGGGTCCTTGGCCTGCTGCTGATTAATCGGTCGCGGGAGAACCTGCCATGGCACGAGGCAGGCAATCCGCCGGACGGGCAGGCGATACCACGTGGGCACGCCAAGAAGGTGCGGGCGGCGAAGGCGATGAAGGTCGGGATGGCCCGGGTCACCACGCGCTTTGCGATCGCATCCGCCGTGACGCTCGTCGCGGGACTCCTGCTGGAGCAGAGTGGGGAGCGGATCTCGGTCGGAATCGGGATCTCTGGGGTCGTGTTCGGCGCCACCATCCTCGCCGCCAGCACGGCACTCCCCGAGATCTCGACCGGCATCGCCTCGGTGCGCATGGGCGACTACCAGCTGGCGGTGAGCGACATCTTCGGCGGCAACGCCTTCCTGGTGACCCTCTTCCTGCTCGCCGGGCTGATCGCCGGTCGGGCGGTCCTGCCCGAAACGACCTCGGTCGACCTCTATCTCACCGGGCTCGGGATCCTGCTCACCGTCGTTTACGCCTGGGGCCTGGTCGTCCGCCCAACCCGGCGGGTCGGCCCGATCGGGATCGACTCGGCGATCGCCCTGGCGCTCTATGTCATCGGGATGATCGGCTTCGCGACCTTCGCCGGCGGTATCTGATGATCCCCCCGGAGCGCATCCGCAACTTCAGCATCGTGGCGCACATCGACCACGGCAAGAGCACCCTGGCGGACCGCCTGCTGGAGGCAACCCACACCATCGATCCGCGCCAGATGACCTCGCAGGTGCTCGACTCGATGGACCTCGAGCGCGAGAAGGGGATCACGATCAAGGCCCGCGCGGTCCGCCTCCAGTACGACGCCAGGGACGGGCAGACGTATGCCCTCAACCTGATCGACACCCCCGGCCACGTTGACTTTACCTACGAGGTGAGCCGCTCCCTACAGGCCTGCGAGGGAGCGATCCTGGTGGTCGACGCCTCCCAGGGGATCGAGGCCCAGACGCTCGCCAATGTGCATCTGGCGATGGAGCAGAAGCTCGTCATCATCCCCGTCATCAACAAGATCGACCTGGCATCGGCAGACCCGGAGATGGTTCTGGGCGAGCTCGAGGAGACCCTTGCCATCCCGCGCGAGGAGGTGATCCTGGCCTCGGCCAAGGAGGGGATCGGGATCGCCGAGATCCTGGAGGCGATCGTGACCCGTATCCCGGCCCCGAGCGGCGAGGCTGCCGCTCCGCTCCAAGCGCTCGTCTTCGACTCCCACTACGACCAGTACAAGGGCGTCGTGGCCTACGTCCGCGTCGCCAATGGCACGCTCCACGACCACGAGCGGATTCGCTTCATGGCGACCGGGGTCGAGACCGATATCCTGGAGCTGGGCTACTTCCGCCCGCAGCCGGTTCCCACCCGCCGCCTGACCGTCGGTGAGGTCGGCTATGTCGCCTCGGGCCTCAAGAGCATCGCCGATGCCCGGGTGGGGGACACCCTGACCGATGCCGACCACCCCGCAGCGCAACCCCTTCCCGGCTACAAGACTGCGTTGCCCCTCGTATTCGCCGGCATCTACCCGATGCGCGGCGACGACTACCCGCTGCTGCGCGATGCGCTCGAGAAGCTGCACCTCAACGACGCCTCCTTCGTCTACGAGCCCGAGTCGAGCGTGGCGCTCGGGTTCGGCTATCGCTGCGGCTTCCTGGGCCTGCTGCACATGGAGATCGTGCAGGAGCGGCTCGAACGCGAGTTCGGGCTGGAGCTGATCGCATCGGCGCCGTCCGTCGAATACCACGTCAGGCAGCTGCACAGGGTCGATGAGGTGATCGTCGACAACCCCGCGCAGTTCCCGCCGGCGGGCGAGGTGGAGGGCATCAGCGAGCCGTGGGTGTCGGCCACCGTCATCACCCCGACGGACTACATCGGCCCGATCATGGAGCTCGCCACCTCCCGGCGCGGCGACTTCATCCACATGGAGTACCTCGACCCGAAGCGGGTGAACCTGCACTTCGAGATGCCGCTTGCCGAGCTGATCATCGATTTCTACGATCTGCTGAAGAGCCGATCATCCGGCTATGCCAGCCTGGACTACGCGTACCTGGGCTATCGGCCCGGCGATCTCGTGAAGCTCGACATCATGGTCAGTGGCGAGCCGGTCGACGCGCTGTCGCTGATCGTGCACAAGACCGATGCCTTCCGCATCGGCAAGGGACTGGTCGACAAGCTCAAGGAGCTGATCCCGCGGCAGATGTTCGAAGTGCCGGTCCAGGCGGCCATTGGTTCTCATATCATCAGCCGCGAGACGATCCGGGCGATGCGCAAGAACGTGCTGGCCAAGTGCTATGGCGGCGACATCACCCGCAAGCGCAAGCTTCTCGAGAAGCAGAAGGAAGGCAAGCAGCGGATGAAGCGGATCGGTTCCGTCGAGATCCCGCAGGAGGCCTTCCTGGCGGTGCTGCGCATGAACGACGGGCAGTAGGGTGAACTTCCAGGACTCGCTGCGCCTGTCCATCGCGCTGGGACTGACCATCTTCCTGGTACTGCTGCGCTTCGACTCGGATCGGATCATGCGCTCCGATTACTTCCGCACCCGCTCGCCCTGGATCGGACCGCTCTCCTACTACGGCCTGGTGGTCCTGTTCGCGATCGGGATCGCGATCATCCTGCCGCGCGGCCGGGCGCAGCTCTTCCTGGCGCCGGGTGACCCGAACGCGATGCTGCCGGTGATGCTCCTGTTCTGCGCTGTCGCAATCCTCAACGGAGCGGTGCTTGCCTTCGTGCGCTATCGCGCCATCCTGCCGCTGCCAAGCCAGCTGGTCGTCACGCGGCTTGCCGGCGCCGCGGCCAACGCGTTCGCAGAGGAGCTGCAGTTCCGCTCGATCGTGCTCGGAATGCTCCTCTTCGCGAACCTGCCGGGCGGCGTCGGCACTGCTCTCGTGGTCCAGGCGCTGCTCTATGGCCTGGTGCATCGGCGCCTCTGGATCGAACGCGACTGGTACTTCCTCGCGGGCTCGGTGCTGCTTGGCTACGCCGCAGGCCTGGCGACCGTCACCACCGGCTCAGTGGTGCCGGCCATGGTCGGGCATTTCGCGGTGACCGCGTCGCTGTTCGCCTTTGCCGGAGCCAGGTTGCGCCAGCGACCGATATAGAGGACGGCCTGTTTCGCGGGACTGCTGAAGAGCGCAGACTGCGGGCGAGGGGCAGATCGCTCAGCCATCGAGCGAGTTGACGCCCCTGGCCGGTCCGGGTGTCGATCTGGGGGCAGGCCGTGCGTCGTATTCAGTAGACAGACGCTTCGACAGCGCCGTCAAGACAGAGAAGAGGAGTTCCCATCCCATGGCAGCCAAGGTCATCCACGTTGAAGTGACGGGCAAGAACGGCCCGGCACTGCAGAGCTTCTACTCGAAGATCTTCGATTGGGAGCTGAACACCGATCTTCCCGACGGCTACGGCATGATGCGCCAGGAGAACGGCATCACCGGCGGGATCGGGCCTACCCAGGACGGGTCGGCCGGAAACGTCACCTTCTATGTTCATTCCGAGGACCCGGCAGGCGTCCTGCGCCGCGTCGAGGAGCTCGGCGGCAAGGTGATCATGCCTCTGACCGAAGTGGCCAACGACACCACCATCGCCCTCTTCGCCGACCCGGAGGGCCACGTCGTCGGCATCATGTAGTCCGACCGCGTCCCCAACGTCCGCCCCGAGCCCGCAGCATGTAGGCTCGGGGCGTGCTGTTGTCCACGCACCACCTGTACATCCACGTCCCGTTCTGCCGCCTGGTGTGCGCCTACTGCGACTTCGTGACGGTGGGCGGGCGAGCCGCCGATATCCCGCGCTACGCTGATGCGCTGCTCGCCGAGCTGGCGCTGCGTCCGGCATCGGGCGAGCTCGCGACGATCTATTTCGGTGGCGGAACCCCATCGCTGCTGCCGGCCTCGGCGGTTGCGCGCCTCGTGGCCGCGGCCGCCGAACGATGGGAGACCAGGCCAAGCGAGATCACGCTGGAGGCCAATCCGAGCGTGCGCGAGGCGCCCGATTGGGCCGCGTTGCGCGCGGCCGGCGTCAATCGCATCTCACTCGGCATCCAGTCGCTTCGCGACGCTGAGCTGTCGGCCCTGGCCCGCGGCCAGACCGCCGCCGAGGGCCGAACGGCGTTTGCAGCCGCCCGTGCGGCCGGCTTCACGAACCTCTCGATCGACCTCATCTATGGCATCCCCGGCCAGTCGCTCGAGGACTGGCGCGACGGCCTGTGGCAGGCAGTGGCGCTGGAGCCCGAGCACCTGTCGCTGTACGCGCTGCAGCTTGCGCTGGCGCCAGATGGGTGGGCCGCGCCGCCGCGACCGGGCGCGCTGCGCTGGCGGCAGCGGATGGTGCCGCGACAGGATGACGGCCTGGCTGCGGCGCAGTACCAGCTGGCCGAGGAGCTGCTCGATGCCGCCGGGTTCGTCCACTACGAGCTCTCCTCGTGGGCGCGTCCGGGCTTCGAGTCTCGTCACAACTCCGCCTACTGGGAGCGGCGCCCGTACACGGGCATCGGCGCCGGGGCTCACTCCTTCGAGGGAACGACGCGCTCGTGGAACGTGCGTGGCCTGGATGGCTACCTGGCCGGCGCGGCCGCGGGTGAGCGACCGGCTGAGGGCGGCGAGGAGCTTTCCGAGGAGACTCGCGCGTTCGAGGCGGTGGCCCTTGGCCTGCGGCGCGTGAGCGGATTCTCACGCGCCGGATTTGCGGGCGAGTTCGGCGTGGATCCTCTCCACCACTACCCGGCGGCGATCGACGAGGCCACGGCGGCCGAGCTGCTGGAGGTGGCTGATGACATGATCCGACTCACCGCGCGCGGGCGCCTGTTCGCCAACGAGGTGCTGGTGGGCTTTGCGCCGTAAGGCGACGTTGACACCCCTCCGGCAGGGTTGGTACGATTCGCGCCACGACCGCTTAGCACTCTCGTCGTTAGAGTGCTAACCAGCCAGATACAGAGGTGAACGTGATCAGCGAAGGCATGGCTCGCCACGAGCGAAGCTCGCCGTCCCGGTCAACGCTGGAGCTGACCGAGAGGCAGCGAATCGTGCTGCGCGCCGTCGTCGAGGATTACGTGCTCAACGCGACCCCGGTCGGGTCAAAGGCCCTGGTCGACCGATACGGCCTGCTCGTCAGCTCGGCGACGGTGCGCAGTGCCATGGCAGAGCTCGAGGCGCTCGGACTGCTCAGCCACCCGCACACCAGCGCCGGACGCGTGCCGTCGGACCTCGGTTACCGGATCTACGTCGAGTCGCTGATGCGCGAGTCGGCCCTTGACGGCGCCGATCAGCTGATGATCCGCCACCAGTTCAGCCAGGTGCAGCTGACCAGCAACGAATGGCTGCGGCTGGCGGCCTCGATCCTGGCCACCAGCACGCGCTCGGCAGCGGTCGTCACCCCGGCGCGCGCCCGTCGCGCGCGATACGGCCACGTCCAGCTGGTGGAGCTGGCCGACCAGACCCGCCTAGCGGTGCTGGTGCTGGGCGATGGCAATGTCGTGCAACGTCGCCTCGACCGCGTCGCAATCGAGCGCGCGACTGCCGGGCAGGCGATCGGTCAGCTCGAGCTCGACGCCGCGGCGGCGACGCTGAACGCCGAGCTCGCTGGCCTGTCGGCCCCGCAGGTCCGTCGCCGCAAGACGAAGATGACGCTGCTGGCGGCGCACGTCGCCGAGGTGGTGGCCCAGGTCCTTGACGAGGCCGACAGCGTGGCCGTGGAAGAGGTCTTCACCGACGGCATCGTGAATGTCCTGGAGCAGCCCGAGTTCGCCGAGGGGGCGAAGCTGCGTGGCGTGCTCGAGGTGCTCCAGCGCTCCGATTTCCTCGAGCAGCTGGTGCCCGTCCTGAGCCGGCGAGGCGGGGTGACCGTCATCATCGGCCACGAGAACGTGAACGACGCGATGCACGAGGTGAGCCTGGTCTTCGCGCCGTACGGGACCGAGGACTCCGCATTGGGCCTGCTCGGCGTCCTGGGTCCTACCCGCATGCCGTATCCCCGCACCATCCCGACGGTTCGATACCTGGCCACGCTCATGAACGAGCTGATCACGCAGCATCCGGGGGAGACCCATGACTGACCGACCCACCAATGGCGCTCCCGGCGAGGCGCGCCCTGCCCGCGGTCCGTCGCGTGCCGAGCTGATCGAGAAGCTCGAGGATATGCAGCGCGTGCTGGAGCAGACCCGCGAGCAGGCCGATGAGAACCTGCGCTCCTGGCAGCGCGCGGCGGCCGATTTCTCCAACTATCGGCGCCGCATGGAAGACGAGCGCGAGGGCCTGTCGCAGTTCAGCAATGCGCTGCTGATCGGCAAGCTGCTTGCCGTTCTGGACGACTTCGACCGCGCGCTCGAAAACGTCCCGCCCGATATCCACGAGGGCTGGGTCGATGGTGTCCGCCTTGTCGAGCGCAAGCTGCGCTCGCTGCTCGAGGCGGAGGGCGTGACCCAGATCGAGGCGCTGGGCCAGCCGTTTGATCCGAACCTGCACGAGGCGGTCGTCTACGAGGAGACCGCAGACCATCCCGACAACCAGGTGATCGGCGAGCTTCAGCATGGATACCGGCTCCGTGACCGGGTCCTGCGCCCCGCGCTCGTCCGCGTCGCGAACAACCCGAAGGAGCGCTAATCAGATGGGAAAGATCATCGGCATCGACCTCGGCACGACCAACTCGGTGGTGGCCGTCATGGAGGGCGGCGAGCCCCAGGTCATCACCAACGCGGAGGGCGGCCGGATCACGCCATCGGTCGTGGCCTTCGCGAAGAGCGGCGAGCGGCTGGTCGGCCAGGTCGCCAAACGCCAGGCCATCACCAATCCGGAGAACACCATCTTCAGCATCAAGCGCTTCATGGGGCGTCGTTTCGAGGACCCCGAGGTGCGCCACAGCAAGGACCTGGTGCCGTACAAGGTCGAGAAGGATCCCAAGTCCGACGGCATCGTCGTGACGCTGGCCAACGGCAAGACCTTCACTCCGCCCGAGATCAGCGCCATGATCCTGCAGAAGCTGAAGGCCGATGCCGAGGCCTACCTGGGCGAAAAGGTGACCGAGGCGGTGATCACCGTCCCCGCCTACTTCGACGACACGCAGCGCCAGGCGACCAAGGACGCCGGCCGGATCGCCGGCCTGGACGTGAAGCGGATCGTCAACGAGCCGACCGCGTCGGCGCTGGCATACGGCATGGACAAGACCAAGGACGAGAAGATCGCCGTCTACGACCTGGGCGGCGGCACGTTCGACATCTCGATCCTGGAGCTGTCCGAGGGCGTCTTCGAGGTGCGCAGCACGAACGGCGACACGCACCTCGGTGGTGACGACTTCGACCAGCGCGTCATCGACTGGCTCTCCGACGAGTTCAAGAAGGACCAGGGCGTCGACCTGTCGAAGGACCGGATCGCGCTCCAGCGGCTCAAGGAGGCGGCCGAGAAGGCAAAGATCGAGCTGTCCAGCACGACCACTACCGAGATCAATCTGCCCTTCATCAGTGCCGATGCCTCCGGCCCCAAGCACCTCGTCATCTCGCTCACGCGCGCCAAGCTGGAAGACCTGGTCGCTGACCTGATCTCGAAGACCTCGGGCCCGGTCAAGCAGGCGATCAGCGACGCCTCCTTGAAGCCGACCGATATCGACGAGGTGATCCTGGTCGGCGGCATGACGCGCATGCCGGCCGTGATCGAGGCGGTCAAGGCCATGTTCGCAGGCAAGGAGCCGCACAAGGGGGTCAACCCCGACGAGGTGGTGGCCGTCGGTGCCGCGATCCAGGCCGGCGTCCTGGGCGGCGAGGTCAAGGACGTCCTGCTGCTGGACGTGACGCCGCTGTCGCTCGGGATCGAGACCCTGGGCGGCGTGGCGACCAAGATGATCAACCGCAACACGACCATCCCGACCAGCCACACCCAGATCTTCTCGACGGCATCGGACTCCCAGCCCTCGGTCGACATCGTGGTGCTCCAGGGCGAGCGCGAGCTGGCGTCCGACAACAAGAAGCTGGCCACATTCCGGCTCGACGGCATTCCGCCGGCTCCGCGCGGTGTGCCCCAGATCGAGGTGACATTCGACATCGACGCCAACGGCATCCTGAACGTGGCGGCCAAGGACAAGGCCACCAACAAGGAGCAGAAGGTGACGATCACAGCCTCCTCGATGCTCGCCAAGGAGGACGTCGACCAGATGGTCCGCGACGCGGCCGAGCATGCCGAGGAGGATCGCCAGCGACGGGCCGAGATCGAGTCTCGCAACGAGGCAGACGCGCTGACCTACCAGGCCGAGCGCCTGATCAAGGACCTGGGCGACAAGCTCTCAGAGACTGACCGCCAGGAGATCACCGATCGGGTCACGGCGGTGCGCGAGGCACTCAACGGGACCGATGCCGGCGTGGTCGACTCCACCAAGCAGCAGCTCGCCGCCGTGCTGCAGCGCGTCGGGACGCAGGCCTACGAGTCGGCAGGCCAGGCGCCGGGTGGCGGCGAGGGTGGCGACAGCGGCGAGGGCGGCGAGGGCGGCGAGGGCGGCCAAGGGACGGATGGCGCCGGACCGACCGAGGGAGCCGCCGAGGAGGAGGAGACGATCGAGGGCGAGTACAAGGAGGTCTGACGGGTCTTCTCCAGACCCGGGACAGGGCCGGGCGACCATCCCCTCGCCGGCTCCGCAACGGCTCGGGAACGGTCGCCCGGTCCTTTCGCACATCGGGGAGGGCCAGCCAGGCCTGCCCTCTTTCGAGGATCAGGCCTAGTCCACCCATCGCGCCTCCATGCCGTGCTCTCGATACATAGACAGTTCCACCGTGTCGCGATAAATTCCTACCTATGGACCCGACGGCCGGAGGATTCGCGAGCGTCAGGATCGGGGATGCGGCAGAGATGCTCAGCGTCTCCGTCGAGACGCTGCGGCGCTGGGAACGCGAGGGAAAGCTCCGGACAGAGCGAACGGCTGGTGGGCAGCGAGTCGTGCCTCTCAACGAAGTGACGCGCCTGAGAGATGAGCGCCGGGCCGGCGCGGGCCGGCCGAACGTGTCGCAGTCGGCGCGCAACCGGTTCGCAGGGGTCGTGACCCGGATCGAGAAAGACGGCGTGGCTGCCGTGGTCGAGATCCAGGCCGGACCGCATCGCGTGGTCAGCCTCATGACCACCGAGGCGATCGACGAGCTCGGCCTGCACCTTGGGGACGAGGCGGTTGCCGTGGTGAAGGCAACCAATGTGATCGTGGAGGTGTCTGGCGCGTGAGGCCACGAACTGCACCGCCGTTCGTTCTCCTCGCCGTAATCCTTGCCGCGTGCAACGCCGGCGGCGCGTCACCATCGGCCAGCGCCAGCGCCGGATTCGCATCGGCATCGGCATCGGCGAGCCCAAGCGCCCGGCCTGCGCCGGTTGAGCTGACGATCTACGGCGCGGCGTCGCTCTCCGGCGTGCTGGACGACGCCAGGGCGGCCTACACCGCGGAACACCCGGAGGTGTCGCTGACCATCTCCACCGACTCATCGGCAACCCTGCGGACGCAGATCGAGCAGGGAGCGCCGGCCGATGTCTTCCTGTCAGCCGACACCAAGAACCCACAGACCCTGGCGGATGGTGGACTGGCCGATGGTGGTCTGGTGCCCTTTTCAGGGAATCGGCTCACGATCATCGTGCCGAGCGACAACCCCGCCGCGATCGGGTCACCTGCCGATCTCGCAAAGCCCGGCGTGAAGATCGTGGGCGCCGGAGCGGAAGTGCCGATCAGCAAGTACGCATTGCAGGCCGTCGACAAGCTCGCCGCGCTGCCCGGCTACCCTGCCGGTTTCGCCGCGAGCTACGCCGCGAACGTCGTGTCACAGGAGGACAACGTCAAGGCCATCGTGGCCAAGATCGGAGGCGGTGACGGGGACGCCGGGATCGTGTACGTGACCGATGCCCTGGCTTCCCCTACGGTGGCCACCGTCGACATCCCCCCAGAGGCGAACGTCGTGGCCACGTATGCCGGGGTAGTGGTGGCGGCCTCGGCCCACGTCGCCCAGGCCCGAACGTTCCTCCAGTGGCTGGCCGGGCCCATCGGGCAGGCGATCCTGGCGTCGCGCGGCTTCATAGCGGCCCCCTGAGCGGGCCACCCTGATGCGCCGAGCATCGACCCTAGGCACCGGGTTCCTCGGACTTGCCGGCATCCTGGCGCTCTTCCTGGCGCTTCCAGTAGTCGTCCTGGTCGGGCGTGCGGTTGGAGGTGGCGCGCTGTCCGAGGCGCTCGGTGCGACTGCCGTCCTCGACGCGCTTGGCCTGAGCCTCATCACGACGACCGCCAGCCTGGTCCTGACCGTGATCATCGGGACGCCGCTGGCGTGGGTGCTCGCGCGTCGCCGATTCCGGGGCGCCAGCCTGCTCGAGACGATCGTCGACCTGCCGATCGTCCTGCCGCCATCGGTGGCAGGACTGGCCCTCCTGCTCGTATTCGGCCGTCGTGGATTGCTGGGCGGGCCACTCGACCAGCTCGGCATCGGCATTCCGTTCACGACCCTCGCCGTGATCCTCGCCCAGACCTTCGTCGCGGCTCCGTTCTTCGTGCGGGCGGCGCGGGCCGGGATTGCCGGGGTCGATCGTCAGCTCGAAGACGTGGCGCGCGACCTGGGGGCTGCGGAGCGCCAGGTCTTCGGCAGGGTCACGATCCCGCTGGCTGCGCCGGCGCTCGCAGCGGGCCTGGTGATGAGCTGGGCCCGGGCGCTGGGGGAGTTTGGCGCCACGATCATGTTCGCCGGCAACGTGACCGGCCGCACCCAGACCCTGCCGCTGGTCGTCTACTCCAGGTTCCAGGCAGGGGACCTGGACGCCTCGATCGCCGCCGCCGCGATCCTGGTGCTGGCCGCGTTCGGGGTTCTCGTCGCCGTGCGGTTCCTGCGTTGGGGGCGGCTGCTCGACACTCGAGCCGGAGGCTGATCTAACCGAGCTGACTGGTGCAGTGCGGGCAGCGGGTCGCCGCAGTCGGGATATCGGTCGCGCAGAAGGGGCAGACCTTGATCGGCGGCTCGGTCTCGGCCTCGGGCTTCTTGAGGCGGGCGGTCATGGCGTTCATCGGCTTCACCACGAAGAAGAAGATCGCGGCCCCGATCAGTACGAAGCTGATCAGAGAGTTCAGGAAGAGGCCATACGGGACCGGGTTGCTGCCGTCGATGTAGAACGCGAGGGTCCCGAAATTCGGAATGCGCAGCAGGCCGAGCAGCGGGGTGAGCACATTGGTGACGAACGAGGTCACCACGGCTCCAAAGGCGGCGCCGATGACGATGCCGACCGCCAGGTCGATGACGTTGCCGCGCAGGATGAAGTCCCGGAATTCCTTGAGCATCTCGCCCTCCTCGGTGCTGGCGGTCAGAAGGCCCGGAGTATAGGTCGAGGCTAGACTCGGACCGATGCGCCTCGCCACCTGGAACGTCAACTCCCTCAAGGCCCGACTCGACCGGGTGCTGGCCTGGACGGAGGCGTTCGAGCCCGACATCCTGTGCATGCAGGAGACCAAGCTGGCCGACGCGGCCATGCCGGACCTCGCCTTTCGCGCGCTCGGCTACGAGGTCGCGCATCACGGGTTGGGGCAGTGGAACGGGGTGGCGATCGCGTCGCGAATCGGCGTCGCGGAGATACAGGCAGGACTACCCACCTCCGATGGCTGGGCCGATGACGGCGGCCGCTTCCTGGCTGCCACCTGTGGTGGGGTCCGAATCGCGAGCATCTACGTGCCGAACGGGCGGGTGGTCGGGTCTGAGTTCTTCGAGCAGAAGCTCG
>JALYUB010000046.1 GCA_030853945.1 Chloroflexota bacterium
CGGGCGAGTCCACGGGGACCGGGCTCATCTCGACCCAGTCGTCGCCGTGCCGGTGCATGAACCGGGCCACGTCCATATTGATCACGAATCGTTCCTCGTTCGCCTGGAGTTTGGGGCGTAGTGTCCACTATCGAGGCAGTGGGCGCCATACCCCCACGACGTTCGGGTACGCTTCGCGTCTCGCCCGCATGGGCACCTCCCCAGACAGCCGAGAGTTGAATGCGCATTCCGCTCATTCCCCGCGAGACGAAGTTCTTCGACATGTTCGTGGAGGACGCCCGCAACGTGCTCGGCGCAGCTCGCCTGCTGGAGCAGTTCTTCCGCAACTACGGCGACCGGGAGAGGCTCGCCAGTCAGCTGCGCGACGCCGAGCACGCCGGCGACGTGATCAGCCACGAGATCGGCGAGAAGCTGGAGTCGACCTTCGTCACGCCGTTCGATAGGGAGGACATCCACGCCCTGATCAGCCGTTTGGACGACATCATCGACCTGATCGAGGAGGTCGCCGACACCTGCATCCTGTACAACATCGCCGCTCCCACGCCGCCGGCGATCCAGCAGGCAGAGATCATCGTGCGCCAATGCGAGCAGCTGGCCCAGGGGCTGGCCAAGCTCCGCCACTTCAAGGGCGTCGAGCCGTTCTGGATCGAGATCCATCGCCTGGAGAACGAGGGTGATCGGATCGTGCGACTGGCGGTGGCCGAGCTGTTCAAGCAGGACCAGGACACGATGGACGTCATCAAGTGGAAGGACGTCTACGCCTTGCTCGAAGAGGCGATCGACTCTGCGGAGGACGCCGCCAACGTGATCGAGCGGATCGTCGTCAAGCATGCCTGAGGGCTTCACCGCGCTCCTCGTAGCGGTGCTCGGCCTGGCCGTCCTGTTCGACTACATCAACGGCTTCCACGACACCGCCAACGCGATCGCCACCTCGGTCAGCACCCGGGCGCTGAAGCCGCAATGGGCAATCGCCATGAGCGCGGCGGCCAATTTTGTCGGTGCGCTGACCGGGACCGCCGTTGCGAAGACGATCGGCGCCGGGCTCATCACGCCGCAGGCCGAAGGAGGGGTGGTGGTCGCGGCTGCCCTGATCGGCGCAATCGTGTGGAACCTGCTGACCTGGCGCTTCGGCATTCCGTCCTCCAGCTCCCACGCGCTGATCGGCGGCCTGCTCGGAGCGAGCGCCACGGCGATCGGCTTCGGGGCCTGGAAGCTCGACGGCATCCTGGTCAAGGTGATCCTGCCGCTGGTCAGCTCGCCGATCGTCGGATTCGCCATCGGCTTCGCCCTGATGGTCGTGATCTTCAACGTCTTCCGTCGCGCCCACCCGAAGACCATGAACGATCGGTTCCGCCGCCTCCAGGTGCTGTCGGCGGCCTTCATGGCGTTCAGCCACGGCAGCAACGACGCTCAGAAGACGATGGGGGTGATGACCCTGGCGCTCGTCACGGCTGGCATCATTCCGGAGTTCAAGGTGCCCCTGTGGATCATCCTGCTGGCCGCCAGCGCCATCTCGCTCGGCACCGCTGCCGGCGGCTGGCGGATCATCCGCACCATGGGCAGCAAGGTGGTCAAGCTCGATCCGGTGCATGGCTTCGCCGCCGAGACCACCGCCGCCAGCATCATCTTCGGGGCATCCACGCTAGGCATGCCGGTCAGCACCACGCACGTCATCTCGAGCGCGATCCTGGGCGTCGGCTCGTCAGACCGATTCAACTCGGTGCATTGGGGAGTCGCGCGCACGATCGGCATCGCCTGGGTGCTGACGCTGCCGGCGTCTGGGACGGTGGCCGCCCTTGCATACCTCGTCCTGAAGCCGATCCTGGGCTAGCCGGAGGCGAACAGGGCAAAGCGCAGGCCGATGACCACCATCAGCAGGCCGAATGCGCGCAGCACGACCTCGCTGGGCAGTGACAGCCCCAGTCGGGCGCCGATGAACGCTCCCAGAACCAGGCCGAGCGCCAGCAGCCCGGCGTTCACGATATTCACCTGGCCTGCCTGCCAGTACTGGATCGCGCCGAACAGCCCAACGGGCAGCAGCAAGGCGGCGAGCGAGGTGCCAACGGCCTGCTGAGCGGTGATACCGAGCAGCAGCACCAGCAGCGGCACGATGATCACGCCTCCCCCGATGCCGAACAATCCGGACAGGACACCGGCGGCAAGGCCGATCAGGGCCACAAGGGCAGCGGGCATGGTTCGTCCTCCAGTGAGCTTTGCTCCCTTCATCCTGAGGCATCGATCGTCGCGCTCGAACGGTTCCGGATCGACTTAACAGTTCGTTGATGCGCCGATAAGACTGCGTTAAGGGCGACGGCTCACGGTGACTGCGTTTCATCCCCGCGCCACACAGGCACACCGGACCAATACAGTCAAGGAGATCCCGATTTGAACCCCCGAACGCAGCGGCGCCCGATCATCACGCTCGCGGTCGCCATCTCCGCCATCCTGGCGGCCTGTTCGAACTCCGGCACGTCGACCGCGCCGTCGGTTGGATCGATCGCGGCATCGGCCTCGGTCGCCCCATCGGCCGCGGCGATCGACCTGTCGCAGGTCCCGCCCAAGCCCGACTTCGCGGGTGCCGTCACCGCCGACGGGGCGACCTTCCCGCAGCCGGTCTACGAGCAGTGGACCAGCGACTACGCCAACGAGACCGGGGTCCAGATCAGCTACACCGGTGGCGGATCCGGCCAGGGCATCAAGGACATCACCGCCAACATCGTCCAGTTCGCCGGCTCGGACGCCCCGATGAAGCCCGATGAGCAATCGGCAGCCGAGACCGCGAATGGCCCGATCCTGCACATCCCGACCGTCTTCGGCGCGATCGTGATGGCCTACAACGTCGGGGGCATCTCCAAGCCCCTGAACTTCAGCCCCGAGGTGATCGGCAAGATCTTCACCGGCCAGATCACGAAGTGGAACGACCCGGCCATCGCCGCCGACAACGCTGGCGTGACCCTGCCGGCGCTGGCGATCACGGTCTCTCACCGCAACGACGGGTCCGGGACCACCAACGCCTTCACCAGCTGGCTGTGCAAGGTCAGCACCGACTGGAAGGCCGCCGTCAACCCGTGCAGCGGCAAGGAAGTGACCTGGCCGGTGGGTCTGGGCGGCAAGGGCAACGCGGGCGTCGCCGGAAACATCACCAGTACCCCTGGTGCGATCGGCTACGTCGAGCTCGCCTTCGCAGTCCAGAACAGCCTGCCGTTCGGCAACGTTAAGAACAAGGCCGGCACCTTCATCACGCCGTCGCTCGACAGCGTGGCTGCGGCGGCCAAGTTCGACACGATCCCCGACTCCCTGACCTTCGACGCCTGGGACACGACGGTCGCCGACGGCTATCCGATCGTGACCGCGACCTGGATCCTGGTCTACCAGCAGCAGGACAAGGTCAACCCCGACGAGAAGCAGGCGCAGGCAGTCGTGCACTTCCTGATCTGGGCCCTCGACAAGGGTGGGGACGCGGCCAAGGCGCTCGACTACGCGGTGCTGCCGGACGCCCTGCGACAGGCGGCGCTCGCGAAGATCGCAACCATCACCTACAACGGCACGCCGATCGTCGACGCGCTGTACAAGTAGCCTCCAACCCTCTCCCGGGAGGGGCGGCGCCCGAGAAGGCGTCGCCTCTCTCGTCCTCTCCTACACTGCGCAAAGGAACCATGACCGCCCACATCGCCCCGGCCCAACCCGAGAGCCCCGGCGCGCTCATTCGGCAACGACGGCTCAGCCTGGGCGACCCGCTTCTGCGATGGAGCGTTCGCATCCTGTCCTGGCTGGCGCTGGCCGCCATCGGGGTGATGCTGCTCGACACCGCGGTGCACTCCGCGAAGCTGCTGGAGCACACCTCGCTGTGGGACTTTCTGACGGGGACGGCCTGGCAGCCGGCCAGCGCGATCTACGGTGCGCTGCCCTTCATCTACGGGACGATCGTCACCTCGATGCTGGCGCTGCTGCTCGCGGTGCCGCTGGCGCTTGGCGCTGCTCTGCTCGTGAACGAGTACTTGCCGGCTCGCGCCGCTGCCCCGCTGGCGTACGGCATCGAACTGCTGGCAGCGGTCCCGTCCGTCGTCTATGGCTTCTGGGGCGTGATCGTGCTCGTCCCCGCGCTGCGGGTCGTGGAGCAGGCGGTGGCGGGGTCTCCGCTGGGGCAGGTCCCCGTGTTCAGTGGCCCGGTTCCAGGGCCGAGCTACCTCGCTGCCGGCCTGATCCTGGCGATCATGATCCTGCCGATCGTGACCTCGGTCGCGCGCGACGCGATGCGCGCGACCCCGCGGTTGCAACGGGAGGGCGCGCTTGCCCTGGGGGCCACCCACTGGGAGACGATCAGGCACGTGGTGCTGCCGTTCGCGCGCGGCGGCATCTTCGCCGGGGTGATCCTGGGCCTGTCGCGCGCGATCGGCGAGACCATCGCGGTGCTCTTCGTGATCGGCAACCAACCGCAGATCAACGCTTCCATCTTCGCTCCCGGCTACAGCCTGCCGTCGGTCATCGCAGGAGAGTTCGCCGAGGCGAACCAGCCGTTCCACCCCGAGGCGCTGATCGGGCTCGGGGTTGTCCTCTTCGCGATCTCGTTCGCCGTGAACCTGGTCGCCCGCGGAGTCGTCGGGCGCTTCGAGACCCGGGCTGGCGGCGCGGATGTTCGCTGAGGAACGCCTGCGATCGACTGGCCGTCGGAGATCGGGCACGAATCGGTTCGTCTACCTTCTCTGCTTCCTCGCCGGCGCGATTGCCCTGCTGCCCCTGGTCCTGGTCCTGTTCTACCTGCTGGTCGAGGGTCTCAAGGCCTGGAGTCCAGCCTTTCTGGTGTCTCCGCCGGGTGGTGTCACCAGCAAGAGCGGCGGGGCGATGAACGCCATCCTCGGCACCCTGGAGATGACCGGACTGGGGCTTGCGATCGCCACGCCGACCGGACTGGCGGTGGCGCTCTATGTGGCCGAGTATCGCGAGGGCCGCATGGCCGTCGTTGTCCGCACCGCGGTGGACCTGGTGGCCGGGATCCCCTCGATCGTGATCGGCCTGTTCGTCTATTCGCTGGTGGTCCTGACGATGGGCCACTTCTCCGGGTTCGCCGGGGCGATCGCGCTCTCGCTGATCATGCTGCCGATCATCGCCCGCACCAGCGAGGAGATGTTCAAGATCGTGCCGCGCCAGCTTCGGGAAGGGACCCTGGCGCTGGCCATGCCACGCTGGCGCGCCATCCTGTCGATCTACATTCCGACCGTGGCGGCAGGCATCGTCACTGGCATCGTGTTGGCCGTCAGCCGCGCGGTCGGCGAGACGGCACCTCTGCTCTTCACCGCGCTGGGCAGCAATTTCGTGGTGACCGACCTCAATCGACCGATGTCGGCCCTGCCCCTGTACATGTTCCAGAATGCGCTGAACATCGGCTTTCCCGCCGCCCGCGAGCGCGCGTGGGCAGCCGCGCTGACCCTCGTTGCGATCGTTCTCGTCTTCAACGTGCTCGGCCGCTGGCTTGCCGGCCGGACCGGGCTCCGAGCGAGATAGCGACACGCCCGTGGAGGATCCAGTGACCGCGACTGCCGTCAGGACCAAGCCGATCGACGTCCGGCCGCAGGCTGGCGTGCTTCATGAGCCGGCACCCGTGGGGCAGACTATGCCCAGCATGGAGGCCGCGATCGAAGTCCAGCACCTCAACGCCTACTACGGCGCCAAGCAGGCGGTGCGCGACGTGAGCTTCTCCGCCCGCGCGCGGGCCGTGACAGCGATCATCGGACCGTCCGGCAGCGGCAAGTCGACGGTGCTCCGCTCGCTCAACCGCATGCTGGAGGTCGTCCCCTCCGCGCGAATCGAGGGCCAGATCCTGTTCCACGGGATCGACATCTATGGCCGCGAGATCGACCCGGCCGCGGTGCGGCGCACCATCGGAATGGTCTTTCAGCAGCCGAACCCGTTCCCGACCATGTCGATCTACGACAACGTGGTGGCTGCGGCCCGCTTCAACGGTCTGGTCAAGGGTCGCGCACAGAGCGACGAGCTGCTCGAGCGCTGCCTGCGCCAGGCCGCACTGTGGGACGAGGTGAAGGACAGCCTCGGCAAGTCGGGAGCGTCGCTCTCGGGTGGACAGCAGCAACGGCTCTGCATCGCACGGGCGCTCGCGGTCAATCCCGAGGCGATCCTGATGGACGAGCCGTGCTCCGCGCTCGACCCAATCGCCACGCTGCAGATCGAGCAGCTGGCGCGGGACCTGGCGCAGTCCTACGCGATCGTGATCGTGACCCATAACATGCAGCAGGCGGCGCGCGTATCGGACGACACGGTTTTCATGAGCGTGGACGACAGTCGCGCCGGATTCGTGGTGGAAGCGGGCCTGACCTCGCAGATCTTCACCAATCCGCAGAACAAGACGACCGAGGACTACATCACGGGGCGATTCGGATGATCCCAGGACGGAACCGATGACCGACGCTACCCCGGCCGAGGGCCACGGCCACTCCGTGCGACGCGGCTTCGACGAGGCGCTCCAGGCCGCCAAGGATGACACGCTCCGACTGGGAGCCCTGGTCGAGGGCCAGCTGGAGCGGGCGGGTCGCGCGCTGCGCGAACGCGACGTCGAACTAGCGCTCTCCGTGCGCTCCGAGGATGCGCAGGTCAACGAGCTGCAGCGCTCCATCAACATGGAGATCACCACGGTCATCGCCACTCAAGGGCCGATGGCTCGAGACGTCCGTGAGCTGCTGGCGCTCTACCACGCCGCAGCCGAGCTTGAGCGGATGGGCGACTACGCGGTCAGCATCGCCAAGCTGGCCCAGCAGCTGGCGGGGGAGCCGGAGATGCCGATCCTGCCCCAGATCCCGCAGATGGAACAGCTCTGCCGCGAGCAGCTGCGTGCGGCCATGCGCGCGCTGGTCGACGTGAGCGAGGAGGAGGCTCGCGCCGTGTGCGCCCGCGACGACGAGATCGACCACCTCTACAACAGCGTCTACGAGGACACCATCGCCCTCATGGAGACATCGCCCGATCGCGCCAGGCAGGCGACCCACATGCTGTTCGCGGCGCATCACCTGGAGCGGCTTGGCGACCGCGTCACCAACATCGGCGAGGACGTGGTCTTCCTCGTCACGGGACGCATCGAGGACCTGAATCCCTGAGCAACCGGATCGAGGGCCCTGAGTGAAGCGGCGCATCCTTGTCACCGAGGACGATCGGACCCTTCGTCAGGCGCTCGTCTTCAACCTCGAACGCGAGGGATACGAGGTCCGCAGCGCGGTGGACGGGGAGCAGGCGCTGGCAGCCGCCCGTAACGGCGGGCTCGACCTCCTCCTGCTGGACCTGATGCTGCCCAGCATGAGTGGCCTCGAGGTGCTGCGCACGATGCGGGCCGAGGCAATCGAGACACCGGTCATCATCCTGTCGGCGAAGGGCAGCGAGGTGGATCGCGTGGTCGGTCTGAAGGTCGGCGCCGATGACTACATCGCCAAGCCGTTCAGCCGGCCCGAGCTGCTGGCCCGCGTCGAGTCGGTGCTGCGCCGCCAGCGGCGCCCGGAAGCTGCCGGCGATGTCCAGATGGCCGAGGTGCGTTCCGGGGCCCTGGCCATCGACCTCGGCCGGCACCTCGCCACGTTTGGTGGAGATCCGCTTCAGCTGACCACCAAGGAGTTCGAGCTGCTCGCCCATCTGGCAGCCCACCCGGGCAGGATCTTCACCCGCGAACAGCTGCTCACCCGCATCTGGCCATTCGATTTCGGTGGTGACAGCCGGACTGTCGACGTGCACATCAGCTGGCTCCGATCGAAGCTGCGAGCCCGCGACGGGCACAACTACTTCAGGACGGTTCGCGGCGTCGGCTATGCCTTCGCGCCGCTCCCAGCCGATGACGGCTGATCCCCTGGCCGCGGCGGCGTTTGCCGCGTTGACGGAGCGCACTGCCGGCGACGTCGTGCTGGTGGTCGACGACCAGCTGCGGATCATCCGAGGCGGCGTTGGCGCGGCGGGGCTGGCGGATCGCCCAGTCCATGCGCTGGCAGGGATGAGCCTGATCGCCGCGTTCGGCTCTGCCCCGCTCGATGCGCTCGCTCGGCGGGCGCTGGACGCTCGTTCGCCGGTGCAGGGCGAAGCCGGGCTGGGTACCTTCGGCGGTCGGATCTTCGCCGTCGACGCGGTGCCACTGGCCAGCGGCGAGCTGGTGGTCTCGCTGCATGACATCACCGCACTGCGGCGAGCCGAGCGGGTGCGGCGCGACTTCGTGGCCAACATCAGCCATGAGCTGCGGACCCCACTGGCCTCGATCAAGCTGCTCGCCGAGACGCTGTCGGCGGGAGGCCTGGAGGACGCTCGGACGGCAGGGCCGTTCGTAGCCCAGATCGAGCGCGAGGTGGACCACCTGGCGCAACTGGTGGACGAGCTGCTCGACCTGTCGATGATCGAGTCCGGCGAGAGCGCCCCGAAGATCGAGCCGGTCGAGCCGGGGAGCGTCATCGCGGACGTGGCGGAACGCATCGGCCCGGTGGCGGCGCGGCGCGGCATCGCGGTTCGCCAGCTGCCCGAACCAGCCGATGCGGAGGGCATCCGCGCTGCGGCAGACCCGGTGCGCCTGGGCCAGGCGCTCCTGAACCTGGCGCACAACGCGGTGAAGTACAACCGTCCCGACGGCGAGGTGCGCATCGGCTGGCAGCCGACGGCCGCGGGCGTCCGCTTCAGCGTGGCCGATGACGGGATCGGGATCTCCGAGGCCCATCAGCGCCGCATCTTCGAGCGCTTCTACAAGGTCGATCGATCGCGGGAGCACCCCGAGGCCGACGAGGCGCTGGGCGGTGGCAGCGCCGGCCTGGGCCTGGCCATCGTGCGGCACATCGCCGAGGCGCACGGGGGATCGGCAGGTGTCCAGAGCACCGAGGGGATCGGGTCGACCTTCTGGATGGAGCTGCCGCGCTCCGACGAGGTCCGTCCGACCTGATATAGTTGTCCTGTCAACGATGAGCACCACAGCCCCGATCCCCGGCCCTCGCGACCCGCGCCTCGAGACGTGGCGCGCCTTCCTGGTTGCGCACGCACAGATACGCCGTCAGCTCGAGCGAGAGCTGCAGGCTGAGCAGTCGCTCGGGCTGGGTGAATACGAGGTGCTGCTGCTCCTGGTGCGGGCCGATGACCGACGATTGCGCATGAGCGAGCTGGCCGATCTGCTGGGCCTGTCGCGCAGCGGTGTCACGCGCCTGGTCGATCGGCTGCAGGCGGAAGCACTCGTCGAGCGCGCCTCGTGCGACACCGACCGACGCGGCTCGTGGGCAATGCTCACCGATGCCGGCCATAAGCGCCTGCGACGCGCCTCGCCGACCCACCTGCGCGGCGTCGGGCA
Source organism: Chloroflexota bacterium (assembly GCA_030853945.1). GTDB lineage: Bacteria > Chloroflexota > Limnocylindria > QHBO01 > QHBO01 > CF-167. The sequence continues at coordinate 9,311 of JALYUB010000046.1, forward strand.
GCATTTCCTCGACCGCATCCCGCCCGACGAGCTCGAGGCACTGGGCCGCACCCTGACCCGCGTGCTGACCGACAGCTAGCCGCCGGGAGAAGCACTCGCCCCAGGGAGCTGGCCGGCCGCCTCGGCGCGCAGGCTGGCGACCATCGCCGCCCGGCCGTCATGCGGGGCCAGCGCCAGGAATCGATCGAACTGCCCCAGCGCGGTCGCGCTGTCCCCGGTCCTGAAGGCGATCAGGCCGAGAAAGAAGGGGATGTCCGGGTCATCGCTGCCGACGATCGCGGCATATGAGTCGGTCGCTGCTTTCGCATCGGACCAGTCCGCGGCGGAGATGTAGGCCGTGACCAGGCGCCGGTACGCCGAGCGGTTCTGTGGCTCGATCGCCAGCAGCACCTGCAGCGCCACGGCAGCCCGCCGCAGATCGTCGGCGCTGCTGCCGGCCAGGTAGGCATCGGCGAGGTCGGACAGCACCTGCGCATCCTGCGGATGCGAGTTCAGGGCGCCCAGCAGGCGTTGGATCACGGCCTGGCGGGCGGCCTCGCTCGCCTGCTGATCGGCGAGCGCCTGGTTCACGACGGTGCGCTCGGCGAGGCCAGCCGGCGCAGGCAACGCGAAGCCGACCAGCAGCGCGGCGCATAGTCCCGCGCCGAGCCAGGCGGCTGCCCGCCGTCTATTCGCGGGAGCCGGTGGTGCGCCGTTCGCGGGAACGTCCTCGCCGTCGTCCGTAAGCGTCCGCGCCGCGCGCTCCTCCGCCTCGGTTCGCTGGCGCCGGTACGCGGCGTCGTCCAGCGAGCCAGCCCGCCGGTCCGCCTCCACGTCGAGCAACGCCTCCAGGGCAATGCGGTGTCGCAGTGCACGCGCCTCCGCCGTGTCGTCGACCCCCGCGGCGGGGTCCGGCTGCTGATCGCCAAGAAGGGGCCAAGCGATGGCGAACGCGGTCGCAAGCACCAGCCCGGCCAGCAGCGCCCATTGCACGAGCTCAGGCATCGATCCGCTCCACCTCGTCGCGCACGCGGGCTCGCGCGCCCTCGCTCGACGGCGCCGGAGAGGCCGGCGCCGCTGGGACGGGCTTCGGTGGGCGGCGGCGCAGCCACCAGGCAAGCAGGACGATCCCGAGCAGCAGCGCAGCCGGGGGCAGCCACCACGCGATCGGCGAGCTCGGCGACAGCAGGATCCACTCGCCGTAGCGCTCCACGAAATGGCCGCGCACCTGGTCGGGCGTCTGCCCGGCGGCCAGGAGGTCGAGGATCTGCTGCCGAATGGCAGCCGCGGCGGCGGTCTCGGATTCCGCCACCGAAAGCGCCTGGCAATCGGGGCAGCGCAGATCGGCGGCGATCTGGTGCGCCTGCTCCGCAGCGGTTCGTGGGAGCGCCGGGCGCACCAGCTCCAGCACGACGAGGCCACCCAGCGCCAGCAGCGCAGCGACGGCCAGCGGCAGCGCCAGGCGCCTCATGGCGTGAGCCCCAGTCGGGTCAGCTCTGCAGCGATCACGCCCGCAGTCAGCGGTCCGACCTGGCGGGCGCGCACGATGCCCTTGGCGTCGACGAAGAAGGTCTCGGGTGGGCCGGTGACGCCCAGGTCGACGCCGATGCGGCCGGCGGGGTCGAGCAGGTTCGCCCAACCTCCGTCGCCGTATCGGGCCAGGAATCCCCGCGCCCCCTCCGGGGTGTCCTGGTACACGATCCCCACCACGGTCAGATCGGATGCATGGCGGGCAGCCAGGTCGAGCAGGAGCGGATGCTCATCGACGCACGGCGTGCACCAGCTGGCCCAGACGTTCACGATCGCGGGCCGCCGGGCTAGCTGGGACGAGGAGAAGGGCGAGCCTTCCAGAGTGGTCGCGGCGAACGCCGGCAGCGGCTGGCCCACGAGCGGCGAGGGAATGACGCGGGGGTCGCGGCCGAGGCCAGTGAACAGGAGCCACCCCAGCGGGACGAGCACGAGCGGCACCGCCAGCCAGCGCAGGAGAGACCGTCGCGGAGCGGGTGCGGCCATCGGTCAGGCTCCCGCCGCGAGGGCCGCCTCGACCGCCAGGCGTCGGCGGTCGGGCCAGATGGCGAACAACGCGCCGAGCGCCACGATCGCGCCCCCGGCCCAGATCCACGACACGAGCGGGTTGACGAAGACGCGCAGCGTGGCGGTGCCGGTGGCCGGGTTGTAGGCCAACAGCGTGACGTAGAGGTCCTCGCCCAGGGCACTGCGCACGGCCGGCGTGGCAATCGCCGTCGAGGAGTTCGGGTAGTCGCGCAGCGCGGTCCGCAGCACGCCGGATTGCGGGCCAGCCAGGGCAAGCTCGGCACGCGTCTCCACCACGCGCGCATCGTCGGTCAGGCGCTCGGTGACGAGCCGGTGGAAGGTCAGGGTGTAGGCCCCGATGGAAAGCGTCTCTCCCGGCCGCAGGGTCGCCGTCCTGTCGGTGCCGAGCGTGGCAGAGACCGCGATCGCCACGGCCATGACGCAGATGCCGACGTGCGCCAGGTAGCCCCCGTATCGGCGCCGATTGCGGGTCGCCAGCCTGGCCACCGCGACCGGCAAGGACTCCCCTCGGCCGCGTGCACGGGCGCGCGCCCCCCGCACGACCTCGTCGCCCATCACGACCAGGACGAAGGTGGCGAGGCCCAGGATGGCCAGCGGGGCAGCATCGCGCACGGCGATCGCCCAGGCGGCCACCACCACCCCGACGCCGGCCAGGATCGGGAGTGCGAACCGCTCGCGGACGGTCGTCCACGAGGCGCCGCCCCAGGGCAACGCGGGCCCCACTCCCGTCAGGAACAGGAGCGCCACGAAGATCGGTGCATTGACGCGGTTGAACCATGGCGCGCCCACGCTGGCACGGGCGCCGCTGGTCGCTTCCACGATCACCGGATAGAGGGTGCCGAACAGGACCGCGAAGGTGACGCCCAGGAACAGCACGTTGTTGAACAGAAACGCCGATTCGCGGCTGACCACCGCTCCCGGCGGGCGACGGTCGCGCAGGTCCGGCAGGCGCCAGATCAGGAGGCCGAGCGCCGCGCCGAGCGCCAGCAGGATGGCCGCGGCGAACCAGGCGCCGATGGATGACGACGTGAACGAATGCACGCTGGCGACGACCCCCGACCGTGTCAGGAACGTGCCGACCAGGGTCAGCACGTACGTCGCGATGACCAGCCCGTGAGTCCAGGTGCGCAGGGTTCCACGCCGCTCGGCGACCATCGAAGAATGGATGAACGCGGTCGCCGTCAGCCATGGCAGCAGCGCCGCGTTCTCGACCGGGTCCCAGGCCCAGTAGCCGCCCCAGCCGAGGACGGCGTAGCTCCACCACGCCCCGGCCACGATCCCCATAGTGAGGAAGATCCACGGCACGAGCGTCCAGCGCCGGACCACCGCCAGCCACTCTTCGTCGGTGCGGCGGGTGATGAGCGCCGCCATGCCGAACGCGAACGGGATCGCCATGCCGGTGTAGCCCAGGTACAGGAGCGGTGGATGCAGGCCCATGAAGGGGTGGTTCTGCAGCAGCGCGTTCGGTCCATTGCCCTCGAGACCGATGGGGGTCACGCGCACGAACGGGTCGCCCGGCCAGGCCATCACTGCGAAGAAGAAGGCAATCCCGAGCGCCAGCGTCGCGCCGACCCACGGCATCAAAGCCGGCAGCCGGGACCGATAGCGGTACAGCACCAGGCTCGCCCAGCCGGTAGCCAGCAGGGTCCAGAACAGGATCGAGCCTTCGAGCGCTGCCCACAGCGAGATGACCGAGTAGAACGGCGGCGTGGTGGTGGCATTGTTGCGGGCCACGTACAGGACGCTGAAGTCGTGGCCGAGCAGCGAGACGACCATCGCCACGCAGGCGAAGGCAACGAGCGCCAAGGCCGCGTAGATCGCTCGCCGAGCGCTGGCCACAACGGCTCGGTCGCCGCTGCGGCCACCCACGACAAAGGCGCCGGCGGCAAAGATGGTGGCCGCCAGGCCGACCACCACGGCCAGGTGCCCAAGGGTCGGGATCATGTGCCCGGGTCGAACGCCTGCGTCGGCAGCCCGCCGTCGGAGGGCGCCACGTAGTTCTCGTCGTGCTTGACGATCACCTGCGTTGCCTCGAAGACGCCATCCGCGCCCAGCTGTCCCTCGACCACGGCGCCGATGCCCTCCCGGAATGAGCGCGTCGGGGCGGAGGTGCTGTGGACTCGCATCTCCTTCGTCCCGTCGGTCAGGACGAATTTCAGGTTCGGCGCCTCACCGGCGATGCTGCCCGCCTTGACCAGCCCGCCCAGGCGGACGGTCTGCCCCACTGCGGCATCGCCGCGGGCAAGCAGCTCGGTGGGCGTCACGTAGTAGACCAGCGCGTTGCCGACATTGCTGAAGGCCAGGTAGGCGATCACACCCACCACGAGCACGACGCCGAGCACGATGCCCCAACGGCGCCCACGCGGCGGCAGGGCCGGAAGAACTGGACGCGCCAGGGTCATCGCGGAGCGTCAGGGGCAGGCGGCACGATGTCCGCGGAGGCACTAGGCCGACGGCCCAGGCGACGTGCCAGGAGTGCTGCGTAGGCCGCAATGCCACCCAGGATCACCGCATAGGCCGCGATCACGAAGCCCGCATCGCTCATCGCACGGACCCTTCGACAGGGCTGCCCGCCGGGACAGCAGCGGCGTGCCGCGCGGCATCGACACGGCCTCGACGGGCGGCGTCCTCGATCTGCCATTCCAGGCGAGCGAGCTGGTAGCGCCGGATCACGAGGTAGACCCAGACCAGGGTGAATGCGCCGACCATGGCCAGCAGCGCCGCCACGAAGAGGAGTGGCGCACTGGGGTGGAGGATCTTGGCCGGGTCCCCGATCGTCGCGCCCTGGTGCAGGCCGCGCCACCAGATCACCGAGAAATGGACGATCGGGATGTCGACCGCGGCGATCAGGCCCGCCACGGCGGCGCGTGCGGCGCGGCGTGCGGGATCATCGGTGAGCCTGCGCAGGAGCAGGTAGCCGACGTACAGCGCCAGGAGCAGAGCGGTGGTGGTCAGCCGCGGGTCCTCCCACTGCCAGAACACGCCCCACACCGGGCGACCCCACATCATCCCGCCCCAGATGGCGAAGGCCGTGAACATGACCCCGACCTCGGCCCCGGCCACGGCGACGGCGTCGAAGCGCAGGTCGCGACTGAACAGGTAGCCGACGCCGGCCAGCGCGGTCAAGCCAAATGACGCATACGCCAGCCAGGCCGATGCGACGTGCACGTACATGATCCGCTGCGCATCGCCCTGGTTGAGGTCCGCCGGCACCACGAACAGGGCATTGACGGTCGCCCCGATGATCGCCGCCAGCGCCACGAAGCCCAGGATGCGGGTCTTCATCAGTCCTCCAGCAGGAAGCCGTAGGTGCCGGCTCCCACCACCAGCATGATGACGTCGAAGGCGACCAGCAGCTGCAGCCAGGATCCCAGCTCCCCGAGCGGATCGCCGCCGAGTGCCGCCACCGTGACCTTGACCGCGGCCAGCAGCAGCGGCGCAACGATCGGCAGCATCAGGAGTGGCAGCATCACCTCGCGAGCGCGCATGCGCACGGTCAACCCGGCATAAGCGGTGCCGACCGCGGCGAACCCGATCGCGCCCAGCACCATGGCGGCAAGCAGCGGCAGCCAGGCCGACCCGATCGCAATGCCATACAGGATCGCGACCACCGGCAGAAGCACGCCGCCGAGGACCAGCATCGCCGCCGCCCCGGCCAGCGCCTTGCCGGCGTAGATCGCTCGGCGGTCGACCGGGTACAGGGCGAGCTGCTCGAACGCTCCGTCGTCGGCCTCCAGCTGGTGGAGCCGAGCCATGGTGAGCAGCCCGCCGAACACGATCGCAAGCCAAAGCAGGCCGGGTGCGGCATCGGCCAGGCGACGGGAATCCGGACCCAGGGCGAAGCCGAACAGGAGCAGCACGATCGCCGCGAAGAAGATCGTGGAGCCGGCCGCCTGGCGACCTCGCAGCTCCGAGGTTGCATCCTTGCGAGCAATGGCGAGAGCCACCGCCATGCCGCGTCGAAGCTCGCTCATCGGTCCATCCCCGCCACCGCCACTCTCGGCCGCTGTGACGCGCCCATGGGCGCGGCACTGACGCCCGCACCGCTGACCTCGGCCAGCAGGCCTCCATCCAGCCGTACCGTGGCGTCCGCCACGCTGGCGACGCGCTCGGATTGATGCGATGCGACGAGGAGGGTGACGCCGGCCTCGTGCCACAGCCCGATGAGGTGGTCGACCAGGGCCATGCCATCGGCGTCGAGGGCGGCATGCGGCTCATCCAGGAGGAGCAGGGAGGGCCGCGCGACGAGCACCCGGCCCAGGGCCAGGCGCTTGCGCATGCCGGCCGAGAAGGTTCGGACGCGCCGGCCGGCGACCGGAGTCAGCCCAACCGTCTCGAGCGCCTCGCGCGCGACCGCGATTCCCTCCTGCGCGCCCCAGCCGAACATCAACGTGGCGAAGCGAAGGTTCTCCTCGGCGGTGAGGTCGTCGTAGTGGGCGGTTGCGTGTGACAGGTAGACGACCCGGGGGCGGACCAGCTCCGGGTATTCCAGCGCATCGATGCCGTCGATCGACAGCGATCCAAACGACGGCCGGATGGCAGTCGCGCAGATGCGCAGGAGCGTGGTCTTGCCGGCTCCATTCGGCCCCAGCAGGGCAACGGTGCGGCCGATCTCGACGGTCAGCGAAACACCCGCCAGGGCGGCGCTGCGATCGAAGAGGCGGGCGAGCTCGACGGTCGCGATGGCCGGCGGGATGGTCCCGAGTGTCCCGGCAAGCCGGGGCGCGACGTAGATGGTGGTCTGCGGCATGCTCGACGGCGCGGGGCGGATGATGGATGGACCGTGAGTGTGCGGCCGGCACGCAGGCGAGTCAAATGCTCGGCCGCCTCCTGGCGAGGCTAGAGTCAGGCGATGAGAGTCGCTCGAGGCCCACGGATCAGAACGCTTGTGGCAGGTGCGCTCCTTGGGCTGGTGACCGCGGCCTGCGCGGCTGGCGGGCCGACCAACAGCCAGCGGCAGGTCCCCAGCCAGGATCGGAGCGCGCGTTGCCAGCTGACTCCGGATGCCGTGGCAACGGCGACCGCAAAGATCGCCCTTCGCAACCGCGCCTTCGGCCTGGCCGTGACCGTCCAGGTCGGTCAGGCGGTCGCCTTCGAGAACCTTGACACGACCACCCATACCGTCACCGAGGGCACAGGCGGCCACGCCGTCGACAACTCCTGCGCCAGGCAGCGGCTTCCTCGAGGCCAGACCACGGCGGTGACGTTCCACCTGCCGGGCGACTACCCGTTCACGTGCACCATTCACGCCAGCATGCAGACCACGGTCCACGTGCGCTAGGCCTCGATTGCACCTGTGCAGGGGCGGTGCTATCGTCCGCCGCCTGATGATGGACCCCGGCCCTCACGCTCCATCCCAACGAGCGTCTCACCGCTCAAGGGCCGAGCGTCGCGCTGCCGCGCTGCGCAGCGAATGCGCCGCCACCGATGCGCTCAACGTTTTGGGCCAGAAATGGGTGATGCTCATCGTCCGCGTCCTGGGTGAACGGAAGCAGCGCTTCTGCGAGCTGCAGGATTCCCTGGGTGGTGCCAACTCAGCGACCCTGTCGCAGCGCCTCAAGCTGCTGGAGGACGAAGGCTTGGTGGACCGCACCATCGTCTCGGAGGTGCCGCCCTGGGTCGAGTACTCGCTGACCGACAAGGGGTCCGATCTGCGCCGAGCCATCGCCCGCATCGATCGCTGGGCCGATCGCTGGGCGCCAACCCAGTGAGCCACCCCGTCGCTGAGGAGCGCCCGGTCGAGCACGGCGACGCCCTCAATCTCATCCGCAGTGCGATAGCCGAGGCGCCCGGGCCCGAGGCGGCCGCGCAACGCGCCGTCGAGCTCCTGCACGATCGCTTCGCCCACTACGACTGGGTCGGCATCTACTGGATCGACCAGGCCGGCACAGAGCTGGTGCTGGGACCATGGATCGGTCCGGAGGCGACCGAGCATACCCGGATCTCTCTCGGGGTAGGGATCTGCGGTGCCGCCGCGGCATCCGGCAAGACCGAGATCGTGGACGACGTGGACGCCGATCCCCGATACCTCGCCTGCTTCGCCACGACCCGCAGCGAGATCGTCGTCCCCATCTTCGCCGACGGGCAGGTGGCCGGCGAGATCGACGTGGACGGCTCCGACCTGGGCGCCTACGACGAGAACGATGCGCGCTTCCTGGAGGAGATCGCCGCCCTGCTCGCGCCGCTGCGGCCCAGGGAACCCTAGGCGCGACCGACAGCCTGTAACCCGCGCCGTACCCGATATGCATGGCCGAGCCTGACCGACCCGCCGCAGTGGCCGCGCGGCCGCGCTTCGAGGCGATCTACGAGGATCACGTCACCTCTATCCATCGCTTCGTCTACGCACGCGTCGGCAATCGCCCAGACGCCGAAGACCTGACGGCGCAGGTGTTCATGCGCGCAGTCGAGCAGCTCGACCTCGATCGGCCCGGCGCGCAGATCGCTGCCTGGCTGTATCGAGTCGCACAGAACGCGGTGGCCGACTACTGGCGCGCCTTCTATCGCCTGCCTCAGATCGGTGTCGAGCAGGTGGCCGGCGCCTGGGAGCCCGTCTCGCCACAGCCGTCCGCTCACGCCGATGCCGAGGCCGATACCGCCAGCGCGGCCGTCGCCACCCTGCTGAAGCGACTTCCCGAGAAGTACGCGCGCGTGCTGGAGCTGCGATTCCTCCAACGCCTGTCGGTGGCCGAGACGGCCAGCCGGCTCGGGATCAGTCACGGCAACGCCAAGGTGCTCCAGTACCGCGCACTCCGCCGCGCCGCGCTGCTGGGTGAGCCGAATGGCTGAGGACCGCAACGAGGCGTTCGCGCGCTACGTGCAGTCGCTGCTCGACGGAACGCGACCGGCTCCCGACCAGGTCGCCGATGACGAGGGGCCCATGGCACGCCTGGTCGCCGAGCTGGCCGCGGCCGGAGATCCGCAGCATGGCGATCCCGACCCCGCATTCGTCGAGCAGTTGCGGCGGCGCATGCGTGACGCCGACGATGGGATCGCAGCGGTGCGTCGGGCAGCGCCACCGACGCCTATGCATCGCATCCGCGTGACGCGCCGCGACCTGCTGAAGGCTGGGCTGGGGGCTGCGGCCGGCCTCGCGGCCGGGGCAGCCGGCCTTTCGCTCCTGCGACCTTCCAGCCGCACCCCGCTGGTCGACCCCGGGGGGACTCTCGTCAACGACGGGGTGTGGGTTGCGGTGGCCACGTTGGCGGACCTGCCGGAAGGGGCTGCCGTCCGGTTCAGCACCTCTGCCTTCGACGGCTACGTCGTGAACGACGCAGGCACGATCCGTGCGCTCAGCTCGGTGTGCACCCACATGGGCTGTACCCTCGCCTATCGACCCGCCTGGCAGGACCTGCGCTGCCCGTGCCACGGCGCGAGCTTCGACCTGGCCGGGCAGCTGGCCAATGGCAGCCATGGCTGGTCGGCGGGGAGTGGCTATCGCGGCGATCGCGAGGCGTACCCACTTGACCTGCCGCCGCTGGTCCGGCCCAGGATCAAGGTCTCTGGCGAAAACGTGCTGGTCTGGACCAGCCGTGCCTAGTGCGAGACCGCCTGGATCAGGTAGCTGACGACGTACGGCACGGCCAGCGCCACGACCACGGCGGTCAGCGCCAGCCCGACGTACGCAAGGTAGCGCAGGTTCGGCGGCGCAGGGCGGTCAGGTGGCGGCGAGGTGCGCCGCGGCAGATGCAGCGGACGACGCGGAGGCTGATGCTCGTAGGGGTGCGGGTGGGTATCGGGCACGGTGCCGCTAGTCTGCCCGATCGATGGCGGCCACGATCTCCTTAAGCCGCGCGTGGCGCGCTTCTCGGTCCGCCGAGTAGCGCTCGATCGCGGCCAGGATGTGCCCCGGCCCCAGGTGCGCCTCGTCCATCACCTCGTCGACGGTGCCGCCGGTCCGCCAGCGGTCGTCCCAGTCCGATGACAGCGAGTATTCCTTCGCGATCGGTCCCTCCACGAAATCGGTCATCAGCTTGAAGGCGCGGTTGGTGATCGCCATCCCGCTCCATTTGTCGGACAGCGAGCAGATGCTGTCCCGGTAGGCCGCATCCTGGCGGCGGAACAGCTGTGGGCTGATGCAGGCCACGATCCGCACGTTAATGCCCCGCTTGTCCAGCTCGGGGAGCGCCTTGACCACGTTGGCGGTGGTCACGGTGCCCTGCACGTAGACCGTACCGGCCGAGGCCGTGCCAGCCGCGACGTCGCGAATCAGGTACGCCCCGCGAGCCGCCTCGAAATGCGAGGCCATGCCGAGCGCCGCCCGGTCCGGGATGTCCACTGCGGGCCGCGTCAGGTGCAGCGCGACGATCGGCACCTCGGTCGCCAGGGCGGCGGCCAGCACGACCGGCACCTCGTTGTACTCCCACGGATGGAGGTCCATGACGTGCCCCTCCGGGAAAAGCTGCGTGACGCCCGTCTCAAAGATGCCGAAGTGGGTGCGCGAGTCCTCCGCGGTCTCTGGTCCCGAGTGCCCGGCGACCCAGATCACCTTGCCCAGCTTCAGTTCGCAATCCTGGGCGAGCTGGCTGAAGAGCCGCATCGGTCCGTATTTCAGGTAGGAAAAAGAACCGTAGGTCGAGCAGGCGGCCCAGAACCCGTTGAATGAGGTCATCGGGTCATCCGCCAGGTTGACGGTGGCGATCCCCACCGTCACGCCCGAGTTCGTGAACTCGGTGATCTGCTGCGGCAGCAGCGTGCCGCGCAGGTTCGTCTCGCGGTTGTACCAGCCCCACCCCGGCATCTCGCCGAAGTCCTTGGCGAAGCCGATGATGTTGGTCGAATCGGCCAGGTCGGCGGAGCAGACGATGAACAGCGGCCGCCCGTACTCGGCCTTGGCGTAGGCATTGACCCACGAGCCCCATGAAGCCAGCGCTGCCCGATTCGCAATCTTCTCGCCGGGCTGCTTCCAGATCTCGGCCGGGTATGCGTGCACGTCGGTCAGGCGCGGATCGCCAAAGATCTCGCTCCCATGGCCGCCCAGGTTGAATCCCTCGACCCGGTCGGGGACCAGCCCCGCCACCTCGACCAGGCGGTCGCTGATGGCATCGACCACGTCGACGCGGCTGCGCAGCACACCCATCGCGACCCCGAAGTTGTGGCGGGCCTGTGCCTCGCGCTCCGCGGCATCGGTTGGCGCCGGCTCGTCGACGCCGGCGTACTCGACCCCGTGCCGCTCCATGAACTCCTTGCGGACGGCCCAGAACTCAGGCGAGTTCATCGAATGCGGAGTGCCATGGCTTTTGTTGTCGTATTTGCCGTAGCCACGACCCTTGCGCGTCTTGAACCATGCGACCGATGGGACCCGATCCGGATTCTCGCCGCGCGCCGCCTCCAGGACCGCGCGCGTCACCGGAGCCCACTCGGAGCCCTCCATGGTCCCGGTCACGCGCCAGGAATAGGCGTTGAACCAGGTCTCGGGGTTGCCCGGCACCACGCTCGAAACCGCCGGGTCGTCGATGCCGTAGTCGTTCCAGTCGAGCAGGAAGACGAGGTTGTTGAGGCCCAGCCCCCAGGCCGAGTTACGCGTCTCATGGCTGGCACCCGGCGTCAGGCCGCCCTCGCCCTCGACCACGAAGACCTTAACCTCCTCGGCTCCCGCAAGCTTGAGCGCCACCGCCTCACCTGCCGATGGCGGCATGCCGTGGCCGGACGGGCCGGTGTTGAACTTCAGGAAGAGGGTCTTGCCCTCCATCTCGGCGTGGCCCGGCAGTCCGCCCCGACGCCGCAGCTTGAGCAGATCCTCCCAGGTGAGCGCCCAGCGGCCGTCATCCGGGAACTGGAATTCATGGCTGGGATCGCGCTCGGCGCGGGCGCGCAGCACCTCGTTGAGGACGGCCAGCGTCGCGTAGATCAGCGGTACGGTGTGGCCGGCCGATAGCACGAACCGATCTCCGAACGGCCGCCACGGCCTGCGGATGTCCCAGCGCATGGCGCCCGAAAGCAGCAGCGCCAGGAACAGGTGCACCTTCGACCGCGACCCGCCGGGGTGCCCGCTCTGGCGGTAGTTCAGCGCCAGGTCGATCGACTCGTCGATGATCTCGCGCAGCAGGTCCCAATGCTCGAACGAACCGACCGCCTCGTCGTAGAGGCGATCGGCGGTCCGCTGCTGGATGGTGGTCATCGGCCCTGCCTAGGCCGATGCGCCGACGAGCTCGCCGGTGCGCTCGAGCTTCGCCAGCGACTCACCGACCCGCTCCAGCGCCGTGCTGATCTTCTCGCGCGAGTTGGCGTAGCTGAAGCGCAGGTATCCCTCGCCGTGTGAGCCGAATGCAGTGCCGGAGAGGCCGCAGACGCCCGCGTCGTAGAGGAGGTGGTCGGCGATGTCGTTGCTGCTGCGCCCGAAGGAGCTCATGTTCGGGAACGCGTAGAACGCCCCGTGCGGCATGACGCAGCTGACCCCGGGGATGGCGTTGAAGCCCTCGACGATCAACGCGCGTCGAGCCATGAACTCGGCCCGCATCGCATCGGCCGCGTCCTGCGGTCCCGTCAGGGCAGCCACCGCCCCGGCCTGGGCGAATGCATTGGTGCCGCTCACGGAGTTGATGACGAGGGCCGAGAAGGCCGGCATGAGCCAGGTCGGCACGATCCCGTAGCCGAGCCGCCAACCGGTCATGGCGAAGGTCTTGCTGAAGCCGTCGAGCGTGATCGTGCGCTCCGCCATGCCAGGCAGCGTCGCGATGGACAGCGGCTCGCCCTCGTACTGGAGGCGGCCGTAGATCTCATCGGCCAGGACGACCAGGTCGTGCTCGACGGCGATCCGCGCGATCTCCCGCACGTCATCGGGGGTGAGGACCGAGCCGGTCGGATTGTGCGGCGAGTTGATGACGATCAGCCGCGTCTTGTCGGTCACCAGCGTGGCCACCTCGCCGACGTCCATCCGGAAGTCGTCGGCCTCCCGCAGCGGCGCCGGCACGGCAACGCCGCCGACGTAGCGGGCCATGCTCTCGTAGATGGGGAAGCCGGGGTTGGGGTAGATGACCTCGTCGCCCTCGTTGATGAGGGCGAGCATCGCGTAGAACATGATCGGCTTGGCTCCGGGGGTGACGACCACCTGATCGGCCGTGGCCTCGATCCCCTTCCAGCGCTTGACGTCTGCCGCGATCGCCGCTCGGAGCGGCCCGATGCCCGAGGACGGCGGGTAGTGGGTCATCTTCTCGTCGAGGAGGGCCCGGCTCGCGGCCTCGCTGACGTGGCGCGGGGTGTCGAAGTCGGGCTCGCCGATCTCCAGGTGGATCACGTCCCGGCCGGTCGCCTCCAGCGCCCGGGCGCGTGCGGCAGCCTCGAAGGCGGTTTCGGTCCCGATCCGCTCCATGCGGTCAGCAAGCTTCACGCGTCAGTGCCTCGTTGCGAGGTGGGAGATGAGTGTACTGATCCGGCAAGCCCTGCCGCTGTCGTCGGCCCTTGTCCGCCGATCTGGTGCTCCCTATTGTCCGCTCATCGAGGTCGTTGGAGAGAGGGAGTCGACATGAACCTTATCAACACGGATGGGCTGGCCCTCATCGGGGCGGGATCGGAGTGGTTCTGGACGGCGCTCCAGTTCACCGCGCTGGCCATTACCTTCCTCGCCATCTATCGCCAGCTGGGGACGCAGCAGCTCGAGATCCGCGAGCAAACAAAGCTGCTGCGCAGCCAGGCTCACTACAACGCGCTGTCGCTCTCGCAGCGGGCGCGCGAAGTGTTGATCGAGAACGAGGACTTTGTCAGCGTCATGAACGTCGGCTGGGCGACGCCCGAGGCGTTGAGCCAGGACGATTGGACGCGATGCAGCGTCTACATGTTCATGCAGCTCAACGCCTGGAAATACCTGTACTACCAGCATCGCGAAGATGCGATTCCGACCGAGTATTGGGCCGGTGCCGAGGCCTACTACGGGAACCTGGTCGCAACGAATCCGGGATATGCTCGCTTCTGGTCGGACAACCGGATCTCGTTCGACGAACCATTTCGCTCCTATGCAGCCCGCGAGCTCACCAGGAATCGGGCATCGACGCTTCCACCGACCGTGGCGGCTACGAGCTGACCCTGTCGCGTCCCGCTGACCAGGTCCTCAGCTCACGGCTTTCTTCACGAGCGCACCGATCCTCGCCTCGTCGGCGGGGGTCAACTTCGTCAGGGCCCAGGACGTTGCCCACATCGAGCCGTCATCGAGCTTCGCGTCCTCCTCGAAGCCAAACGTCGCGTACCTCGCCTTGAACTTGTCCGCCGCCTTGAAGAAGCAGACGAGCTTGCCGTCCCTGGCATAGGCGGGCATCCCGTACCAGGTCTTCGGCACGAGCTCCGGCGCGGCGGCGGTGACGACGGCATGGATTCGCTCGGCCATGACGCGGTCCGGCTTCGGCATCTCGGCGATCTTCGCGAGCAGGTCGCGTTCGCCGTCAGCCCGCTCGGCGCCCCGGCGCGACTCCGCCTTCAGCTCGCGGGCACGCTCCCGCATCGCGGCCATTTCCTCGGATGAGAACCGTTTGCCCGCCTTCGCGGATTTCTTCGTCTCGGTCATGACGGTGTTCCTCTCTGCAGTATCTGACTGATTGACCCTGATCCTAGGGAGCCGTCGCCAAGGCGGCTACTCCGAAACTGCTGTGGAACGATCGAGCCATTGCGAGGTTGACGAGCACCGCTGCTATACTTTCCGAAGCGTACTTTCCGAGCGACGCGGCGCATACCGCGCCAGAGGAGAAGACCGATCCCATGACGATGACCGAACCGACGCCGCAGACGATCCCCGCGGCCCCGTCGGCTGCCCCCGCACCCTCGACCGAGCTGCTGGTCAGCATGACCGAGGCGGCGGCCGCCAAGGTGCAGGAGCTGCGCTCGCGCGAAGGCAAGGCCGATGCGGCCCTGCGCCTGTTCGTGAAGAGCGGCGGATGCTCCGGCTACAGCTACGGCCTGGCGTTCGACGACAAGATCGCCGATGACGATCGAGTCGAGGACCACGCCGGCGTACCGGTCGTGATCGACGCCTTCAGCGCCCAGCACGTCGCCGGGGCCGAGATCGACTACGTCGACTCGCTGATGGGGTCCGGCTTCGCGATCAACAACCCCAACGCGGTGAGCAGCTGCTCGTGCGGCCAGTCCTTCAACACCGATGGCTCCCCTGCCAAGGCAGGCGGCTGCCACTAGTCCTCATCTCGTCCACACCCTGAAGCCCCGGCCCACCACCGGGGCTTCTTCGTTCCCTTCAGCCCGGGGTAAGGGCCCAGATCTGGCGCGCTCCGGTCACGCCCTTCAGCTCGTGGGAGCCGCGATCCTCGAAGTGGAGGTCGGAATCGGCCACCAGCTCGTGCGTCGTGCCTGACACCAGCACCTCGCCGGCCGCGGCGAGCCCGGTGACGCGGCTGACGATGTGAACCGCCACGCCGCGGATGTTATCGGGGATCAGCTCCACTTCGCCGGTGTGGACGCCGCAGCGCAGGCCCAGGCCCAGCTTGGCGGCCGCTTCGCTGACGGCCATCCCGCAGCGGACCCCCCCGCTCTGCGCCGTCGAAGATCGCGATCAATCCGTCGCCCGTGTTGGCGGCCACCTTGCCCCGGTACTTGTCGATCTGACGCCGGCTCGCGGCATTCAGCTCGGTCAGCGTCGTTCGCCATGCAGCCGGGCCGAGGCGCTCGGCGGTGGCCGTTGAATCCACGATATCGGTGCAGACCAGCGTTGCCAGGATCCGCTCGCTGCGCCCGGCGGCCGGGAGGGCGAAGGTGCGCATCCCGGCGAAGTCGTACTGGATGACCGGCTCGTCGCCAACCACCCAGGCATCGTGCCCCGGCAGGATCTCGAACAGCATCCCGGGGGCCACCTCCATCTCCAGCCCCTCCGGGGTCGTGTAGCGGAGACGTCCCTCCATCATCAGGCCCAGGTGGTGGTACTCGCACCACTCGGTGCCGGCAATCGGCTTGACGTCCTTCGACCAGCGCCAGCCGGGCTCGAAACGGATGCGCCCCACCACGAAGTCGCCCAGGTTCCAGATATCGGTCTGGCCGTTGGGAATCGTTCGGGTCTCGTCCGGCATGTCCAGGGACTTGCGCTGCATGCTGCCCATCGGCTACTCGCCTGACCCGTCGTCCTCGAAGACCGATGCGCCGGCGGTCACCGCAGGCTTCTCCCCACCGCCCAGCGCCGCCGGCAGGGGACGTGGCAGGTCCGGGATGGTGACGTGGCGGTCGACCACGGAGCGCGTGCCGGCGATCCCCAGCCGATCGAACAGGAGGCTGAACTTGACGTGCAGGTTTGCGCCGATCTGGTCCTGCGCATCGGGCGGGAGCGTCCAGAGCGCCTTCTTGAACGGCCCGATCGCCTTCTTGCGGGTCTTGTACAGGAACTGCTCGTCGGTCTCGTCGGGCTTGCGCTCGTCGCCGCAGTTGGCGAGGCACCAGGCCATCATCTCGGCGCGGAGCTCATCGGGCAGCCCACCCTCGTCATACAGGATGTTCTGGAAGCCGGTGGCGAGGTGGATCTCCGCCGTCCCGTTCCTCGGGAAGTGGTGGAATGCCTCCTCTGGCAGGGTGCTGGCCCCGTGCTGGACGGCGCCCGCCAGCCCGTATTCGTCGCGCGCAACCGTGGACAGGCGGCGCATGGTGTCGAAGTCGATCTTCACCTGCGCCACGCTGCCATCGGGGAGCACCACGCCACCATGGCTGGTGCCGGTCTGGATGCTCACCTTGCTGATGCCGGGCAGACCCGTGCCATAGAGCAGGCCGAAATAGCCGTCCAGGTAGGCTCGCAGCTCCTCCTCGGTCGAATTGGCCTTCCCGACCTCGCCGATCTCTCCGCCGATGCTGATTACCACGCCATCGGGCTGGATGAAGCGGATCAGCTCGGTCAGCTCGGCGGTGTTGGCGGCGTTGACCCGCTGCTCGTCGGCGACGGTCGGCTGCGAGAGGTCGACCAGCGTGCTGCTGTCAATGTCGATGTTCAGGAACCCGGCCGCGACGGCCTCGCTGGTGAGCTGCTTGAGGCCGCTCATCTCGTCGCCCGGGTCAGCTGCCCACTTGGTGGCGTTGAACTGGAAGTGGTCGCCCTGCAGGAAGACAGGGCCCACCCAGCCAGAGCGGATGGCGGCGGCCAGGATGACGGCCGCGTACTCGGCCGGGCGCTGGTCGGTGTACGCCATCTCGGACTTGGCGATTTCGAAGATGACCGTTCCGGCGTCCCGCTCGAGCGCCGCCGCGAATGCCTGGCGCGCGGTCAGGTAGGCCGTGGCGCGCACATTGACGGCCGGCACGGTGAAGGCCGTCGGCGGGAGCTCGCCCCTGCCGCGGGCCATATACAGCTCGTGGATGCTGGCCGATCCGCAGCCGAGCGCCTGCGATGCGCTCCATATCAGCCAGCGGGCAGCATCGCGCCGAGCCTGGTCGATATCGAAGACGGCGTCATGGACGAGCCGGTCGATGGCCTCGCCGCGCAGGCTCGCCTCGTTCGTGACGATCAGGCGATTGCCCTCGATGCGAGCGATTCCCTCGAGGATCGCGAGCGGCCCGTCACCGGCGGGAAGGGTCATGCGGCCATGCTAGCGGAGCGCGGAGAGGAGGGTGAACGCGAGCAGAGGCGCGACCGGCAGCCCGACCAGCGCCGCCAGCAGGTACCAGTCTCGACCGGCCACGCCATCGGCGACCCCTCGTCGCTGCAGGCCGTTGACCCACGCCAGGACGGCGGACAGGCCGAGCACGTACAGCCCGGCACCCAGTCCCAGCACGCCGAGGGCCAGTGGTCGGACATGCCCGCAGTCGCCGAATGCCAGAACGCCGCCGGGCGGACAGGAGGTGGCGAGCTCGACTCCGATGAGCGCCCCTGCCGCAGCCAGAACGGCCAGCGACCAAGCGAGGTGAGCGAGGAGCAGCCGGGAGATGGCGAATGGCGGGCTAGCCGCCGGATCTCCATGCGGCGCTCGCGGCAGCGGCGGCCTCTGCCTCGCGCCGGCTGATGCGTCGGTATTCGACCCACAGGTAGGCGAGCCCCATCGCCCCACCGCCGGCGGCGATCGCGCCCAGCGCCAGCGCCTGGAGCGGGAAGGTGAAGGGGATCAGGCTTCCGCCGGCCAGGTTGAAGACCATGAACGGGATGATCAACAGCACCACCGCCACGTACTGCAGGAAGTCCAGGAACCGGATCAACGACCAGGCGAACCCACGCCGCCCGCGCGCAGCCTGGGTCCACAGAACCAGGATCAGGATCAGCGTGAAGGTCGGCCCGCCGATGAGCACCACCGCCACCAGGAAGCCGACGTCCTTGCTGAATCCGAGGTACAGGGTGGTGATGGTGTTGGCGTAGTTCGGGATGTAGCCCAGCGCGAAGTAGATGAAGAGCAACAGCGGCACGCCCTTCAGCAGCGCGACCAGCCAGGTCTCCGAGCCGTACAGCATCCAGCTCATGAAGTCGTCGATCTCGCGGGCCGCCCGGGAGATCAGGTCGCGGCGCGGCGGGACGGTATAGGCGGTCATCGGGCGATCACTGCTTGTGGCTCAGCAGGAAGGTGATCAGGGCCTGCATGGCGGACTTGCTGATCTTGCCCTCCGGATGGACGGGCATGCCGGTCGGGGTTCCGTCGTTGTAGTTCACCGACGAGTCGCGGATCCAGCGCTCCAGGAAGGCGCGCGCATCGGCCTTGTAGTCGGCCTGCAGCTGGTCGAGGTGCGTGATGGGGGTTGGCAGGTTCACCACCGGAGCACCGCCGATATTGACCAGGCTCGGCCCGAATCCGCCGGTCAGGTCCGGAGCGTGGCAGCCCCCACAGCCCGAGTCGGTGTACACCTTCTGACCTGCCTCGACCGTGTTCGGCACCGCGACGTCGGGCTTGGCTCCCGCCTCGAGGGCCCAGGTCTCGACCAGCGCGGTCAGCGCGTCGATCTGGTTGACGGTCAGCGCCCCGCCTACTTCGCTGCTCCAGGCAGGCATCGGTGAGTTGACGTCGCCGGAAACGACCACCCCGCCGAAGCGAATGACCAGGTTCACGTAGTCGGGCGGGTCGCCCGGCTTGCGGACGTCGGTGAACGACCCGCCGTTCTGGGCCTTCAGCTTGTCGAAGATGCTCTTCGAGTGCAGGTTCGGCGCCAGCCGGCCGGTGTCACCCACCGGGCCGCCCGTTCCGTCGGCACCGTGGCAGCCC
Organism: Chloroflexota bacterium; assembly: GCA_030853945.1. Classification (GTDB taxonomy): domain Bacteria; phylum Chloroflexota; class Limnocylindria; order QHBO01; family QHBO01; genus CF-167. The sequence continues at coordinate 28,438 of JALYUB010000046.1, forward strand.
GCGCAGTTGGCGGTGTGGTCGTTCGCGGCAGTGGGGGGACCGAACATCTGCTGCCCGTAGGTCACCAGCTCCTCGACCTGGGTCTTGTAGGCCGTCTCGCGCCGCGCGGGGTCGGTGACCCAGTAGAAGGCGGTGAACAGGCCCATCGCACTCATCAGGACGATCCCGAGCGTCTTGATGCGCATCGCTCAGGCCGCGCAGTGAGGGATGCTGGCCGTATCGCGCGGATCGAAGGTCGCGGTCCCGATCGGCGGCCCGGCCACGATCGCGCCGGTGTCGATGACATAGGTGCCACCGGTCACGGTCACGGCGAATCGGTCCATCCCGCGGGGCGCCGGGCCGGCCCGCTTCTCGCCGATGATGTTGTACTTGCTGCCGTGGCAGAGGCATTCGAACCAGTGGCTCTTGTCGCACAGAGGCGGGATCTGGCAGCCCAGATGCGGGCACTTCCGATACAGGGCCAGCACGTTGCTGCCCGGGTCGGCGACCTTCTCGCTGGTGCCGTCGACCAGCGCCTTGGCGGCCGGCACGTTGATGAAGAACACGCGCGCCTTGGCGAACGCGAATGGCTGGCCACTGGTCCAGGTCGGCTGCGCGCCGGCGATGTCGCTGGCCTTGCCGATGGTGAACTTGCCGCCCAGCCCGCTGCGCACGTTGGGCCACAGGAAGTTGACCGTGCCAGCCAGGAATTCGATCGAGAGCAGGCCGGCTCCCACCCAGAAGATGCGACGCATGAAGCTGCGCCGGCTCATCTCGCCGACCGGTCGGCCGGGCACCTCGCCGTAGGTCGGCAAGTGGCTCATAGGGTGAAGTAGATCCCGTTCCACGGCCATACCCAGTTCCAGCCTGGGCCGCGGAAGAACGATCCGATCAGCGTGACAAGCAGGCCGCCCACCATCAGCGACAGGAAGAAGACCCACGCCGTCTTGCGGTCGCGCGCCGCCTTGTAGGGCGAGCGGTCGACGTACGGGATGATCGCCAGCCCGACCAGGTACAGCGTCGGCAGCAGCACGCCGCCGACCGTGGCGTTGAAGTAGCTGAGCAGCTCCTGCAGGCCCAGGAAGTACCACGGGGCCTTGGCGACGTGCGGCGTGACGCCGGCGTTAGCCATCTCCTCGAGCGGCGCCGCGATGAACACCGAGGCGACCACCAGCAGGCCGGTGATCAGCAATGCCATCAGGAACTCGGCGCGCAGCAGGTGCGGCCAGGTCAGGACGGTCTCGTCGGGGCGCTTGTCGACGCGGACCATCGACTCCTGCTTGACATAGGCCAGCAGCCGGAAGCGCTCGGTGCCCGGCACCCCTGGCGGTCCGGGAAGCTTCGGTCCAGTGCCGCGCTCGACGGCCGGCACCCGCGGCGCCTGGGTCGGCGCGTTCTTGTCGGCGGTGGCGTTGGGCCGCTTTTCGATGGTCATCGGTCTCCTGCGCTTCTCAGACCGGGCCCGAGATCCCGCCGTCCTTCCGGATCCTCCAGAAGTGGACGACCATCAGGATGGCGGTGATCAAGGGGAACGCAATGACGTGCATGACGTAGAAGCGGATCAGCGTCCCCTGCCCGACCTCCACGCCACCCAGCAGGATGAAGCTCGACTCCCTGCTCAGCAGCGGCGCGTAGGTGGCCATCTGGCTGCCGACGGTGATGGCCCAGAACGCGATCTGGTCCCAGGGCAGCAGGTAGCCGGTGAAGCTGAGCCACAGGGTGCAGAAAAGGAGGACGACCCCGATCGCCCAGTTGAACTCGCGCGGCGGCTTGTAGGCCCCGTGATAGAAGACGCGGATCATGTGCAGGAACACAGTCAGCACCATCAGGTGCGCGCCCCAGCGGTGCATGTTGCGCACGAACGAGCCGAAGGCGACCGAGTTCTCGATCGACAGGATGTCCTGGTATGCGCGCGTCACCGAAGGGACGTAGAAGAACATCAGGTACACCCCGGTCACCGTCAGGACCAGGAACAGGAAGAAGCTGACGCCGCCCAGGCAGAAGGTGTACGTGTAGCGGACGGCGTGCTTCTTGACCCGCACCGGGTGGAGGTGCAGGAAGACGTTGTTCATCACCGCCAGGGCGCGGGTGCGGCTGGTGGTCGGGTATGGCTGGCGGAAGAGGCTGCGCCAGACCGACGACTCCCTGACGGCCCTCATGAGGTCGCCTGGCCCGGGAAAGGTCATCGCTGGACCGCCATGCCGGCCTCCTGGCCGATCTGCCCCAGCACGTTGTCCTTGTAGCTCTCCAACAGAACCTTTCCGTCAGGCGTGAGCCGCTCGAGCTCGAGGCGGTCCATGGTGATGCAGTTGGTCGGGCAGCGTTCGACGCAGAGGTTGCAGCGGATGCAGCGCTCCTCGTCGATGATCATGGCGATCCCGCGCGGCCACGTCTGGA
>JALYUB010000065.1 GCA_030853945.1 Chloroflexota bacterium
CCACCATGTGAGTGCAGGTCGATGAAGCCGGGCGCCACCACCATGCCGCTGGCGTCGATGGTTCGTGCTGCCTGGGCCGGCCGCCACGCGACATCACCCAGGAGCAGACGGCCTGCCAGGCTGGCCACGGTCCCGGGTCGCGCGTCGGAGCCGCTGCCGTCCACGAGCGAGCCGTCGGTGATCAGGAGATCGACGGCGTCCGGCCCGCTATGGCCGTGGCGGGCGTTCATCGGCATGGGGCGCAGTCTAATAGCCCGATGAGCGAGGACCGATCGGTCGGCGCCGTGATCCTGGCGGCGGGCGCCTCACGGCGCTACGGCAGCCCGAAGCAGCTCGTCGTCATCGACGGCCGCACCTTGCTCGAGCACGCGATCGAGGCGGCCGTGACAGCTGACCTGGAGCCGGTGGTGGCGGTTGTACCGGTCTGGCTGCCGCGTCCGGCACGTACCGACTCCGAGCAGCTGCGATGGGTCCGCAACGCGTTTCCGGAGCGGGGGATGAGCCTCTCGCTCCGGCTCGGGTTCGATGCATTGGGGAACGAGGTCGAGGCCGCACTCGCCATGCTCGGCGACCAGGGACGAATCCCCGCCGCGATGCTTGCCGCGCTCCTCGAGGCGCGTGGCGATCGCCCGGTCATCTCGCCGTCGGCCGGCGGCATCCTGGCGCCCCCGATCCTGCTCGAGCGCAGTCACTTTCACCTCGTCGAGGGCCTGACCGGCGACATCGGACTGCGTGAGGTCCTGGCCTCCAATCGGGACCTCGTGCGCGCCGTCCCGGTGGCATCCCATGTGCCGGACCTGGACACTCCGGACGACCTCGTTCGCATCTCGCGCCCCTAGAATGCCGACATGACCATCGAGCGCATCGCCAGCCCCGTCGTCGCGGAGGAGGAGCTCGCGCTCGAGTCGACAGTGCGGCCCAGGCGGCTCGACGAGTTCGCCGGCCAGGATCGGATCAAGGAGAACCTGGCGATCCTGATCGATGCGGCTCGTCACCGCGAGGAGCCGGTCGACCACATCCTCCTCTACGGGCCGCCAGGCCTCGGCAAGACGACGCTGGCCAACATCGTGGCGGCGGAAATGGGCGCCCAGATCCGCACCACCTCCGGTCCGGCGATCGAGCGCGCAGGCGATCTGGCCGCGGTGCTCACTGCGCTGAACAAGGGCGACGTGCTGTTCATCGACGAGATCCACCGACTCTCCCACGTGGTGGAGGAGATCCTCTACCCGGCGATGGAGGACTTTGCCCTCGACGTCGTGCTGGGCAAAGGGCCCGGGGCACGCACGGTCCGGCTGCAGATCGAGAACATCACCGTGATCGGCGCGACGACCCGGGTGGGGAGCATCACCGGGCCGCTGCGCGATCGCTTCGGGGTGACGTATCGGCTCGACTACTACACCACCGAGGACCTCGAGCGGATCCTTCGTCGCAGCGCCCATATCCTGGATGTCGCGCTCGAGCCCGAGGCTGCGGCAATCATCGCCGGGCGCAGCCGTGGCACGCCGCGCATCGCCAACCGGCTGCTGAAGCGGGCGCGCGACTTTGCACAGGTGCGGGGTGGTGGCGTGGTCACCGCGGAACTGGCGACCGATGCCCTCGATCTGCTCGAGATCGACGACCGCGGGCTCGATGCGCTGGACCGACAGCTGCTGCGCGCCATCGCCGAGCATCACGGCGGCGGACCCGTCGGGCTGCAGACGATGGCCGCCACGATCTCCGAGCCGGTGGAGACGCTCGAGGACGTGATCGAGCCCTATCTCATGCAGATCGGGCTGCTGGCACGCACCTCCCGCGGTCGACAGCTAACGCCCGGCGCATGGGAGCACCTCGGCCTGACGCAGCCCCGGTCGCCGGACGCGCCGCCCGGACTCTTCGACTAAGCCGATGTCCCCGGAGCTCGGCCGCTTCCTCGTCGTGGTTGGAGTCCTGCTGGTGGTAATCGGCGGACTGGCAATGGCCGGCATTCGACTTCCGTTCGGCCGCCTTCCAGGAGACATCGCCATCACCGGCGAGCACGGCGGGCTGTTCATCCCGATCGGCACGATGCTGCTCATATCGCTCGTCCTGACCCTGCTCTTCAACCTGTTCCTGCGCCGCTGAGGTTGGGCGTCGGGAGACGCCGAGGAAACGCTTCCCACCAGTTGACGGCGGGAGTAGGATCGCCGCGGTCGCGCCCCGGGTCGCAACGATACGGGACAGGCTCGCAGGGACGGAGGGTAGGCATACCGTGGAGTCCTTCTTCAAGTTCAAGGAGCGGGGAACCGACCTCGCCACCGAGGCGCGCGCCGGCCTGACCACGTTCATGGTCATGGCTTACATCCTGTTCGTGAACGGCGCGATCCTGACGGCTGGGTTCGGGGACAACCCGCACTGGACCCTCGCCACGATTGCGGCCGGCACGGCCCTGGTAGCCGGTGTCATGACCATCCTGATGGGGGTCATCGGGAACTATCCCTTCGCGTTGGCCGCCGGGCTGGGCATCAATGCCATCGTCGCCTTCAGCCTCACCGGCAGGGGCCTCTCCCCGGCAGGCGCGATGGGCGTGATCGTCATCGAGGGAATCGTCGTCACCATCGCGGTGCTGGTCGGCCTCCGAGAGGCGATCATGAACGCGGTGCCGATCTCGCTGAAGCGGGCAATCGGCGTCGGCATCGGGCTGTTCATCCTGTTCATCGGGTTTGCCAATGGCGGCCTGATCAAGGCCGGCAGCGGCACGCTCGTCACTGTCGCGTTCCCGACCGAGCCAGCACAATGGGTGTTCCTGGCCGGCCTGCTGATCACCGTGGTCCTGTATGTCATGCGCATCAAGGCCGCCCTCGTGATCAGCATCCTGCTCACCACCGTTCTCGCCCTTGTCGTGGGCGTGGCGAAGATTCCCGCCAGCGACCAGCTGATCGCCACACCGAAGTTCGACACCCTCGGGCAGTTCGATCTCGGCCAGGTGTTCAGCGTGCTGCCGATCGTCACCGCCCTGCTGGTCATCTTCGCGATCATGCTGACCGACTTCTTCGACACGATGGGGACCGTGACCGGCGTCGCGGCCGAGGCGGGCCTGACCAACGAGGACGGCTCGGTACCGGGCGTCGGGCGCGTGCTGCTCGTCGACTCGCTGGCCGCGGTGGCGGGCGGCGTGGCCGGGGTCAGCTCGAACACGACCTACATCGAGAGCGCCGCGGGCGTGGCAGACGGGGGCAGAACTGGTTTCACGTCGGTCGTGACCGGGGTGCTGTTCCTGTTCGCGATCCTGCTCTCGCCGATCGCGCTGATCGTGCCGGCCGCCGCCACCGCGCCCGCGCTGGTGCTCGTCGGCTACCTGATGTTCACCCTGATCAAGGACATCCCGGTGGGCGACGTGGAAGAGGGTCTTCCGGCCCTGCTGACGATGATCCTGATGCCGCTCACGTACGACATCACGGTCGGGATCGGCGCCGGCTTCATCAGCTGGGTGCTGATCAAGGCGGTCCGTGGCAAGACCAGCGAGATCCACTGGCTGATGTGGGTCGTCTCGATCGCGTTCCTGATCTTCTTCGCTCAGGACTGGATCAACACCTTCATCAAGTAGGGCTTCGTGCGACCGATGGCGCCCGGCCGGGCTTCCCGGCCGGGCGCTACGCTGTCCGGGCCGATGACCGCTCCCAACCCCGACGCGCGCCTGCGGGTCGCCGACTTCGACTACCTGCTGCCGTCGGAGGCGATCGCGCAGGTTCCCATCGAGCCGCGCGATGCGTCACGACTGCTCGTGGTTGACCGCGCCGCCTCCACGCCCGTCCGGCCGGCGCTTGCGCATCGCGCCTTCCACCAGGTAGGAGAACAGCTGCGCAGCGGCGACCTGCTGGTAGTCAATGACTCACGGGTCATCCCGGCCCGGCTGGCCGCGACCCGCCACGGCGGTGGATCGGCCGAGATCCTGCTCCTTCGCCCGCTCGAAGCCAGCCCGGGCGCATGGGAGGCGCTTGTTCGGCCATCGCGGCGGCTGGGACCCGGCGCCTGGCTCACCCTGCGCTCGGGGGACCGGGTCGAGGTGGGGGAGTCGGTGGCGGAGGGAACGCGTGCGGTCCGCTTCGAGCGAGATCCGCACCTGGTCATGGCCGAGGCCGGTGAGAGTCCGCTGCCGCCCTACATTCATGACCGCACCACGCCGGCCGATCGCTATCAGACGATCTATGCCGATCCGCCCGGTTCGGCTGCCGCTCCCACGGCGGGGCTGCATTTCACGACCGAGCTGTTCCGCTCGCTCGAGGCGGGGGGCGTTGGTCGCGCGACGGTGACCCTGCACGTCGGGCTGGACACCTTTCGGCCGCTGGAGGGCGAGTTCGTCGACGAGCACGCCATCCATCGCGAGTGGTACGAGATTCCTGCGCAGGCGCGACAGGCCATCGACGACACGAAGGCGCATGGAGGCCGCGTGGTCGCGGTCGGCACGACCAGCGTCCGAGTGCTGGAGACTGCGACGCGGAACAGCTCGGCCAGCGGATGGACGGACCTGTACATCACGCCTCCGTATCCCTTCAAGGTGGTCGACGCGCTGATCACCAACTTCCACCTGCCGCGCAGCTCGCTCCTGCTCCTGGTGACGGCCTTCGTGCAGGCCGGCATGCCGGGCGCAACACCCATCGACGCCCGCGACACGCTGCTGGCCGCGTATCGCACCGCGCTCGCCTACGGGTATCGGTTCTTCAGCTTCGGCGACGCCATGTTCATCGGCTAGCCTGGAGGCCCGTGAGTTCGCCGATCTCCTTCACCTTCCGTCCGACCGCTATCGGGCAGGCGCGGCTCGGCGTCCTGACGACGCCGCACGGAACGATCGAGACGCCGCAGTTCATGCCGGTCGGCACCCAGGCGACGGTGAAGAGCCTGAGCCCGGCGGACCTGCGTGCGGCCGGCGCCCAGATCATCCTGGCCAACACCTACCACCTCTCACTGCGGCCGGGCCACGAGCGGATCGCACGCCTGGGCGGGCTGCATCGGTTCATGGCCTGGGATGGGCCGATCCTGACCGATTCGGGAGGCTTTCAGGTCTTCAGTCTCGCCCATCTGCGCCGCGTCGACGACGATGGCGTGACGTTCGCCAGCCACCTGGACGGGTCCCGGCAGCGGCTCACTCCGGAGCGCGCGATCGAGATCCAGGAGGCCCTCGGCAGCGACATCGCCATGGCGCTCGACCAGCTTGTGGACGCCACGCTGCCGGCCCGCGAGGTGGCCGATGCCATGGAGCGTACCCACCGCTGGGCGGAGCGCTGCCTGGCAGCGCGCAACCGGCCGGATCAGGCGCTGTTCGGCATCGTGCAGGGCGGCATCGATGCCGACCTGCGCCGCCAGAGCGTCGCCGCCATCTCGGCCCTGCCCTTCGATGGCATTGCGATTGGGGGCCTGTCGGTCGGGGAGACGAAGGCGGAGCTGGTCGACGCGCTCGACGTCGTCGTCGTCGCGCTTGCCGACGACCGACGCGTCCGCTACCTGATGGGGGTTGGTGCGCCGCCCGATTTCTTCACGGCTGTCGAGCGCGGGATCGACCTGTTCGACTGCGTGCTGCCCACCCGCGTCGCTCGCACCGGGCAGCTCTGGACGAGCCAGGGAAAGCTGAACCTGCGCAACGCCCGCTTCCTGGATGACCCGGCCGCACCGGATCCGGAATGCGGCTGCGAAACGTGCCGGACCCACTCGCGCGCCTACCTGGCCCACCTGTTCCGGGCCGACGAGCTGCTCGCCTACCGGCTCTCCTCGCTCCACAACGTCACCTATACTCAGGACCTCATGCGGCGCATCCGGGGGGCCCTCGACGACGGCTCGTTCGGGACGCTGCGAGAGGCTGTCATCGCGCAATACGGGAGCACCGGGACCAGGGCTGGTAAGCCAACGGTAAGGGACCGATAAGGCCCGAACCCTAGCCTGCGAGCACCTCGGCCGGCCCACATCGGGAGGTCCAGCAGATGGCCAAAGGCCGCGATCGACCGCGCCACCAGGAGAAGCGCAAGCCGAAGGACAAGGCGCCGAAGATCCAGCCGGCATCGGCCTACGAACAGCCGATGACGGTCGAGGTGATCAAGAAGAAGCGCAAGCCGCGGAGTGAACCCGGCCAGGAGGCCTGACCTGACTCGCCGCCGGGAGTGAAGAGAGAAGGAGCCCACGCGATCATGGAAGCCCCGGTGGCATCAGCCGAGACCCTGACCCCGACCCAGCGCAACGGTGAGCGCGGACGCGCCGTCGATGCCGCCATCACCCAGATCGAGAAGCAGTTCGGGCGCGGCGCGATCATGCGCCTCGGCGACAAGGGCGCCAAGATGCAGGTCGAGGTCGTGCCGACCGGCTCGATCGCCCTGGACCTGGCCCTCGGCGTGGGCGGCGTGCCGCGCGGCCGCATCACCGAGATCTTCGGGCCCGAGTCCAGCGGCAAGACGACCCTCTGTTACCACATCGCCGCCAACGCGCAGCGGGCCGGCGGGATCGTGGCCTTCATCGACGCCGAGCATGCGCTCGATCCGAGCTACGCGAAGAACGTCGGCCTGAACGTGGATGAGCTGCTCGTGTCGCAGCCGGACACCGGGGAGCAGGCGCTCGAGATCGCCGAGACGCTGATCCGCAGCAACGGCGTCGACGTGGTGATCATCGACTCGGTCGCAGCCCTGGTGCCGCGCGCCGAGATCGAGGGCGAGATGGGGGACAGCTTCGTCGGCCTGCAGGCTCGCCTCATGAGCCAGGCGCTGCGCAAGCTGACCGGTGCCATCAACCGCAGCAATACCGCGTTGATCTTCACCAACCAGCTACGCGAGAAGATCGGCGTCATGTTCGGCAACCCCGAGACGACGCCGGGCGGTCGCGCGCTCAAGTTCTACTGCTCGGTGCGATTGGACATCCGCCGCATCGAGACGCTCAAGAACGGGACCGACGCGATCGGATCGCGCACGCGGGTCAAGGTGGTCAAGAACAAGGTCGCCAGCCCGTTCCGACTGGCCGAGTTCGACATCATGTACAACGAGGGAATCAGCAAGGAAGGCGGCCTGCTGGACGTCGGCATCGCGGCCGGCATCCTATCCAAGACCGGCGCCTGGTTCAACTACGGAGAGACCCGGCTCGGCCAGGGGCGCGAGAACTCGCGCGACTTCCTCAAGGCGCACCCGGACCTGGCCGACCGCGTGGAAGCGGAGATCCGCGGCAAGGTGGCATCGATCGAGGTCGGTGTGGAGGGCATCCCCGAGGCGGAGTAGGAAGCTTCGAGGGAAGCGGGTGCGCCGCCAGCCACGGGCGACGGGCGCCGACGCGCCGGTCGATGCCGAGGCGGCGATGGAGATCGCGACCCACTTCCTGGGGACCCGGCCCCGCACGCGCCGCGAGCTCGAGCTGCGGCTGCGCCGGGGCCGGGTAGCGGATGGGCTCATTGCCACCACGCTCTCGCGGCTCGAGAAGCTGGGCCTGGTCGATGACGTGGCATTCGCACGCTGGTGGGCCGAGCAGCGCGATCGTCATGCGCCGCGCGGGCGCCGCATGATCGAGGCCGAGCTTCGACAGCGCGGCGTGCCGCGCGAGGTGATCGCAGCACTGCGTGGCGAGGAGCTGGCCGAACCCACGCTCGACGTGGAGGGATTGCCTGGTTCCGAGGAAGAGCGTGTCGACGCCGCCCTGGCCCGCCACCTGCGCGGGCGTCCGGTGCCCGACGACCCGGGGGCGCGCCAGCGGCTCGGGGCATACCTGGTGCGTCGCGGCTTCGCCCCAGAGGCCGCCCGGGCCGCCATCCGCCGGGCATCGCGTCAACCTGAGGAGTGAACATGCGATTCGCCCTCATGACGGAGCCTCAGCAAGGTCTCTCGTACGACGAGGTCCTGGCCCTGGCGCGCGCCGCGGAGGCCGCCGGGCTCGAGGCGTTCTTCCGGTCCGACCACTACGGCTCTTTCCCCGGACCCGCGGGCGAGCCCACCACCGATGCCTGGGCTACGCTGGCCGGGCTGGCGCGCGACACGCACACGATTCGCATCGGATCGCTGGTCTCACCGGTGACCTTCCGCGTCCCGGGCAGCTTCGCCAAGCAGGTCACCACCGTCGACGAGATGAGCAGCGGTCGCGTCGAGCTTGGGATGGGGGCCGGCTGGAACGAGGAGGAGCACAGCCAGCTCGGCATCCCGTACCCGGATCTGAAGGGCCGCTACGACCGGCTCGAAGAGGCGCTGGCCATCATCCACGGCCTGTGGACCGAGCCCGATGGCTGGAGCTACTCGGGCGACCACTGGCAGGTCGTTGACGCGCGCTTCGCTCCCAAGCCGGCCCGGGGCGGGAGGCGGCATCCCAACCTGATCCTCGGCGGAGAAGGCGGACCGCGCATGGCACGCCTGGTCGCCACCTACGCCGATGAGTTCAATCGCACCTCGGCGTCCCCCGACAACGTGGGCGAGGGCTACGCGAGGGTCCGAGCCGCCTGCGCAGCGGCTGGTCGCGACCCTGATTCGGTCGTCCTCTCAGCGATGGTGGGGGTGCTGGTCGCAGACTCGGAGAGCGAGCTGCGGGACCGCCTTCGGGAGCAGGTCGCCGTCGTGGGGAGCAGCGGCACCGCCGACGATTGGCTCGCCGAGCGGCAGGATCGATGGATCATCGGCACCCCCGACCGGGCGCGACAGCGGATCGAGGAGTTCGCTGCTACCGGCGTGCAGCGAATCATGCTGCAGGACTTTCTGCCGCGTGACCTGGACATGGTGGCCCTGCTGGGCAGGATCGCTGCCGGCTGACCAGGGTACGGCCGGCCGCCGCCGGTTGCGCTACACTCCGCCAACGACAGTTCCGGCAAGCCATCGTGGCAGGGACTGGCGAATGAGAGAAGCCTTTGATCGGCGCCGCTTGAGTCGCGGCGCGAACCTCGCCCATCCGGGCTCCGACAGGTAGAGGAGCCGATGCCTGACAACTTCGTCGTCGTGGTGGCGGCGGTCGCCGCCCTGATCGCTGGGATAGCCATCGGCTACCTGGCTCGCCGCTTCCTGGCCGCGACCAGCGTCAAGCACGCGGAAAGCTATGCCGATCGGATCATGGCGGACGCTCGGGCCAAGCAGAAGGAGATCGTCCTCGAGGGCAAGGACGTTGCCCTCCAGGTGCAGCGTGCCAGCGAGGAAGAGGCGCGTGAGAAGCGTGCCGACCTGCAGCGGCAGGAGCGGCTGCTGCTCGATCGGGCGGAGGCGCTGGATCGGAAGGTCGAGTCGCTGGAGCGGCGCGAGTCGGGATTCGAGGAGCGTCAGCGCGAGCTCGAGGCCGAGAAGGTGCAGCTGGCCGAGCTGCAGCAGCAGCAGCTTGGCCAGCTCGAGCGCGTCAGCGGCCTCACCGCAATAGAGGCACGCCAGAGCCTGATCCAGCTGATCGTCGACGAGGCCCAGGCCGAGGCCCATCAGCGCGTGCGCGACATCGAGCGGCACGCCATCGAGGAGGGGGAGGAGCATGCCCGACGCGTGCTCACCACCGTGATGCAGCGGATCGCCGCCGATCACACCTCGGAGGCCACGGTGACGGTCGTGCCGCTCCCCTCGGAGGAGATGAAAGGCCGCATCATCGGTCGGGAGGGTCGCAACATCCGGGCGCTGGAACAGGCGACCGGGGTGGACCTGATCATCGACGACACCCCCGAGGCAGTTGTCCTGTCGGGGTTCGATCCGGTGCGCCGCGAGGTGGCACGCATGGCGCTCACCAAGCTCATCAGCGATGGCCGGATCCATCCGGGCCGGATCGAGGAGACCGTCGCCAAATGCCGGGCCGAGATCGAGGTCGTGATGCGGCAGGCGGGGGAGCAGGCTGCATATGACGCCGGCGTGCCCGGCCTTCATCCGGAGCTGATCAAGCTTCTCGGGCGCCTGAAGTATCGGACCAGCTACGGGCAGAACGTGCTGAACCACTGCATCGAGACGGCACGCCTGAGCGGGCTGCTGGCAGCCGAGATCGGGGTCAACATCGCCGAATCCAAGAAGGGCGGCCTGCTGCACGATATCGGCAAGGCCATCGATCACGAGGTCGACGGCCCGCACGCCCTGATCGGTGGCGATGTCGCCAAGCGGTATGGCATCAACGCCGTCGTGTGCAACTGCATCGCGGCCCATCACCAGGAGGTCGAGCAGGAATCGACCGAGGCGACGGTGGTGCAGATCGCCGACGCCATCAGCGCGTCGCGCCCCGGCGCCCGCGGCGAGTCGCTCGACAACTACGTCAAGCGGCTGGACGACCTGCAGCAGATCGCGCTCGGCTTCCCCGGCGTCGAGCGCTGCTTCGCGATCCAGGCCGGTCGGGAGATCCGCATCCTGGTCCGCCCCGAGGAGATGGACGATCTGGCCTCCAGCCGCCTCGCTCGCGACGTGGTCAAAAAGATCGAGGAGCAGCTGCAGTACCCCGGCCAGATCAAGGTGACAGTCATCCGCGAGACACGCGCGGTCGACTACGCCCGATGAGTGATCGCGCCGCACTGTTGCGGTGCATGGTCATCGGCGACATCATCGGCAAGCCGGGTCGGCTGGCGGTGGTCGGGAGCCTGCCCAACCTGCGCGCGGAGCTCGACCTAGACCTCGTGATCGCCAACGGCGAAAATCTGGCCGCCGGGGCCGGCCTGACGCCGAGCCTGGCTGAGGAGCTGTTCGCCAACGGCGTGGATACCATCACCTCAGGCAACCATATCTGGGACAAGCGCGAGATCTACGACTACCTGGATAGCGGACGCCCGGTGCTGCGCCCCATGAACTATCCGGACGATGCGCCGGGCCGTGGCTGGCTCCTGCACACGCTGTCGGACGGCGACCGCGTGGCAATCGTCAATGTCATGGGCCGGGTCTTCATGAACCAGCTCGACTCGCCCTTTTCCGCGATGGACAGCCTGCTCGACGGAGCCGCCGAACCGTTGCCGGCGCTCCGCTTCGTGGACTTCCACTGCGAGATCACCAGCGAGAAGAACGCCATGGGCTGGTATCTGGACGGTCGCGTCACAGCGGTGCTCGGGACGCACACCCACGTGCCCACCGCCGATGCCCGCCTGCTCCCGAAGGGGACAGCGTATATCAGCGACGTGGGCATGACCGGCCCGCGTGACTCGGTCATCGGCTTCTCGCTGGAGACCGTCCTGCCCCGCTTCCTGACTCATCTGCCGACTCGCTTCGCAGTGGCCGACGGTCCGGTCAGCTTCAATGCAGTGGTGATCGAGGCCGATCGCTCAACCGGGCAGGCGCGGTCGATCACCCAGCTCCAGCGGCTGATCGAGGTCTGAACCTGCCTCGGGCGCCACTTTCGTCGCCGCTTGCGGCCGTCGTCGGCCCGACCGGCTCCGGCAAGACCGAGCTCGCCCTGGCACTTGCCCAGCGATGGCCGATCGAGATCCTGGTCGCCGATTCGCGGCAGGTCTACCGCGGTATGGATGTCGGGACAGCCAAGCCCGATGCCCAAGCCCGTGCGGCCGTGCCACATCATCTGCTGGATCTCGTGACGCCGGGTGAGCGGTTCAGCGTGGCGGAGTGGGTGGCGCAGGCACGTCAGTTGGTTCCCGAGATCGCGGCGCGCGGTCACCTGTCGCTGGTCGTGGGCGGCAGCGGCCTCTACCTTGCCGCCCTGCTGGATGGCTACGCCTTCGGTCCCGGCCCGGATGCGACCCGGCGCGAGGAGCTCGTGGCGCAGCTGGCCGGCGGTGGAGTGGAACCGCTGGCGGAACGGCTGGGGGAGGTCGACCCGATCGCCGCGCAGCGGATCGACCGGCGCAATCCACGACGGGTGATCCGTGCACTGGAGCGCTCCGCCTCGGCGGGCGGGGGAGCGGCTCCGGAGCCCGCATCCACGCCCTGGCCGGGCCGGCTCGCGCTGCTTGGCGTCAGCCGTCCGCGCGAGGTGCTGAATCGACGCATCGACGAGCGCGCGCGGTGGCTGTTCGACCACGGCCTGGTCGATGAGGTCAGGACCCTGTTGAACGCTGGCCACGATCCTCGCCGGCCGCCGCTCACCGGCCACGGCTACGGAGAGGCCGCTGGCTACCTCGCCGGCGAGTGGTCGCTCGAGGAGGCGATCGCCGTCACGGCGCGTCGAACGCGACAGTTCGCGAAGCGACAGCGCACCTGGTTTGCCCGGGACCGGCGCATCGTGTGGCTGGCCGCGGGCGAGGCGCCAGGCAACGACACTGCCCTGGTGGACGAGGCGGACCGGGTGCTGCGGACGGCGCTCCTGCCCTGAGCCCGCAGCCGCTAGGCGGCGGGTGTCACCAGGCCGATCTTCTGCCGCCAGGCCTCCAAGTCGGATTCGACCGTCACCGGCTCGCCGTGAGCTGCGCGTGTCGTCGCATCCGCCAGGCGCGGCCCCGTCTCCCAGTTGGGCAATGGCCCCGGACGGCTGAACAGGTATCCCTGGGCGGCGGTCACGCCGAGCTGCACAAGCTGTGAGACCTGCTCCTCGTGCTCCACGCCCTCGCCGATGACCAAGGCGCCGGTGCGACTGGCGAAGGCAACGATCGATTCCACCACTGCGCTGGATGGCGCACCGGGGGAGCTGCGCTGGACGAGCCCGAGGTCGACCTTGACGATGTCGAAGCGCAGGTCGCTGAGCAGTCGCAGGCCGGCGTTGCCGGCCCCGAGGTCGTCGGCGGCCAGTCGCATGCCGGAACGGCGGCAGCTATCGAGCTTGTGACGGACCCCCTCGAGGTCGGTGATCGGCTGCTGCTCGGTGAGCTCGATCACCAGGCGCTGTGGCGGAAAGCCGTGGTTGGCCAGGATGCGGAGCATGGACGCCGTGCTGAACTCGGGGGCTTCGACGGTGCGTGGCGAGAGGTTCACGCTCAGGAACATCTCCCTCGGCAGGCCGGCCCCGGCCGCCACGATGGCCTCCACGCAGGCCATGTCCAGGGGAACCATGTGTCCGGTCGTCGCCGCGGCGGCAAACATGCTGGCTGGATCGGCGTACGGAGCCGGTGCGACGGGTCGAATGAGCCCTTCGTAGCCGAGCGTGGCTCCCGAGGCCAGGTCCACGACCGGCTGGAACACGGGGCGCAGCAGGTTGCGCGCGATGACGTCGGCGATCGCCGCCGAGGTGGTGGCGGTGCTGGCGGCGACCTCCTCGGACGGATCGAAGAGCAGCACCTCGGTGCGCCCCGCGCGCTTGGCCGCATACAGGGCGGTGTCGGCCTGGCTGTACAGCAGCGATCGGCTGGCGGCCAGCTCGGGCATCGACGAGATGCCTGCCGAGAACGACAGTGGCTTGAACTTGGGATCGCGGATGGTCGGCTGCAGGGACGAGACCAGCAGGCGGCGTGCCACGATGTGTGCGCCGTTGGCATCGGTGTGGGGCAGGAGGAGGGCGAATTCGTCGCCGCCGATGCGGAACGGGCGGTCGACCTTGCGCAGCACCGAGGCCACCAGCCTCCCGAAGGAGGCCAGCGTCTGGTCGCCGACGGCATGCCCGGCGTTGTCGTTGATCTGCTTGAACTCGTCGAGATCGATCAGGACCAGCGAGACCGGCACCCCGTAGCGGGTCGCGTGCTCGACCTGGCTGTCCAGCTCTTCCTGGAACGCCCGATGGTTGCCCAGGCCGGTCAGCGGGTCGCGCAGCGCGTCGGCGATGGCTGCCTGATAGCGCACCTGCAGGTCGGCGCGGGAGCGGACCAGGGGTCGGACCAGCATGGTGGCCAGGGCGATCCCGGCGATGCCGGCGCCGATCAGAACGCTGACGGTCGCGCGGACGAATTCGTCCGGCTGCCAGGTCACGAGGAGGTTGTGGAGAACGAGGCTGGTGGCAGCGCCGACGGTCAGCGGGACCAGCATCCGGGCGGCCATGCTCGCCGGCGTGGGGATCCCCGTCTTGCCGCCGCCGGCAGACGGCACGTGGTTGTCGGTCACCAGGCCCTCCTGCGCCGGTGTGATTGATGGAGGTATCGCAGATCTGGGTGCCGGGCGCCGTAGCGAATAAGTACCGGGCGGCGGCACGGGCCGGACGAGGCTGCGGCCGAGGCTTCCGCTACCATTGGGCCACCGATATGCCCGATCGCCCATCCATGATCGACCTGACCGCCCCCGAAGAGCGCGCCTTCCTGATCGGCCTGGATGACCCCGGCCACGGACGCTGGCCGATCGAGCGGAGCCTGGCCGAGCTTGCCGCGCTGGCAGAGACCGCGGGTGCGGTGGTGGTTGGCAGGGCCTCGCAACGTCGCAAGCATCCGGATCCCGCCACCTATTTCGGCAAGGGTCGTGCCGCCGAGCTGGCCGATGAGCGGGCGGCAACCGGCTTCAACCTGCTGATCGTCGACGACGAGCTGGCGCCGAACCAGCAGCGAGCGCTCGAGAAGCTGCTCGACTGCAAGGTCCTCGATCGCTCCGCGCTGATCATCGACATCTTCGCCCGCCACGCCAGCACCCGCGAAGGGCGCCTCCAGGTCGAGCTGGCCGCGCTCGAATATCACCTGCCACGCCTGACCCGGCTGTGGACCCACCTGTCACGCACTGGCGGCGGCATCGGCACCCGCGGCCCCGGCGAGAGCCAGCTGGAGACCGACCGACGCCTGATCCGCGACAAGATCAAGAAGGTGCGCAGTGACCTCGAGGACGTGAAGCGCCAGCGGGGTACTGCCGCACGGCAACGGGAGCGCTCCGAGGTCGCCACCGTCGCCCTGGTCGGCTACACGAACGCGGGGAAGAGCACCCTCCTGAACCGCCTGGCGGCCTCGGACCTGTTCGTGGCGGACATGCTGTTCGCGACCCTCGATCCGACCAGCCGGCGCGTCACCCTGCCCTCGCGGCAGCGGATCGTCGTGACCGATACGGTCGGGTTCATAAACAAGCTCCCGCACGACCTGGTCGAGGCGTTCCGGGCCACGCTCGAGGAGGTGTTGCGCGCCGACCTGCTGATCGAGGTGGTGGACGCGTCGGATCCCGATTTCGTCGGCCAGCAGCAGGCGGTGCAGGCAGTCCTGCGCGAGCTGGGCGCCGCCGACAAGCCACGGATCGTGGCGTTCAACAAGATCGACCTGCTGGCTCCTGGCCTCCGGGCCACGGCCATGCCCGCGGCCGATCGCGCCGTCTTCGTGAGTGCCACGACCGGCGAGGGCGTCGACCTGCTGCTCGACCGCGTGGCGAACGTGCTGCGCGACCAGATGGTGGCGGTGGACGCGGTGGTGCCGTGGTCTCGCGGCGAGCTGGTGGCCCGGGCCAAGGTGGCCGGCGATGTCGCCGAGCGATATACGGAGGCGGG
>JALYUB010000081.1 GCA_030853945.1 Chloroflexota bacterium
TACACCGGCCCCGAGGCGGACAACCTGTGCTACGCGATCCGCAAGAAGAAGGAATCGGTGCTGCGCGAGCACGAGGCCAAGTTCAAGGCAGGCGCCAAGAAGAAGGGGATCCCCCCGTCCGTGGTGGACCAGGTGTTCGCCGCCTTCGAGCCGTTCGCGCGCTACGGCTTCAACAAGGCGCACGCCACCTGCTACGGGCTGATCGCGTACCAGACCGCCTACCTGAAGGCCAACTACCCCGTCGAGTTCATGACGGCGGTGCTCAATGGATTCCGCGAACGTGCAGAGAAGGTCGCGGCGGTCGTGGCCGAATGTCGGCGGCTGGGGATCGCCGTCCGCGCGCCGGATGTCCAGTCGTCGCAGGCGCTCTTCACCGTCGAGGCCGATGCCGATGGCACCTCCGCCATCCGCTTCGGGCTGGCCGCCGTCAAGAACGTGGGCGAGGGGGCGATCGAGTCGATCGTCGCCGCGCGCGAGGGTCGCGGCGAGGCATCGGACGTGGCGGGCCCGTTCGCATCCCTGGACGACCTGTGCCGCCGAGTCGACCTGAGGAATGTCAACAAGCGCGTGGTCGAGTCGCTGATCAAGGCCGGCGCAATGGCTTCGCTGGGGACGCCCGGCGCCTTGCTGGCTCGCCTGGATGCTGCGCTGGAGTCCGGTTCGCGCCACCAGCGCGACGTCGCGGCGGGGCAGGGAACCCTCTTCGATCTCTTCGCGGCAGCGCCTCTGGATTCCGGTCCGGCCGACGGCGTTGCTGTGGACGAGGACGAGATCCCGCGCAAGGAGCGACTGCGCTGGGAGAAGGAGCTCCTGGGGCTGTACCTGTCCGAGCATCCGCTGGGGGATATCGCCGACGTCCTGCCCGAGTACGTGTCCCACTACACGGGTGACCTGGCAGAGGAGAGCGACCAGGCCAAGGTCACGCTCGGCGGCATCATCCAGTCGACGCGCAGCGTCATCACCCGCGCGGGCGCAACGATGCTCGTGGCGACACTCGAGGACCTGCAGGGGAGCGTCGAGGTGGTGGTATTCCCGAAGGTCTTCGCCGACACCGCCAACGCATGGGCCGATGACTCCGTCGTCCTGGTCACGGGTCGGGTCGATCGTCGCGACGAGGCCGCGCAGGTGCTGTGCGAGATGGTCTACCCGTGGGATGACGCCGTTCGGATGGGATCCGTCGCCTACGCCGCCGAGCGCGATCGGCTCACGCGCACTCGCGGGCGATCGTCCTCGTGGCCCGGAAATGGCAACGCCAACGGGAACGGAGGACCACACGTCCCCTCGACCGATGTCCCGGCGTGGACGGGCCCGGTCGTCCTGCCGCGCGGCGCAGAAGTCGAACCTGCGGAGGCATCGGTTGCCGTCTCGGTGGCCATCGACGCCACCTCGACGGTGGCGATCCCGATCCGGCCTGTCGAGCCGGCCGAGGAGTCGCCGTCACCGGCTGATGCGGTGCCAGTTCGCGCGGCCGTTTCGGAGGGCGAGGTGCCGCCGCGCGGGCACGGCACGATCTCCATCGGCTTTGCCAGCGAGGTTGACCTGGAGCGCCTCCTTCCCGCAATCGAGTCACTCACCGCAGCCATTCGCGGTCGACCGGGGTCGCTGCCGGTCGTGATCAACATCCCGGTGGCCGGCGCCACTCGCCAGGTCCGGCTGCCCCTGCACGCCGAATGGGACGATGCCCTGGGGGACCTGCTCACGCGTGCGGCCGGCATGCCGCTGGCCGTCAGCCTGCTGGCCGTGGCGGTCGAGCCGTAGGGTATCCTCGCCGCCGTGACGACCGGGAAGAAGCTCATCGAGGATTCGTCGAACCTCGCGCCCAAGGTCTCGTCGCGCGTCACGCCGCACAGGACTCCGCGTGAGGCGACTATTCCGAAAGGCCCGCCGCCGAGCGGCGCGGAGCTGGACGCCGCGATCCTCCGCTACCTGCGTGCCACCCCGAACGCCGCACTCGACCTTGTCCCACTGGCGGAAAAGCTGGGCGTCGATCCGATCGCGATGCAGCTCGCCGTCGAGAGGCTGCATGGGCGTCGGATGGTGGTGGCGCCATTTGTCGAGCCCGGGCGGGCGGGCGGGGCAGAGCTGACGGAGGTCGGGCTGCGCTGGTTGATCGCGCGGGAGGGCGGCAAGCCGAAGGACACGCCGGTGGCCTTCAAGCCGGCCAAGCGCCACGTTCGAGCGGGAGACGAGGCGGCGCGATTGCCGCGCGCCCAGGTTTACGGGGTCCGCCGCTAGGGGATCGGCCTAGAGGATCTTGGAGAGGAAGGCCTGGGTACGCTCCTCGCGGGGGCTGGTGAACAGCCCGTCGGGCGTCCCTTCTTCGATGATCGCGCCGTCGTCCATCATCACCACGCGGTCCGCCACCTCGCGGGCGAATCCCATCTCGTGGCTGACCACGATCATCGTCATCCCCTCGTGGGCCAGCTCCTTCATGACGTCGAGCACTTCTCCGATCATCTCCGGGTCCAGTGCGCTGGTCGGCTCGTCGAAGAGGAGGAGCGCCGGGCGCATCGCAAGGGCACGCGCGATCGCGACCCGTTGCTGCTGGCCGCCGGAGAGCCGACCGGGATACGTGTCGACCTTGGTCTCGAGGCCAACCCGCTCAAGGAGCTTGAGGCCCATCTCGCGAGCCTCGTCCTCGGACAAGCCGCGCACCTGCATCGGTGCCTCCATGATGTTCTCGAGCGCAGTGAGGTGCGGGAACAGGTTGAAGCGCTGGAAGACGAAGCCGATCTCGGACCGCTGCGCCGCGACGTTCCGCTCGCGATCCTCGACCAGCTTGCCGTCTTCCTCGCGATACCCGATCAGGTGGCCATTGACCTTGATCCGGCCTTGCTGGATCCGTTCCAGGTGGTTGATGCAGCGCAGGAATGTCGTCTTACCGGACCCTGACGGGCCGATCAGGACCAGCACTTCGCGCCGCCGGACCGTGAGGTTCACTCCCTTGAGGACGTGCAGGCGGCCGAAGTACTTGTGCACGTCGCTGGCTTCGACGACCAGTCCGTCCGCGGACTGGGGCAGCTCGCCGACGGCGTCGAGCAGGTCGTGCGGTGCGTGCGTCATCGCGCGCCGCTTGCGGGCGATCCGAACCGGCCGAACAGGCGATCGAAGAGGCCCGGGGGCGCCTCGCCACCGAAGCCGCGCCCGAGCCGCCGCTCGATGAAGGCCTGGATGATGCTCCAGATGGTCGTCAACCCCAGGAACCAGATGGCACAGGCCAGGAACAGCTCGAACGGATGGAAGCTGGTGGGGCCGCTACCGTTCAGCTGCGTGAAGGTCACGAACAGCTCGGGAACCGCCAGCAGGAAGAGCAGCGAGGTGGACTTCAGCATGTTGTTGAACTCGTTGCCAAGCGGCGGCACGACGACGCGTGCCGCCTGCGGCAGCACGATCCGCCGCATCGCCTTGGGGTAGGTCATCCCCAACGACCGCGCCGCCTCGAGCTGGCCGGGGTCGACGGACAGGATCCCCGCGCGCACGATCTCGGTCATGTACGCGCCCTCATTCACCCCGAGCGCGAAGATGCCGGCCTGGATGACGCTGGGCAGAGTGATGCCCAGGAGCGTCAGGTCCGGCCAGCCGTAGATGTGGGTGACCAGCAATCCGTAGTACAGGAACATGATCTGGACCAGGAGGGGAGTCCCTCGAAAGATCCAGACATAAAAGTTGGCGGCGTAGCGGGCGGGGCGGAACTTTGCGAGCCGACCGATTGCTCCCAGCACTCCCAGGACGACGCCGATCAGCTGGGCCGTGACCGCGATCCCCACCGTGAGCCAGAGCCCACTGATGATCCTGGGGCTCGGCCGAACGAGCGAGTCCCAGAAGATGCTCCAGTCGTAGACGTACTGACCCTGGGTCGTCGATGTGCAGGCGGCGAGCAGCGCGACCAGCAACAGGATGACCCCGGCCAGCAGGGCCGGCCGGGGTCGCTTGATGCGTCCGTGACCTCTGGCGGTCACCTTGCTCTCCGTCGAGGCTTACAGGTTGCCGCTGTTGACCTGATCGGCCGTCAGTCCACCGTCGGTGACCCCCCACGTCGTCAGGATCTCACCGTATCGGCCATCGCTGATCATCGAGAGCAGGACGGTCTTGACCGCATCACGCAGCGTGGTGTGGTTCTTGGCAACGCTGATTCCCTCGATTGCGACTTCGAGTGTCACGCCTGAAAGCTCGAACTGGGTCGGGTGGTTCTCCACCGCGTAACCGGCGGCTGGCGAGTCGGCGAAGTAGGCATCCGCCGTGCCGCTCTGCAGCGCGAGCAGGGCGTCGTTGTCCTTGTCGAACTGCTTGATCGTGATCGCTGCCTTGCCTCCTGCGACACACGCATCGGAGAGGCCTTTGCCGGCGAAGTCACTGGTGCCCTGCAGGAAGTCCAGCTCGGTGGTGCCGTTCTGAACGGCCACCGTGTTCCCGCACAGGCCATCCTGGCTGGTGATGTGCTTCGGATTGCCCTTGGCCACGACGAACGATTGCCCCGCCTTGAAGTACGGGATCATGTCGACCTGCTTGAGCCGATCCGCGTTGATGTTCTGCGCGGACACGATGATGTCGCACTTGTTCCCGTCCAGCGCCGGGATGATCACGGTGAAGACGGTGTTGACGAAGTGGGCCTGCAGGCCCAGGCGCTTCGCGATCTCCGTGGCGATATCGGGATCGGATCCGATGATCGTGCCGTCGGGTGCGAACGCCTCCTGCGGCGGGTAGGGAACGTCGATGCAAACGAAGAGGTTGCCAGCGAGGACGAGCTGGTCCTCCGGCACGGTTGCCACCTGCGAAGGGGCCGTCGATGCCGCGGCCTGCGAGGGGCTCGCCCCCGACGTCGCGTTGCCGCTCGTTGAGGGGCTGGGGCTGGCGTTGGTCTGACAGGCGGCGAGCAAGAGCAGCGCCGCGATCGGGCCGATGGCGGCCCTGCGCGTGAAGAGAGACATGCGACTCCTCCGAAGGCTTGATGCGGCGCTGCGCTTTAGGAATTCGCGTCAGCGTACCTTGCGCTCGACCGTAAGTCGAGCATCGGCAGGGGGCTGGACGAGCACTGGTAGCATCGGCCCGATGCTCGTGCCCACGCGTCGCTCGGTGGCCATCCTTGGCCTGGTCTTCGCAGTCGCGCTGGCGCCCTCCTCGTCTACGGTCGCGACGAGCAGGCCGGTCCCCAAGACTGCAACGCCAGCCGCGAAGGTCGTGCGTACGGCGCCATGCCCGGACAGCATCTTCACATGCATCACACTGCGGGTGCCGCGCGACCACTTCGCCGCCGCTGGCCCCACCTTCGACGTCACCTTCGGATTGCTCCGCGCCTCGAAGGGCCCGCGCAAGGGCGTCTTCGTAACGGTCACCGGCGGTCCCGGCACATCCGGCCTGGCCTCGGCCGATTCGTACACCGCCGGCTTCGATCCGCGCATACCGGAGCAGTACGACATCGTCTTCCTCGACCAGCGCGGGGTTGGTCAATCCGAGGTGCTGCAGTGCCCGGACGCGGCGCTGGCCTTCTACACCACGCCCGCGCTGCCGACGGCTTCCGCGGCGCAGGCACGGGCGTATGCGCAGGCGTCGAAGGATTTCGCCGGCGATTGCATCAGCGAGACGGCAGAGGACCGGTCGAACCTGGCGTACTTCTCGACCCGGCAGGCGGTCGAGGACCTCGAGGCGTTCCGCGTCTGGCTCAAGGCGGACAAGCTTGACCTCTACGGCGAGAGCTACGGCACCCAGTACGTCCAGACCTATGCGGCGGCGCATCCCGATCATCTGCACGCGCTCTTCGTCGACGGCGTGGTGGACCTGACCCTGACCGGCACGCAGTACTACGCCGAGGACGTGCACGCCTATGACGAGGCGCTCGCCCTGACCCTCGACCGATGCACGCAGTCGCACGCATGCCACCACGACGCGCTGAGCAAGGATGTCCTGGCGCTCTACGACACCCTTGCCACCCAGCTCGGCCGGCAGCCGGCGACCTATGACTTCGTCGATTCGCATGGGAATGTCCAGCGCCGAAGCTTTGGGCTGGGCGACCTCGAGACTGCGGCAGCGGGGTATGTCACGCCCACCTTCGACCGGATGCTGTTGCAGCGGGCGATGGCCTTCGCCGCCCGTGGCGAATTCCTGCCGCTGGCGCGGTTGGCCTACATCTCCCTGGGCCAGGACCCGGAAACCCTTGCCGCGATCCCGGATCCGACCTACTCCGATGCCATGTACTACGCGGTCGAGTGCATGGATTACGCCTATGGCAGCGGATCCGCCACGAAACGGGCCAATGCATACCTGGCATATGGCGCGGCCGCGCAAGTCGCTGACGTGCGACTGGGCAGCATCTTCTACGGCGACCTGCCGTGTCCGTATTGGCCGGCGCACCCCACCTCGGAAGCGCGTCCCGGGTACCTGACCGACACGCCGTTCCCGGTGTTCGTGCTCAACTCGTCCGTCGATCCGGCCACTCCGTTCGCGGGAGCGCTGCGGGTGTATCACCACCTCGATGACGCCTACCTGATCGTCCAGCCCGGCGGACCGCATGTCATCTTCGGACGCGGCGTGGCCTGCGTCGACGACCCGGTCACCAACTTCCTGGTCAAGGGCAAGCGACCTGAACACCGCCAGACGACCTGCCCGTTCGTGGGCAGCGATCCGTACGTCCCGATCCCCGCCGTCGCGGTCGCGGACTACCGCTCAACCCTGGCCGCCATGACGGCGATGGACGACGAGATCAACTATTCCCCCGATTGGCAGGTCTGGGACGGCGTCGGGCACCTGGACTTCGGCTGCCTGGGCGGTGGCTGGATCCGATACGCAGCCTCGGCCGCCAGGTATCGGGTCGACCTTCATGGCTGCACCTTCTCGTCCGGCCTGCCGCTGACGGGCAAGGGGTCGATCAACGACGATGGCAGCTTCAGCCTGGCGGTCTCGACCGCCGGCGGGCGGAAGCTGACCTATCTCCGGGACGTGGATGGGCATCGGTCGGCCACCGGTACACTGCCCGGGTGATGCCCCTTGCCCAGGCCTCGACGCTCTCGTCGCGGTACTACATCGACCCACAGGTCCTGGAGCGGGAGAGGGAGCGGGTCTTCGGCGCCAGCTGGCAGCTGGTGGCGCGCGCCGACGAGCTCCAGCGGGTGGGCGACTTCGTGCCGGCGACCGTGCTGGACGAGCCGATCGTGATCACCCACGGCCTCGACGGCGAGCTGCGGGCGTTCTACAACGTGTGCCGGCACCGGGCGGGCCAGGTCGCCCTTGCGCGGGGCAACCGCAAGTCTCTGCAGTGTCGCTATCACGGCTGGACATACGGCCTGGACGGCACGCTGCGCGCATCTCCCGAGATGGAGGAGACTGAGGATTTCCGCAAGGAGGACTTCGGCCTGATGCCGGTGCGAGTGGACCGCTGGGGCCCGTGCGTGTTCGTCTGCCTGTCGCCCGACGCGCCGCCGTTGGCGGAGGTGATGGGCGCCATTCCCGGCGAGGTCGCGGCGGCGGGGTATGACGTGGATCGCATGCGACTGGTCGAGCGCCGCGAGTATGTGATCGCGTGCAACTGGAAGGTGTATGTCGATAACTACCTGGAGGGATACCACCTTCCGATCGCGCATCCGCAGCTGTTCAAGGAGCTCGACTACGACGCATATCGCGTCGAGGAATTCCGCTACTACTCCAAGCAGCACGCCCCGATCCGCGAGCTGAAGCCCGGCGAGGAGCTCGGTGTCGACAGACGCTACCTGCGACAGCCCGGCAGTGAGGACTCGGCCCTGTACTACTGGCTGTTCCCCAACACCATGTTCAACATCTACCAGGACAACATGTCCTCCAACGTGGTCCTGCCATTGGGCGTCGACCGCACGCTGACCATCTTCGAGTGGTTCTTCGCCGATCCCGGCACCGGGCCGGGCTGGGAGTCGATGCAGCAGACGATCGCGTTTTCCGACGAGATCCAGCAGGAGGACATCGTCATCTGCGAGCAGGTGCAGCGCGGCTTGCGATCGCGCTCTTACGACAGTGGCCGCTTCTCGGCCAAGCGTGAGAACGGCGTCTACCACTTCCAGAACCTCGTCCGCGAATTCCTCGGTGAGGCGGGCACGTGACACGCGCAGCGCCGCGAGCGGACGGACGCCTGACCGTGGCGCTCGTGTCCGAGGTCTTCTGGGAGCCGGATGGCATCGGCCGCCTCGGCGAAACCCTCGACCAGTGCGTGCAGCGCGGTGCCGACCTGGCGGTTCTGCCCGAGCTTCCCCTCAATCCGTGGCGGCCGGCCACCAAAGAGCCGCGCGACGAGGATGCGGAGCCGATGGATGGGCCACGGGCCAGTGCGCTCGCCGCCGCGGCCCGCGAGGCAGGGATCGGCCTGGTCGGCGGGATCATCCATCTCGACTCTGCGACGAGCCGCCGGACGAGCCGGGTCCTCGTGTTTGCGGCAACCGGCGAGCTGGTCGCCACGTACGAGAAGCTCCATCTCCCCGAAGAGCCTGGCTTCTGGGAGACAAGCCACTACGAGCCGGGGAGCCTCGCCCCGCAACGGATCGACGCTTTCGGGATCCCGATCGGCGTGCAGATCTGCAGCGACGCCAACCGGCCGGAGGGTTCGCACCTGCTTGGCGCGCAGGGGGTGCAGGCCATCCTGATCCCGCGCGCCACCGAGGAGAAGACCTACCAGCGCTGGAAAATCGTGTTTCGGGCCAACGCCCTGACCAGCTGCAGCTACGTGCTGTCAGTCACGCGGCCGGATCCAGAGTCCGGCGTCCTGATCGGCGGTCCCTCGGTCGCGGTGGATCCCAACGGCTCCGTGCTTCTGGAGACGACCGATCGGATCGGGATCGTGACGCTGGAGTCGAGCGTGGTCAGTGCCGCGCGAACTGCCTATCCGGGCTACCTCGCCACTCGTGCACGCCTGTACGCCGACGCGTGGGGCGAGATCGCCGGTCGGGACGGGGAGCCGACGTGAGTCGAGCTCAGGACAGGGAGAATGGCCCCTCGGCCAGGAGCTCGGTGCCGCGGTAGACGCGCAGGATGAAGTTGCCGGTGCCCCAGGCCTGAAGGAGGGGACCGGCATCGCGCACGCGGAAGCCGGCGATCTTCGAGGTGGCACTGACCTGCAGGTCACTGCCCGCCCGCGGCTGGACCACCGTCTCGGTGCCGTCGGCGGCCACGCGCACGACCTCTTCCTGGATGACATTCACCCCGAACGCCTCGGTGAGCTGGATCGAGTGCGCGAAGCCTGACCCGGCGACGAAGGCGGTGGTCGGGCCGGTGACCTGTTTCGTCGAGGAGTCGAGGCCGGTGCCGAAGGTGATCGTCCCGACCAGAGGTACGGTGGACGCGCCGCTGGGAGCCGCGCTCTGCGAGCCGATCGGTGCCACGGACACGGAGGCGACGGGTGTCGGCGAGGGGCTGGGCGTCGCCGTCTCGACGGCCACGTTGGGCGCCGGCGGGATCATGCCGGATACCAGGAGACCCAGGGCGATCGCCAGCACGATCGCGCCCAGGGTGCCGCCGATCGACACGAGCGAGGCCTGATCGGTCGGAAAGATCCCTCCCGGCGATCCGGATGCCGGCCCATCGGGGCGGATCGGGAATCCGCACTGGCGGCAAACCTGGGCCCACGACGGATTGGCGTGGCCGCAGTTGAAGCACTCGATGGTGTCGCCGCTCATCGGGCCAGACCTTAGCACGCAGGCGGCCGCCGGCGGTGAGAACGCCGACGGCCCGTTGGTCGACCCCGCAACGGGTCTTCCGTGACGGATGCTAGCCCATCAAGTGGTGCTCGGACGCGCCACCATAACTGCACCAAAGCCCAACATTTGACCTTCTGTTAGGACTTGGGTACTTACGTTCGCCAGTACTTTGGTCCTAGGATCGAGCCCTGGACTCATTCGTCGAATTCAACCGAACCAGGGAGATCAACATCGTGAGAAAGCTCTTTGCACCCGTCGCAGCGGTTGCCGTGGTGCTCTTCGCATTTGCAGCGGTCGCGAGCGCACACGTCCCGTCGGCCACGCTGACCTGCGTGAACGGCACTCCGACCCTCTCGATTTCGCTGACCCAGTACAACGGCAGCGTCACCAACACGGTCAAGTACAGCAT
>JALYUB010000001.1 GCA_030853945.1 Chloroflexota bacterium
GCCGCCGCCTGCTGCCTCCGCTGCGCGCCGTGCATCTCACCGATCGACAGCAGTCGCAGCTCGAGGCGGCCAGCGGCCAGGCACAGCGGCTGATCCGCAGGATGGCCGCGGAAGGAGCCGATGACACCGCCCCGGCACGGGCCCGGCGCCGTGCCCTGCGCGCGCAGCCGGACGAGGAAGCCAGCGAGTGACCGAGGCGAAGGCCAAGGGTCGACCGGCGGCGCGGGCGCCGCGACCCGCAAGTCGGAAGGCCGCGGCCGCGACGGAGCCGCGGGGCACGCTGCGCATCGTCGAGACGCGCGTCTACCGCGGTCCCAACTACTGGAGCTATGAGCCCGCGATCAAGCTGATCGTCGACCTGGGGGTGCTCGAGCAGTTCCCGACCAACCTGATCCCAGGCTTCACCGAGGCGCTACTGGCCCGGCTGCCCGGGGTCGGCCTCCACTCGTGCTCCACCGGCCGCACTGGTGGCTTCGCCAAGCGGCTGCGGGACGGCACTTGGGTTGGGCACGTCGCCGAGCACATCGCGCTGCAGCTGCAGCGCGATGCCGGAACCGAGGTCGGGCGCGGCAAGACCCGCGGCACCGGTGAGCCGGGCCGCTATCACGTCGTCTACTCCTACGGGGAGGAGAGCGTCGGACTCGCCGCCGGGCGGCTGGCCGTGCGGCTGGTCAACCACCTGGTCGAGCAGGGACCTGACTTCGACTTCGCGAACGAGTTCGAGCAGCTCATCCGCCTCGCCGAGCGGGCAGCCTTCGGCCCGTCGACCCAGGCGCTGCTGGACGAGGCGAGCCTGCGGGACATCCCCTGGATCCGCCTCAACGAGCAGTCGCTGGTGCAGCTCGGACATGGCATCCACCAGAAGCGGATCCGGGCCACCATGACCTCCAACACCAGCTCGCTGGGCGTCGATATCGCGTCCGACAAGAAGCTGACCAACAAGCTGCTGGCGGCGACCGGCGTGCCGGTGCCGCGCGCCGAGGTGGTGCGGGACGCGGACGAGGCTGCCGCCGTTGCGGCGCGCATCGGCTTCCCGGTGGCGATCAAGCCGCTGGACGGCAACCACGGTCGCGGCGTGATGCTCAACCTGCCCGACGAGGCCGCGGTGCGCGAGGGATACGCGGTCGCGCGGCGCGAGTCGCGCTACGGCGGCGTGGTGGTCGAGAGCTTCCTGACCGGCAACGACTACCGATGCCTGGTAATCGGCGGTGGCCTGCGGGCTGTCGCCCAGCGTATCCCCGCCCACGTCGACGGGGATGGCACGCACTCGCTCAGCGAGCTGATCGAGATCAGCAACGCCGACCCGCGGCGCGGCATCGGCCACGAGAAGGTGCTGACCCGCATCGGGATCGATGACGAATCGATCGCCTACGCCACCGAGCAGGGATTCGCCCTTGCCGACGTCCCGCCCGCCGAGACGCGGGTCTTCCTCAAGCGCACCGGGAACATGAGCACTGGCGGCATCAGCATCGACCGCACCGAGGAGATCCATCCGGAGAACGCGGAGATCGCCGAGCTGGCAGCCCGAGTGGTCGGGCTGGACATCGCCGGCATCGACTTCATCTGCCCGGACATCAGCGTGCCCGTGCGCGAGACCGGCGGGGGGATCGTGGAGGTCAATGCCGCACCCGGCTTCCGGATGCACACCCACCCCACCGAGGGGGAGGCCCAGTACGTGGCCAAGCCGGTGGTCGACATGCTGTTCCCCCCGGGATCGCCGTCGCGCATCCCGATCGTGGCGGTCACCGGCAGCAACGGCAAGACGACCACCACCCGCATGATCGCGCACATCTTCAAGGGCATGGGCCGCAAGGTCGGCATGACCAGCACCGATGGCATCTTCGTCGACGGTCGGCTGGTGCGGCGCGGCGACATGAGCGGCCCCAAGTCCGCCTCCACGGTGCTCCAGAACCCGAACGTGGAGATGGCGATCTTCGAAGTCGCCCGCGGCGGCATCCTGCGCGAAGGGCTGGGCTATGACCGCAATGACGTGGCGGTGGTGCTGAACGTGACCGGCGATCACCTGGGCCTGGGCGGCATCAGCTCGGTCCAGCAGCTGGCCGCCGTCAAGCAGGTCCTGGTCGAGGCGGTGCCACGCGAGGGGACCGCCGTCCTGAATGCCGATGACCCGCTCGTGGCGGCGATGGGTCGCCACTGCTCGGGATCGGTCATCTACTTCAGCATGGATCCAAACAACGATGCCATCAAGCGCCAGGGAAGCCGCGGTCGGCGGGCGGTGACCGTCGAGCCCGGACGCAGCGGCGAGATGATCGTGCTTCGGCACGGCCGGAAGAGCCTGCCGCTGGTGCTGACCCATCTCCTGCCGGCCACCTTCGAGGGACGTGCGCGCATGAATGTCCAGAACGCCCTTGCCGCAGCGGCCGCAGCCTGGGCCACCGGCGCGCACCTGCATGACATCCGGCAGGGGTTGCGGACGTTCAGCACCAGCTACTTCATGGCTCCCGGCCGGCTGAACATGTTCGAGCTCGACGGCTACCGCGTCATCGTCGACTACGCCCACAACCCGCCGGCGGTGGCTGCGCTCGGCGAGTTCGTCCAGCGCCTGACAGAACCGTCACCGGGCGGAAGTCGAGCCCTGGTCAGCGGTCAGCGCATCGGTGTGGTGGCCACCGCCGGGGACCGGCGGGACGAGGACATTGTCGAGCTGGGCCGGGTCGCCGCGGCGCACTTCGACACCATCATCGTGCGCGAGGATGCGAACACGCGCGGACGGCCGCGGGGCGAGACGGCCGCGCTGATCGACAGCGGCGTGCGAGCCGCGATGGCCAACGGCGCGCGCTGCACGACCGTGGAAACGGTGACCAACGAGCTCGAGGCCACGCGCCACGCGCTCGACCTGGGCCGCGATGGGGACGTGGTCGTGGTCTGCGTCGACCACGCCAACGACATCTGGAAGGAGCTGCAGCGCCGGCAGCAGGGCGGCGACGCTCCGACCGAGCCGTCCGATGCAGATGACGATTCCGACGCGCGCGACGAGATGATCGCGATCGAGGTCGACGGCTAGGCGCCGACCAGCTGGCGCAGCCGCTCGATGTCGACCGGCCGGTACCCCTCCTCCTCCAGCCACGCGAAGATCTCGGCTCGCTCCACGTGGCTCATGACCGCGACCACGTCGCCGCGTCGCGCGTGGCTCAGCAGCAGTTGGAGCGCCCCCAGCTCGGTCTCGATGGCCTCCACCGGCCGGTCATAGCCTGCCTCCCTGATCCCGTCCCGCAGGATGGTGTTCATGCCCTCCAGCTGACGGCCGCGCAGGTAGTGGCGCTTTTCGGAGATCACCGTCTCGTCCGCACCACCGGCCAGCACGCCCAGGTTGTGCAGGATCTCATCGGTCCGGTCGCCGGCCGTGCCGACCGCCAGGCGGACCTTGCCGCGCCGGCGTCGGCCTCCGCCCGATGACAGCGAGCGGCAGACGTCCAGCAGCCCGGACAGGCCCGCCTCGTTGTGCGCGAAATCGACGATCGCCAGCACCCCGTCCCGCTCGTACAGGTTCAGTCGGCCAGGGTTGGCGGCGCTGTCCTGGGCGAAGCTGAGCAAGCCCTTGGCGATCGCGCCCGGTGCGATTCCCAGGGCGTCCGCCGCCGCTGCGGCGGCCAGCGCATTCGCCACGTTGTACGGCGACAGGCCGGCAAAGGTCACCGGCAGGTCGACGGCGCGTGCCAGGCGACGCGGCGGGCTTCCCGGCGCCAGGAGCACCAGCCAGCCCCGTTGCAGCACCGCGGCACGACCGCCCCGCTCGAGCGCGTCCGCGATCTGTGGCGCATTCGGATCCATGCTGAACGGGTACCAGCGCGCCTTCGTCTGGCGCCGCATGGCCCAGACCCGTGGGTCAGCCGCGTTGAGCACGGCCCAGCCAGTGCGCCGCGTGATGCGGACAACTGCAGCCTTGACATCCGCCAGCTCGTCGAGCGTGTCGATCCCCTGCAGACCCAGGTGATCGGCACTGACGTTGGTGACCACCGCGACGTCATTGGCGGAGTAGCCGATCCCCCGCAGCAGGATCCCGCCGCGCGCCGTCTCCAGCACGGCCAGATCCAGGCCAGGCTCGGCCAGGACCCTGGCCGCGCCCCCGAAGCCAGTCCAGTCCCCCGCCTCGACCAGCTCGCCGCGCAAGTAGATGCCGTCGGAGTTAGTCATTCCCGTGTGCATCCCGGCCGATTCGGCGATATGCGCCAGCAGTCGCGTCGTCGTGCTCTTGCCGTTGGTGCCGGTGATGGCCACGATCGGCACCCTGGGCCGGACCAGGTGGGGCCGTGGTCCCGAGGCCACGGCCCGCAGCGCATTCACCTCGCGTCGCTCGCTGGAGTGGCCGAGCGCCATGCGTGCGGCGGCCGCGGCGATCGACTGCGCGATCGAGCGGCGGCGCCACGGAAAGGCCAGCGATGCCCGCAGCCGGTCGGATGAGTGGCGGACGACCATGCGTGGGGCAGGGAGGTCGAGCGCGACGTGAAGCAGCCGCACGGCAAGCCCAGCAGTCGCGGCCGCGTCCGAGGCTGCGCCGGGAGCGTCCGCCCCGAAATCCAGCTTGACGGCGGGCCGCGAGAAGAAGCGGTTGGGGCCGTCGAGGACGCGCAGCTCGAGCAGCTCGACCCCGGCCGGCGACTGCGCGTCGTTCGGCATACGCCCGAGTATACGATCGGAGCAGCCGGCTTCCGGCGCTCGCCGACAGGCGACGGGCTAGACTCGCCGGCGATGTCCGACCTTGCCCTCGCTGCCGTCCGCGCCGCCGTCGGGGCGCGCAACTCGCGTTATGTGGCGGAGCTGCAGGAGCTCGTCAGCATCGACTGCGGCTCCTACAGCCCCTCGGGCGTGAACCAGGTCGCCGACTTCGTGGCGGCGGCGCTCGCGGAGCTCGGCGGGCAGGTGGAGCGCACACCGCATCAACCGGATACGGGTGAGCCGCAGCTCGGCGATGTGGTGGTCGGTCGAGTCCCCGGCAGGGGCCCGCGGCTGCTCCTGATCGGGCACATGGACACTGTCTTCCCAGAGGGTACCGCGACGGCACGCCCCTTCCGCGTGGATGGCGAGCGCGCGCTCGGCCCGGGCGTGAGCGACATGAAGGGCGGGCTGCTGGCCGGGCTGCATGCGATTGCCGCGCTGCAGGCAGCCGGCTCATCACCCAATGTGACCTTCGTCGCCAACCCGGACGAGGAAATCGGCTCGCCGTTCAGCACGTCGCGCATCCGCGAGCTGGCGGCGGAGCACGACGTGGCGCTGGTACTCGAGTGCGCACGCGCCAACGGGGACATCGTCAGCGCCCGCAAGGGCATCGCTGACTACGAGATCCGCATCACCGGCCGCGCCGCCCACGCCGGCGTCGAGCCCGAGAAGGGGCGCAGCGCCATCCTGGAGGCGGCGCGCCAGGTGGTCGCGCTCCACGAGCTGAACGGCCGATGGACGAGCGTGAGCGTGAATACAGGCGTGATCGCGGGCGGCACCCGCCCCAACGTGGTGGCCGAGGCCTGCCGCATCGAGCTCGACCTGCGGGCCGCGACGGTCGACGAGTTCGAGCTGGCCGCGACCGAGGTCAGTCGCATTGTCACCCACCCCACCCTGGACGGGGTTACGGGGGAGCTCACGCGCGCGGCGTACCACCCGCCGATGGAGCGCAGCGCGGCATCGGGTCGCCTGGCGGCCCTCGCCACCGCCATCGGCGGCGAGCTCGGCTTCGCTGTCCGCGATGCCGCCACCGGGGGCGCCAGCGACGCCAACACGACCTCCGCGGCCGGCCTTCCGACGCTCGACGGCCTAGGCCCCATCGGCGGGGACGACCATTCGGTCGACGAGTGGCTCGACCTGGCCAGTGTCGTGCCGCGGACGACGCTGCTGGCGGGCCTGCTGGCCCGCATCGGTGAAGCCCTCTGAGCGCCGTCTCGCGAATGGCCCGTTGTAGAATCCCGTTCCCGTGAAAGATGACTTTCGCCACCGCACGCGCCTCGAGGTGCGCCTCGGCGACCTCGATCCCTTCGGCCACGTCAACAACGCGGTCATCGCCACCTACGTAGAGCAGGGCCGCGTCCTCTACCTGCGCGACGTGCTCGGCACCGGCGCAGACCCGGTCAGCATGCCGTTCATCCTGGCCATGCTGAAGATCGACTACCTGTCGCAGGTTATGTTCAGCGACACGGTCCACGTTGCGAGCCGGGTCGACTGGATCGGGCGCACCAGCATCGGCATGTCGCACCTGCTCACCAACCAGGCCGAGCGCCAGCTGGCACGCTCCGATTGCGTGCTGGTCGCGTTCGACTACACCATCGAGAAGCCGATGCCGGTCTCCGACGAGTGGCGCGCGACCATGGTCGCCCACGAGGGGCGTCCGCTCGATCGTCCGGTGGCGGTCGCATGACAGACCCGCAGCGCTTCGACCTCCTGATCCTGGGCGGCGGCATGAGCTACGTGGGCGCCATTCGGGCCTCGCAGCTCGGCCTGAAGGTCGGGCTGGTGGAGCGGGATCGGCTGGGCGGCACCTGCCTGAACCGTGGCTGCATCCCGACCAAGGCGATGCTCGAGACCGCCGACCTGCTGCACCGCGTCACGGAGCAGGGCGCCGAATTCGGTCTCGCCGGCTCCGAGAGCGTCAGCCTCGACTATCCCGCGCTCGGCCGGCGCCGGGATGCCGTGGTCGAAAAGCATGTCAAGGGCGTCGAGTTCCTGATGAAGAAGAACGGCGTGACCGTGCTGCGCGGAAGCGGGACCCTGACCGGGCCGACCAGCGTGCGCGTCACGGGAGGCGAGGCCGGGGACGTGGAGGCGAGCGCCACCGACATGATCGTCGCGACCGGCTCCGCGCCCCGCAGCGTCCCGGGGCTGGAGATCGACGGCGAGCTGATCATCACCTCGGACGAGGCGCTGACGCGCGAGACGGTGCCGGCCAGGGTTGCCATCGTGGGCGCAGGAGCAATCGGCGTGGAGTGGGCGAGCCTGTACGGCGACCTCGGCGCCCAGGTGCACCTGGTCGAGTTCCTGGACCGCATCGTGCCGCTGGAGGATCCCGACGTCAGCAAAGAGCTCACGCGGATCTTCAAGAAGCGAGGCGCGAGGATCTACCCGTCCTCGACGATCAACCCGGCCAGCATCGAGCGCAGCAAGGGCGGCCTGCATTTCGCGGTCGAGGGCCGCGACGGCGGGTCGCGCGTCGAGATGGAGACGGACATCATCCTGGTCGCGGTCGGGCGTCGGCCCGTGACCGATGAGATCGGCCTGGACAAGATCCCGGGCGTAGAGATGGATCGCGGCTTCGTGAAGGTCAACGGCTTCATGCAAACCGGCGTTCCGCACCTGTATGCGATCGGCGACATCGTGCCGGGATATGCGCTCGCGCACGTCGCCAGCCACGAGGCGGTGGTCGCGGTCGAGACGATCGCCGGCCACGAGCCGGAGCCCGTGCGCATGGACCTCATGCCGCGCGTCACCTTCTGCCGCCCGGAGATCGCCTCGGTCGGCATGACCGAGGAGCAGGCGACCGAGGCCGGCCACAAGGTGAAGGTCGGCTCGTTCCCGTTCCGCGCCCTCGGCAAGGCCACCATCGTCGGCGAGACTGATGGCTTCGCCAAGCTGATCGCCGACGCCGACACCGGCCTCCTGCTGGGGGCGCACCTGATCGGGCCGCACGCCGGCGACCTCCTGGCCGAGCCAACGCTGGCGCGGCTGCTGGAGGGAACCACCGGCGAGATCGCCATGTCGGTGCATGCGCATCCGACCCTGACCGAAGTGCTGGTCGAGGCCGCGCTCGCGGTCGACGGCGCGGCGATCCACGTCTGAGAGGATTGAGCTGATGGCCAACACCAGGACGGCGCAGGCGCTGGGGCACCGGGAGCTCGGCCTGACTGATGCCGACGTGCTGGCCATGTACCGCCAGATGGTGCTGGCGCGGGCCGTCGACGAGCGGATGTGGCTGATGCAGCGCGCCGGCAAGATCGCCTTCATCATCTCCGGCCAGGGGCACGAGGCGGCACAGGTCGCGACTGCCTGGCCGATGCGCCGCAACCAGGACTGGATGGCCCCTTACTACCGATCGATCGCCTCGGCGCTGACGTTCGGGATGAGCGCCGAGGACATCGTCACGGCGCACCTGGCCAAGGGCGACGACGTGTCATCCGGGGGCCGGCAGATGCCCGGGCACTACGGCGCCGCCCGCTACAACATCGTCTCGCTCAGCTCCCCGGTCGGCACCCAGGTGCTGCACGCGGTCGGGATCGCGATGGGCGCCTGGGTCCGGGGCGACGACGTGGTGGCCCTCACCTCGTTCGGCGAGGGGACCAGCAACCAGGGCGAGATCCACGAAGCGATGAACTTCGCCGGCGTGCACAGGCTGCCGGTCATCTTCGTATGCGAGAACAACGGCTACGCGATCAGCGTGCCGCTGGCGCAGCAGGTGGGCGGGCTGTCGGTGGCGGCCCGGGCCCAGGGCTACGGCTTCCCCGGCGTGACCGTGGACGGCGGCGACCCGCTCGCGTGCTACGCGGCCGCCAAGGCGGCGCACGAACGGGCGCGACGTGGGGAGGGGCCGACCCTGATCGAGGCGGTGGTGGTGCGACTCACCAGCCACTCATCGGACGATGACCAGCGCCGCTACCGCGACCCCGGGGAGGTCGAAGCCCTCAAGGAGCACGACCCGATCATGCTGTTCGCAAATCGGCTGCTGGCGGCGGGTCTGCTGACGCCGGAGGCCGATGACCAGCTGCGCGCCGAGATCAAGGCCGAGGTCAACCTGGCCTCGCAGCGCGCCGAAGCGCGGCCGGATCCGGATCCCGCCACCGCCGAGCAGCACGTCTATGCCGAGGAGGCCGACTGATGGCGGAGCTGAACATCCTGGAAGCGATCCGCTCCGCGATGGACGAGGAGCTGGAGCGGGACCCCAACGTGATGGTCTTGGGCGAGGACGTCGGCCGCAAGGGGGGCGTGTTCGGCGCGACGGATGGCCTGTGGGCCAAGTACGGCGGCAAGCGCGTGCTCGACACGCCGCTCAGCGAGGCGATGATCGCAGGGGCAGCGGCGGGTGCTGCCATCTATGGCCTGCGCCCCATCGCCGAGATGCAGTTCGCAGATTTCTCGTATCCGGCCTTCAACCAGATCGTGTCCGAGATCAGCCGCATGCGCTATCGGTCCAACGATGCCTTCGGGTTGCCGATGGTGATTCGCATGCCGTACGGCGGCGGCGTCCACGGCGCGCTCTACCACTCGCAGAGCAACGAGACCTACTTCACCGCCACGGTCGGGCTCAAGGTCGTGGCTCCCGGCACCCCGGCCGATGCCAAGGGACTGCTCAAGGCGGCGGTCCGCGATCCGGATCCGGTCATGTTCTTCGAGCACAAGAAGACCTATCGCTTGTTCAAGGCGGAGGTCCCCGATGGCGACCACGTGGTGCCGATCGGCGTTGCCGATGTCGCGCGTCCCGGCAAGCATCTCTCGATCTTCTGCTACGGCTACATGCGCTTCTGCGCTTTGGAGGCCGCTGAGACGCTCGCCAGCGAGGACGGGATCGAGGCCGAGGTCGTCGACCTGCGCACGCTACGCCCGCTCGATACGTCCGCGGTGCTGGCATCCGTCGCCAAGACCGGCAAGGCCCTGGTCGTCCATGAGGCGAATCGCTTCGGCGGATTCGGGGCCGAGATCGCGGCCACCATCGCCGAGCAGGCCTTCGAGCATCTCGATGGGCCGGTCACCCGCCTGGCTGGCCCGGAGGTGCCAGGCGTGCCGTTCCACCACAACCTGGAAGACTGGTTCATGTTGAACCCGGCCAAGATCGTCGAGGCCGCGCGTGCGCTCGCCGCGTACTGATCGGCTACCCTGACGCGCATGGCGACCACCATCAAGATGCCCCAGCTCGGCGAGTCCGTCACGGAGGGCACGATCGAGCGCTGGCTGGTGAAGGAGGGCGACAAGGTCGAGCAGTACGACCCGCTCTTCGAGGTCGTGACCGACAAGGTCAACGCAGAAGTGCCCGCCGAGGTCGCCGGGACCGTCACCAGGATCATCGTCGGCGACGGCCAGACGGTGAAGGTCGGGACGCCGTTGGCCGAGATCGAGACCGAGGGATCCGCCGCTGCCGCGCCGGCGCCAACCCCCGCTGAGGCCCCCGCGGCCGATGCACCCGCAGCACCGCCCCCCGCTGTTGCACGCGCGCCTGAGC
>JALYUB010000067.1 GCA_030853945.1 Chloroflexota bacterium
GGCCCAGCGCCGGTTGCCGTCCATGATGATCGCGACATGTCGCGGATGCTCACGGAGCGGCAGCGCCTCAGACCTCCATGACTTCCGCTTCTTTGCGCTCGGCGCGAGCGTCGACGACTTCGACGAAGCGGTCGGTCATGCGCTGCAGCGCCTCGAGCTCGCGCCGCTCCTCGTCCTCGGACAGCGATCCGTCGCGGAGCGCTCGCTTCAGGTGATCGGCGACTTCCCGGCGATGACCGCGCAGCTCGACCCGCGCATCCTCGGCTCGACGGCGCACCTGCTTGACCATCTCGCGGCGCCGGTCCTCCGTCAGAGGCGGCACGTTCAGCCGCACCACGGTTCCGTCCACGTTCGGTGTCAGGCCGATGTCGCTCTTGATCAGCGCGCGCTCGATGGCGGACAGGACTGAGCGGTCCCAGGGCTGGATCACGATCAGGTGCGGATCAGGGGTGCTGATCCCGGCGATCTGGTTCAGCGGAGTGGGCGTCCCGTAGTACTCCACCTGGATGCGCTCGACCAGCGCCGTCGAGGCGCGACCCGTCCGGATCCCGGCGAGGTCGCGCTCCATGGCCTCGACGGTTCGCTGCATCTTCGGTTCCGCCGCCAGGATCTCGGCATGGGTCATGAGGCTGTCTCGTCCCCGATGCGCGTCCCGATGGCCTCGCCGCGGATCGCGCGCAGGATGTTGCCCGGCTGCGTCATGTCGAAGACCACGATTGGCATCTGATTGTCCATCGCCAGGCTGACGGCAGTGGCGTCGAGAGCCTCGAGCCGGCTCGCCAGGAGTTCGGTATACCCGATCTGCGTGAAACGCGTCGCCCCGGGATGCTTTTCGGGGTCGGCGTCGTAGACGCCATCGACGCGGGTGGCCTTCAGGATGACCTCGGCTCCCAGCTCGACTGCCCGCAGGGTGGCGGCGGTGTCGGTCGTGAAATACGGGTTGCCGGTGCCGGCCACCAGGACCACCACCCGGCCCTTCTCCAGGTGTCGCACCGCACGACGCCTGATGTAGGGCTCCGAGATCTCGTTCATGGCGATGGCGCTCATGACGCGGGTGGCGCAGTCGGCCTGCTCGAGCGCGTCCTGCAGCGCGAGGCCGTTCATGGCGGTGGCCAGCATGCCCATGTAGTCCGCCGTGGCTCGGTCCATGCCGCTCGCCGCGGCGGCGATCCCGCGAAAGATGTTGCCGCCTCCAACCACCACGGCCACCTCGATGCCGTCGCGCCGCGCGTCGCCCACCTGGGCGGCGATGCCCCGCACCACCTCCGGATCAATGCCGTACTGGCGATCGCCCATCAGGGCCTCGCCCGAGAGCTTCAGCAGCACTCGGCGCGGGACGGAGGTCGCGGCCTGCGCCGGCTGGCTCACCTAGGCTGCCTCCTGGCCGTCGCGCTCCGCGGTCTCCCCGACCGCCATGCGCGCGAAGCGGGCCACCCGGATGTTCTCGCCGAAAAGCGCGATCTTCTCGGTGATCAGATCGCTGACACGCCTGTCCGTATCGCGGAACGGCATGTCCAGCAGGCAGACCGATTCAAGCCACTTGTTGAGCTTGCCCTCAACGATCTCATCGAGGCGGTCCGCCGGGCGACCATCCCGCGTTGCCTCCGCGGAAAACGCCTGGCGCTGCTCGGCCAGCGCCTCGGCGGGTACGTCGTCGCGGCTCACCCAGGTTGGAGCGAGGCCCGCCACCTGCATCGCCAGGTCGCGTGCCAGCTGCTGGAAGTCATCGGTGCGGGCCACGAAATCGGTCTCGCAGTTGAGCTCCAGCAGAACGCCCAGGCGCGCGCCGTGGTGGATATAGCTGGCGATCACGCCCTCGCGTGCAGCACGGCCCGCTTTCTTGGCGGCGGTGGAGAGGCCCTTCTCGCGGAGCCAGGCCTGCGCCTTGTCCACGTCGCCGGAGCTCGCTTCGAGCGCCCTCTTGCAGTCCATGATCCCCGCCCCGGTCTGCTCGCGGAGGCGCTTCACGTCCTCGGGTCTGATCATCGCGTCTGGGTCATTCCTTCCTGTCAGGACCGATGCCGCCTCAGGCAAGGGTCGGATCCTCGTCGGTCTCTTCCTCGGCGGCCTCGGCGGCGCGGCGGGCGCGGGCGCGGCGCTCCTCCTCCTCATCCTCCTCCGGCTCGGGCTCGAAGACGAGCGCCTCGCCACTCGCCAGCGCGGCGCTGTAGTCGGCATCGGCGACGAGTGCCGCGTCATCGACAGGCGGGAGCGCCTCGGCCTGCTCGAACTCCTCGTCCAGGCGCGCCTGGCGCTCGGCCTGTGCTTCAAGCGCTGCGTCCGCGACCATGGTCGAGATCAGCCGCACCGATCGGATCGCGTCGTCGTTGGCAGGGATGACCCAATCGATCTGGTCGGGATCGCAGTTCGTGTCAGTGATCGCCACGATCGGGATCTCGAGTCGACGGGCCTCGAGCACGGCGATCGACTCGCGATGCGGGTCGACGATGAACAACGCCCCCGGCAGGCGGCGCATGCGGCGAATGCCGCCGAGCGCGCTGTTCAGCTTGGTGATCTCCTCGCCCAGCTTGCCGGCTTCCTTCTTGGTCAGCCGCTCGAACTCCCCCGCATCGCGCCGTGCCTCGAGCGCCTCCAGGCGCTGGATCCGCCGCTTGATGGTGGTGAAGTTGGTGAGCATCCCGCCCAGCCAGCGGTTGTTGACGTAATGCTGGCCGGACCGCTCGGCCTCGGACGAGACCGTCTCCTGGGCCTGCTTCTTGGTGCCCACGAACAGGACCGAATCGCCACGGCGGATCGTCTCTCGTATGAAGTCGAGCGCCACATCCAGACGGGAGACGGTCTGGGCAAGGTCGATGATGTGGATCCCGTTGCGCTCTCCAAATATGAAGTCGCGCATCTTCGGGTTCCAGCGCCGAGTCTGATGCCCGAAATGGACGCCAGCCTCGAGCAGCTGCTTCATGGTGACGGCAGCCAAACGGGGTTCCTCCGGTTATTTCCTCCGCACGCCGTTTGGCTCCTGTCGTCGACCCGTCGCAGCGACGGGCACCGTAGACCGCAGGATCGGCGAGCGTGTGTGATTGGATCGGCCGATCGGCACCCGATCCGGGTGTGAGCCCGATGCCGAGCCGCGCGGCAGTATAGCACCGGGCGTCGGGCACCTTCGAATGGCCGATCGGGGCTGACCGCCGCGCACGGTACCGAAGTACTCCAATCCCCACCCTCTCGTACCTTGACCCCGAGGCGATGGCTGCGACGATGCCGGGGCCTGCACGTCAAGGAGCCCACGCCGCATGCCTCGTCAACCCGCGCTTCCATTGCTGCGCATCGCGATGCTTGTCGCCATCGTGGCCGGTGGGGCGGTCGCCGTGCCGGCTGCGGCAACCGACCCGGTGGTCGTGAAGCGAGGCGACACCCTGAGCGAGATTGCCGCGCGACACGGCATGACGCTGGCGCAGCTGATTGCCCTGAATGCGATCGCGAACCCCAATCGCATCTATCCCGGCCAGCGGCTACGCCTGGAGGCCGATCCGCCGGCCGTGTCCGAGCCGCCGGCGGTGCCTGCCGCGGCAACCCCGATCATCCATGTCGTCAAGGCGGGCGAGCACCTGACCGGCATCGCGCAGCGCTACGGCACGACCATCGCCGCCATCGTGCAGGCCAACAACATCGCCAAGCCCTCGTTCCTGCGCGTCGGGCAGCGATTGACCATCCCCGCGGCGGCCGCTCCCGCCCAAGGCTCTTCGCCGGCGGCGCCTGCCGCGGCAACCCCGATCATTCATGTCGTCAAGGCGGGCGAGCACCTGACCGGCATCGCGCAGCGCTACGGCACGACCATCGCCGCCATCGTGCAGGCCAACAGCATCGCCAAGCCCTCGTTCCTGCGCGTGGGGCAGCGACTGACGATCCCCGGCGGCACGGCACCGGTCGCCGTGCCCGGCGCCGCTCAGGCGCCCCTGCCCGCGGCCGTGGCAGCGCGCGCGGCGATCGGTGCGATCATCGCCGCCGAGGCCCAGGCGCAGGGCGTCCCGATCGCGTTCGCCCTCGCGGTTGCCTGGCAGGAATCGGGCTGGCAGGC
Organism: Chloroflexota bacterium; assembly: GCA_030853945.1. GTDB lineage: Bacteria > Chloroflexota > Limnocylindria > QHBO01 > QHBO01 > CF-167. Next base: position 4,037 of record JALYUB010000067.1, read on the forward strand.
CGATGCGGTCAGCCGCGCGGGCGCGGTCGGGGTCATGCAGATCACCCCACCGACCGCAGACTGGATCGCGGCGAGCTTGACGGGACACGCCATCCACCTGCATGACGCAGCTTCCAACATCCACGCCGGCATCGCCCTGCTGCGGCACTACCTCGACCGCTATCACGGAGACAAGATCCTGGTGCTGGCCGCCTACTACCAGGGCCAGACCGCGGCCGACAGGTACGGCGTGTTCCGGATCACCCGGTCGTATGTCTCATCGGTCCTGGGCCTGGAGTCGTCCTTCTCGCACTGATCGGCACAATCACCACGCGTCGATTCCAGCGTGGTGAGCCAGCCGCCAATGCGCATCCCCAGCCGGGCGAACAGCGACCAGGTCGATCCTCAACCCGTGACGCTGCGGGCAGGAGGTGGTGCGGCTGAACTGCCCCAGGGCGGCACGCAGCCGACGCAGGCGGCGGGCGTCGATGCTGTCCAGGGGATCGCCAGCGCGCCCGGAACGTCGCAGCTTGACCTCGATCGCGACCAGCACGCCGCTCGGATCCAGGGCCACCAGGTCGAGCTCCCCGAGCGGGCATCGCCACCGACGGGCGAGGATCGTCCAGCCGCCCTTGGTCAGCCAGGCTGCGGCCGCCTCCTCAGCCCTCGTCCCGAGCAGGTGACGTGGGTCTGGCATCTCGATCGCTCCTCACGGGAGGCGAGCAGCGAGTGTGCTATTCCTCGGGTTCGAACTGCTCCTCGGTGAGCATCAGCCCGTCGAGCAGCATCTCCAGCGACAGCTGCTCGCCGGCGAGCATCAGGCGCAATGGCGCGAATGAGCGGCGATGCCACTCGCACGGCCCCTCGCGCAGAAGAGCCTTGACGTGAAATGGCGTTCCATACCCCTTGTTCCGGGCGAACCCGTACGCCGGGTATCGTGCGTCGAGCTCGGCGCAGATCCGATCCCTTGTCACCTTGGCCACGATGCTGGCTGCGGCGATCGAGGCGCTGATGGCGTCGCCGTCGATGATCGGTCGCTGGGGAAGGTCCACCTCGCGCAGGCTGAGAGCGTCGATGACCAGGTGGTCTGGGGGCCGCGACAGGTGCCCAAGCGCCTCCTGCATCGCCAGCTTGGTCGCCTGCAGGATGTTTACCCTGTCGATCACCTCGACCTCCATGCAGCCCACGCCGACAGCATCGGCGCGGTCGAGGATCTGCTCGTACAGCGCCTCGCGGCGTGAGCGCACCAAGACCTTGCTGTCACGAAGGCCCTTGATCCGGTGCCGATCCGGAAGGATCACCGCCGCCGCCACGACAGGACCGGCGAGGGACCCGCGGCCCACCTCGTCGATGCCGGCGATGCTGCGGAATCCGGCCAGGCGCAGCTCGCGCTCGTGGCGCATGTGCGCGTCGCGCGGAGCGTGAGCGCGACGCTTCGTGCGCCGCGCGGCAGTGTCGGTCAGCCGACCGGGCACCGGCTCAACGGCCGGGTCGGCGCTCGCGCAGGGTGGCTGACTTCCCGACGCGATCCCGCAGGAAATAGAGCTGGGCGCGACGCGTCACGCCGTGTCGCACGATCTCGATCTTCTCGACCCGCGGGGCGTGCACCATGAAAGTGCGTTCGACGCCGACGCCCGAGGCGATGCGTCGCACGGTGATCTGCTGATTCAGTCCACCGCCGCGCATGCGCATGACCGTTCCCTCGAAGACCTGGATCCGCTCGCGACTGCCCTCGACCACCTTGACCGACACCTTGACGGTGTCCCCCGATGCGATCTCGGGCACGTCGGTTCGGAGCTGCTCGCGCTCAAGCTCCTTGATCTGGTCCATGCTGGAAACGACCTCGTTATCGCGGCATTAGCCGCGGATTATCGGCCCGATGGGCGCCCGGCAGGAGGCGCAAACGTGCAGAACGCGACCGCCTCGGCCGCGACCGGCGGAGTATAGCAGCGCCCTTCGCGCGGGGACGCCAGGCCTAGCCCGACGGGTCGAGCTCCTTCGACATCGCGTCCAGGTCAGCCCGATCCTCATCGCTGAGCGGTGCGTCCGCGAGCAGGTCCGGGCGGCGTTGCAGGGTGCGCCGCAACCCCTCCACCCGACGCCAGCGGGCGACCTCGCCGTGGTGACCCGACAGGAGCACTGGCGGGACCGATGCCTCCCGGAACCGCTCCGGCCGCGTGTACTGCGGCCCCTCCAGGAGACCGTCGGCAAACGAGTCGGACTCGTGCGAATCGGCCTCGATGACGCCGGGCACCAGGCGGCCGACGGCATCGATCAGGACCAGCGCCGGCAGCTCGCCGCCAGTGAGCACATAGTCGCCGATGCTCACTTCGCGATCGGCGAGCGCGCGAGCCCGTTCGTCGATCCCCTCGTAGCGCCCGCACACCAGCACCAGGCGTCGCACGGCCGACAGCTCGCGGGCCAGGCGATCGGTGAGACGCTCCCCGGCCGGGTCGAGCAGGATCACCTGAGCGTCGTCGACGCGCAGCGGCTCGACCGCCGCAAAGAGCGGCTCCGGGCGCATCACCATCCCCGCTCCCCCTCCATAGGGGTAGTCATCCACGGCGCGGTGACGGCCGATGCCGTGCTCGCGCAGGTCGTGGAGCTTCACCGCAAGGATGCCCCGATCGACCGCGCGGCCGATGACGGAGGTCCGCAGCGGGGCATCGAAGAGCTCGGGAAAGAGCGTGACGACGTCGAAGTGGAGCAGCGCGGCGGAAGGCTCGCCAGCCATCGGTCAGACCTCCTCCGCCTCGTACTGCACGACCGTCAGCCCCGCCACAAGATCGATCGACTGAACGACATGGCGCAGCGCCGGGACGAGGAGCTCGCCGCCCGGTCCCTCGATCCGGTACACCTCGTTCTCGCCGGCACGGAACACCTCGACCACATGTCCCAGGGGGTCGCCGGCTTCGTTGGTCACCGAGAGGCCGATCAGCTGATGCCAGTAGTAGGTATCCGGCTCCAGGGGCGTGGGAGGACCCTCGAGATAACGGCCCGCGAGCTGCTCTGCGGCCGGTCGGTCGGAGATGCCCTCCAGCTGCAGGACCGGCACGCGGCCTCCCCAGGAGGCATCCATGATGCGGCGCGGCGCGGCCTCGGCTTCGACCCAGACCGACTCGCCGACGGCCAGTCGCCGGGGATGATCGGTCAGCGATTCGATGCGCACCGCGCCGGCGAGTCCCTTCGCGCCGAGGACGCGGGCCAGCGCCAGACGCTCAGTCGTCGCCGACGATCTCCAGCTCGACATGTCGGCCGTCGCGGGCCGCCATGACCCGCAGCAGGCTGCGGATGGCATTCGCAATGCGCCCGTCGCGGCCGATGATCCGACCCATGTCTCCCTCGCCGACCTTGAGGGTAAGTGTCACCTCGTCATCGGCCTCCGCCAGGTCGACGACCACGGCGTCGGGATCGTCGACCAACGAGCGGGCGACGTATTCGAGGAAGGCCTTCATTCCGCCCCCTCCACCGTGGCTTCGGCCGCTTCGCTCGTGGCTTCAGTCGTCATTTCAGTCGCCGCTTCGCTTGGGGCTTCCCTCGTTGCCTTGGCCTTGGCCGTCGCCTTGGCCGATGGCTTGCGAGCTCGAGCGGGCTTCGAAGCCGGGGCCGCGGGCGCCGCCGCTGCGGAGCCATTGATCTTGATCAGCCTTGCGACCGTATCCGACGGGAGGGCTCCCTTGCTGACCCACACCGCCAGCCGCTCTGCATCGATGCGTACGGTCGCCGGCTCGGTGAGCGGGTCGTAGAAGCCCAGGATCTCCAGGGCGCGGCCGTCCCTCGGGCGCCGGCTGTCGATGGCCACCACGCGGTAGCTCGGGCGCTTGGTGGCTCCAACGCGGGAGAGCCGAATGCGTACTGCCAAAAGTGTCTCTACCTCTCTGCTGGTTGACGGCGGTCAGCCGCCGTGAAGATCTCGATGATGCAATGGATCCTTCGACGCGCGGCCGTCACTTGACCGTCAGCACGCCGTGGACCTCGAGGTGGTCGCCACTGGCCGATGCGCTCATCGCCAGCTCGCCGATCTGGTGGAGGATATCGCGAAGTTCGCTTCCCGGGTCGAAGATGCCCGCTGCGGCGTCCAGCAGGCCCGGGACGTCGGTCCACAATTCATTCCCCGCATGCATCCCGGCGATCTTGAAAGGCGTTCGGTAGCGATCATCGCGGGCGAGGGTCCTGCCGCTCGCGTGCGCCTCGAGTGATGCCGCAACGTCGGCCGCGTCGAAGGCAAGGATGACCACGCCATCGGCCGTTGCGTAGGCGAGCCGGCCGATGCCGGGGACCGTCAGGCTGGTGATGGTGGCGCCAGCAGCGCGGCTGGTGCTGACGGAGGATCCCCGAGAGGCAAGGCCGTCGCGCATGCGGTCCAGCGCCGCAGCCGCAGCCGCCGAATCGGCTGGGCGCAGCAGCAGCTGCCCGTGCATCGGGGGAGGGTCCAGGTCGGTCACCGCGACAGCGGCCTCGGCATCGAACAGCGGCAGGAGGTCGCGATCGACATTGACGCCCAGCCCCAGCGCGGCGATGGCCCGCAGCTGGTTGAGCGCATCCGTGGCAGGACCGAACGCCGGGTTACTGCCCATCTCCGCCTCAAGGTCGGCGAGGCTCTGCTGGAGGCCGAAGAGGACGACCGCGCCGCGCGTCGCCGACGGCATCCAGGCCGTGAGGCTCGAGGTCTTCGACCCGAGCGCGAAAGCTTGGCGAGTTGCCGCGCTGGCGACGTCCGTGGCGAACGGCGCAATCCCGTCCAGGTGCAGGCCGTCCCCGCGGGCGGTGAGCGCGAGCGCCGCGGTCGAGTAGCCGCCCAGGTGACCGCTGCCAGCAAGCGAGACTGCCCGCGCCGCGTCCACGAAGATCGAGGCGAGGTGGTCTGCCGGGATCGTGCTCATGGCCGCATCGAACGCGGGCAGATCGGCCAACGACGGGGTCACGTCCGCCTCCGCGTCGAGGGCGGCGTGCAGCCGCTTCGGCGTGTCGGCGACGAGCAGCAGGTCGTCAAGCAGCGCATAGCTCGTCGTGGCGCCGAGCATCGCGCGCTGTCCTCGATACGCCTCGGACCTGTAGGAGGTGCCACCGCGAGCCATGAGACGCGGCACCTCCGAGCTCGCGGCGGCATGATCCTTGACTGCAGCGATCAGCAGTGTCTGCGGTGCCGAGCCGAGGTCGCCAGACGGGGCGAGCGCGATGGCCACCTGCGCGCCGAGCCAGTCCCGCACATCCGCCTCGTAGTCGATGCCCGCCTGTCCGAGAAGGCGCTGGGCGACTTCGTGGACCTTCCCTTCGACGGTCGCCGCGTCGCGGAAGCCGGGCAGCCGCTCGACCAGCGCGAGCAGGCTCAGCTTCTGGCCGCTCGACGGCTGGAGGTAGACGTTGAGGTAGATCGCCGTGTCGGCCGGCGCGGCCCGTGCCGCTCGATCGGGCACGTCCGAGAAGAGGAGCAGGTAGCCGGCGACCACCGCGGCGCCGACCATGAGCAGGAGTGCGGTGGCTGCCACCACCAGCCGGTGCATGGCTGGCCTAGCCGCCGAGGATGCCGCGTAGCCCGATGCCACCCTTCGGCAGCCGACCGCCGTTGAACTGGCGCATCAGGCGCTGCATCTCGCCGAACTGCTTGAGGAGCCGGTTGACGTCGGCCGGGGTCGTGCCGCTGCCGGCCGCGATGCGACGACGACGACTGGCCTTGATAAGCTCCGGCTGTCGGCGCTCGATGGGCGTCATCGAATCGACGATGGCCTCGACCCGGCGCAGCTGCCCGTCGTCGACAGCCTGTTGAGCGGCACCCGCCAGCTGGCCAGCGCCGGGGATCATGCCCAGCAGCTGACCGATCGGGCCCATCTTCTTGACCTGCGCCAGCTGGCTGCGGAAATCGTCGAGGGTGAAGCGGGACACCATCAGGCGTTCCGCAACCCGCTCGGCCTCGGCCTCGTCGATCGTCTCCTGCGCCCGCTCGACGAGCGACAGGATGTCCCCCATGCCCAGGATGCGCTGGGCCAACCGGTCGGGATGGAATGGCTCCAGCCCATCGGTCCGCTCGCCGGTGCCGATGAATGCGATCGGCAGGCCCGTGACACTCCGGATGCTCAGCGCCGCACCACCTCGCGCGTCGCCGTCCATCTTGGTCAGCACCAGGGCGGTGAGCGGGAGTCGATGGTGGAACGCCTCCGCCACGCGAACCGCATCCTGCCCGGTCATGGCGTCGACCACCAGCAGCGTCTCGACCGGGGTGACCGCCCCGGCGATGCGCACGAGCTCGTCCATCATCGGCTCATCGACGTGCAGGCGGCCGGCGGTATCAAGGAGCACGACGTCCAGGCCGCGCTGCCGAGCCTGCTCGACCCCGGAGCGTGCAATCTCGAGGGCGGGCGTGCCGGCCGGGCGAGTGTGAACCTCCACGCCGACCTGGTCGCCCAGCGACAGCAGCTGGTCGACTGCCGCAGGGCGGTACACGTCGGCAGCCACCAGCAATGGCTTGTGCCCATCCCGCCGCAAGCGGACCGCGAGCTTGGCGGCGGTAGTGGTCTTACCCGATCCCTGGAGGCCGACAAGCATGATCAGGCTCGGCTTGCGATCCAGCTTGAGGAGGTGACGCTCGCCACCGAGCACCTCGACCAGCTCGTCGTGCACCGCCTTGACGACCTGCTGGCCCGGATGCACGCCGGTCAGCACATCGGATCCCAGGGCACGTGCGCGAACGCGGGTCACGAAGTCCTTGACCACGCGGAAGTTGACGTCCGCCTCGAGCAGGGCGAGCCGAATATCGCGCATCGCAACGTCGAGGTCAGCCTCGGTGATCTTGGCCTTGCCACGGAGTCGATCGACGACGCCCTGCAGGCGGGCAGAGAGGGATTCGAACATGGTTGACCGATGTGGGCTGGGGCGAGAAGGCTGCCCATTCTAGGTGGCACGCTCTCCGAGCGGCAATCAGTCCGGGAGGGCGATCACGCTGCCAGGAGCCAGTCCACGTAGCCTTCGGGGTCGAACGGAGCAAGCGCGTCGAGCTGCTCGCCGACGCCGGCGAACATGATCGGCACCCCGAGCCGATCGGCGATCGCGACTGCCACGCCTCCCTTGGCGGTCCCGTCCAGCTTGGTCAGCACGATCCCGGTCACCCCGGCCTCGCGGCTGAATGACTCCGCCTGTGAGAGGCCGTTCTGGCCCGTGGTTGCGTCCAGCACCAGCAGCACGTGGCGCGGTTGCCCCGCCTGGCGTCGCTCGATCACACGCTTGACCTTGGCGAGCTCCGCCATGAGCTGCGCCTTGTTCTGGAGCCTGCCGGCGGTGTCGACGATGACGACCTCGATTCCGCGAGACTCGGCGGCGGCCATCGCGTCGAAGGCAACCGCGCCCGGATCGGCGCCTGCGCGCTGCGCGATGACCGGCACGCCGATCTCCTCTCCCCACAGCCGAAGCTGCTCGACTGCGGCGGCCCGAAAGGTATCGGCTGCGGCCAGGACCACGCTGTGCCCATCTGCCACGAAGCGGGATGCCAGCTTCGCGATGGTGGTCGTTTTGCCGGATCCGTTGACGCCCACCACCAGGATGACCGTGGGGGCCGGACCGATCTCGAACCGCCCGCTCCCGACGCGGTCCAGTCGCGCCCGGATCTCCGCTGCAAGCGCCTGGCGAAGGGCGGCACCCGACTGTGATGGTCCGACTCGCTGCCGTGTGGCTGCGACCACCTGCAGCGTGGTCTCGACCCCCACGTCGGCCGCGATGAGGGCCTCTTCGATCTCGTCCCAAGTCTCCTGATCACCTGTCGAACGGCGACCGAAGATCGCGCGCAACCGGCTTCCCAGGCCGCCTGGCTGCGGACGCAGGCCCAGCCCACCCGGCTCTCGCCGCGGGCGGGGCATCATCCGGCGACCACCTCCACCGGCAGGTCGGCGAGCCGCAGCGACAGCAGGCGGGAGACCGCGGCATCGGTCATGGTCACGCCATAGATCGTGTCGGCTGTCTCGATCGTCGCCCGATTGTGGGTGATGACGACGAAGTCGATCGTCTTCGCCAGGAGGCGCAGGGCATCGGCAAAGCGGCCGATGTTCGCCTCGTCCAGCGCCGCATCGACCTCGTCCAGGATGCAGAACGGAACGGGGTTGACGCTGAGCATCGCGAACAGCAGCGCGACGCCGGCCAGCGCCCGCTCACCGCCGGACAGCATGGCGAGCCGCTGCGAGCGCTTTCCCGGTGGCCGGACGGCGATCTCGATCCCGCCCGGCGCCTCGCCATCACCCCCCTCGCTCATCTGCAGCGACGCCGAGCCGCCGGCGAACAGCAACCGGCAGAACTCGTCGAACTTGGCGCCGATTGCCCGGAACGCGGCGTTGAACTGGCTGGCGATCTCCGCTTCCAGGCGTCCGATCAGCTGCTCCGTTGAGGCGATGGCGGCACTGAGATCCTCGTCCTGTCCGGCCAGGGCATGCATACGCCCGGCCAGCTCGCGATGCTCCTCGATCGCGAACGGATTGACCGAGCCGATCTGGGCCAGGGTGCGGCGCAGCCGCCCGAGCTCGGCCTCGATCGTCTCAAGGGTGGCGCCCTCGATGCCCGCAGATGCGGGATCGTCGGGCGGGATCGGGTCCGCGCCGGAGGCCGGCGGCAGCGACTCGATCGCCAGGTCGCGCTCGCGAGCAATGGCGACCAGCTCGTCCTCCAGGCGCTGCGCCTCGATGGCGGCGCTCTGCACCTCTCGCTCGAGCTCCGCCAGGCGAGAATTCGCCCCTCCCCGAGCGCGCTCGGACGCGAGCAGGTCCGCACGCAGCCGATCGCGTTCTGCGTCCGCTGCCAGCCGTTCCTGAGCTGCCGCCTTGTCGGCTGTGGCCGCATCAGCAAGCGCCGCAGCTGCCAGCTCCACCTCGGAGGCCAGCGTGGCGAGTGATGAGCGCTGCTCCACGGCAACCGCCAGCAGCTGATCCCGCCGCGCCACCCGCATCGCCTGTTCGATTCGCCCGCCGGCCTGTCCGGCATCCACGGCGTCGGCAGCGGCCTGCGCCGCCTGCCAGGCGGTGCGCAGCTCGTCGCGCTGCGTCGCCAGGAGCGAGTGGCGCCGGTGGGCATCGGCTGCGGCGGAGGTCAGAGCCTCGAGCTCGGCGGAATGTGCAAGGGTCAACGGTGCTGGGCGAGGCGGCGCCGATGCCCGCGTCTGTTCGAGCTCCTCGGCGAGCATTCGCTCCAGATCTCGTGCACGTGCCAGCCCGTCGACCGCGCGGGCATGCGCCGCCTGCGCATCCGTCCTGCGTCGTTGCGCATCCGCCAGCATGACTCGAGCCGCCTCGCCGGCATCGCGTGCGGCCAAGGCCGCCACGTGGGCTCGCGCGGCCGCCTGCCCTGCCTCGCCATGCTCGGCGTCGAGCTCCGCCAGCAGCTCGGCCAGCTCTCGTCGTCGCGCGTGCTGTCGGGCGGCTTCGCCGGCAGAAGCATCCTCTCGACCCCGGATCACGAGCAGGCCGCGCTCGTCGGCCAGGTCGCCCTCAGGGGTCACCGCGCACCAGCCGGACGGCAAGTGACGCCAGCCCTGCAGGAGAGTCGCCAGGTCAGGGGCGATCGCCGTGCGTCTGAACAGCGTCGGGCCGCGCTCGGAGCCGATCCAATCGGCGAGCGTTTGGGTGGCGCGGACGGCGGCAAGCGCTGCCGCACGCGTCTCGATGTCCCCCGGCCCGGGCGTGGCCGCGGCTTCAACCAGGAGACGCGCGGAACCGCGGGCGGCTGCGGCGTGATCGACCAGGTCTGCGTCACGCCACACCAGCGCCTGCTGGAGCTCTCCCCCAACGATCGCCTCGATCGCCGCCCAGGCGGCCGCGGGAGGATCGATCTCATCCATCAGGGCGCGCCATCCTGCCCCGGCGAGCATCGATCCAAGCTGCGCGCCGGATTCCAGTCGCTCGTGCAGCCGGTCGAGCTCAGCCCGTAGGGCACCGACTCGCTCCGCCAGGGCCGTTGCCTGGCCGCGACCTTCATTGGCGCTGTGCTCGGTCGCGTCTGCGGCGAGCCCGGCGGCATCGGCGCGAGCCTGGGACTCGCGCTCGGCCGACTCGGCCTCGGTCAGCTCGGCGTGCAGCGCAGCGACGGCAGCGGTGGCTTCCTCGACCCCCGTCGCGGCCGCCTCAAGCTCCCGCTCGATGCGCTCGCTGCGAGCGGCGGCGCGCGCTGACGCCTCGTCTCGGCGGGCGGCATCTGCGATCGAGGCGCCTGCTCGCGCACGGGCGTCGCCGAGCGCCTGCTCGGCCGCCAGCATCTCCCGCTCGACCGCCTCGAGATCCGTGGCGGCCGTCCGCCAGGCGCGTTCCGCCGCGCGGGCTGCGTCCCACTTGCCGTCAGCGTCGGGGTCGCTCGCGACTGCCGTCCGTTCGACCGCTGCCTCAGCTTCGGCGAGCTCCGCATCGGTCCGCTCCATGGCGGCAGCGACCTCGGCATGGCGTCCCGCAGCGGCATCGGCACGCGCCTCCGCCCGGATAAGGGCCTCCCTCGAGGCTTCGCGGCGTTCGCCAGCGGCGCGGCCGGCAGCCTCAGCCGCCCAGTACTGGCCCTCCGCCGCCGCGATCGCCTGCTGCCCGGCCGCCTCCTCCGCTCGCAGTGTCTCGACCGACGCCTCGGCGGCCGCCATGCGCCGGCGCGCCTCTCCCAATGCCTCGCGAGCGGCGACCTCGCGACGGCGATGCGCCTCGATCACGAGCGCCAGCGCGCGGCGTCCGAGCGCGTCATGCTCTTCCTGGTGCTGGGCCTGCAGCGCAAGCCGACGGACCTGTGGCTTCAACTCACCGATCAGGTCGCCAACGCGTGTCAGGTTGTCGCGCGCACGCGCGAGCCGGCCGAGCGCCTCGTTCTTGCGGACCTGCAGGTTCTTGACCCCGGCGGCCTCTTCGAAGAGCTGACGCCGTTCCTCGGGCCGCAGTGATAGTGCTCCGTCAACGGTTCCCTGCCCGACCACGACCAGCTCGTTCGCGCCGAGCCGGCCGCCGGCAAGCAGGTCCACGACCTCCTTCAGCCGAGCGCGCGCTCCGTTGATCAGGTATTCAGTCTCTCCGGAGCGGAACGCCCGACGCCCGATCGAGACCTCGCCGAAATCGATCGGCAGCCAATGGTCGTGGTTGTCCAGCGTCAGGATCGCCTCGGCCATTCCCTGGGGCCGACGTCCCTCGCTGCCGGCGAAGATCACGTCATCGGCCCGGCGTGTCCGCAGCGAGCGGTTGGATTGCTCCCCGAGCACCCAGCGGACGGCGTCTGCCATGTTGCTCTTGCCGGAGCCATTCGGCCCGATGACGGCAGTCACGCCGCGCTCGAACACGAAGCGGGTCGGATCGGCAAAGGTCTTGAAGCCGTGGAGCCGCAGCTCCTTGAGGCGGCTCACCCGACGTCCCGGATGGGTGCCGGATCGGCCTCGAGCAGTGCGAGCGTCGCGGCAGCGGCTTCCTCCTCGGCGCGCTGGCGGCTCGAGCCGCGGCCAACTCCCATCGGCCGGCTGTCAACGATGGCGGACACCGTGAAGGCCTGTCGATGGGCAGGCCCGGCCAGCTCGATCAGCTCGTATTGCGGCTTCTGGCGATTGTGGCGCTGCGTCCACTCCTGCAGCCGGCTCTTCGCCGATTTGGGTGGATCGCCGTTCCCTGCCGGCGCCAGCTGTTCCGAGAAGATCCGCTCGAGCCATTCCTGGGTGGCTGGCAGACCATCGCTGACCGCGATCGCGCCCGCAAGCGCCTCGAACGTCGCCGCGAGGAGCGATGGACGCGCCGCGCCTCCGCCGTCCGCCTCGCCACGTCCGAGCAGCAGGTACTGGTCCAGTCCGAGGCGGATGGCGATCTCCGCAAGGGAGTCACGGTTCACCAGGGCTGCGCGACGAGCAGTCAGAAAGCCTTCGTCCTCGCCCGGGTAGCGGTCGTACAGGAGCCTGCTCACCACCTGGCCGATGACGGCATCGCCCAGGAATTCCAGGCGCTCGTTGTGTCCGGGCAGGACGCCGGGGTTCTCGTTGAAGTAGGAGCTGTGGACGAACGCCTGACGGATGGCCTCCGGGTCCCGCAGGACGATGCCGAGTCGCTCACCCAGCTCGTCGAGATGCGGACTGGCCATGACCCCCGATCGTTACTGCTGGTGCTCCTCGATGAACTCGACCGCGTCCGAGACCTTCTGGATCTTTTCGGCATCCTCGTCGGAGATCTCCATGCCGAACTCCTCCTCGAGGCTCATGATCAGCTCGACCAGGTCGAGCGAGTCCGCGTTCAGGTCCTCGACGAACGAGGCCTGAGGCGTAACCTCCTCTTCGTCGACGCCGAGCTGCTCAACGATCAGCTTCTTGAGTCGGTCGAACGTGGTTCCGTCGGCCACCGTCAGGATCCTCCAGGCGATGATCTGGCTACGCTTCCCAAGACGCCGTTGACGAGGCGGCGAGCCGCGTCGCCGGAGTAGGTCCGGGCGAGGGAAACGGCGTCGTGAATCGTCTCCCCGCTCGAGGTCGCGGCGGAGTATAGCATCTCCCACAGCGCACTCCGGAGGATCGTACGCTCGATGCGGCCGAGCTCGCTGACCGGAATGACGGGAGCCAGCGAGGCGATCCTGGAATCCAGCTCTGCTCGCCGGGCGAGAACCCCATCGACGATGGCGCGTGCGTGCGTCGCGACCGCTGGTTCACTCCCCTGCTCGTCGGCCATCCGGTCGAGCGCAACGACCGCCTGCGCGGGACGAAACTCCTCCTCGAACAGGGCGAGCAGCGCGAGCCGCCGTGCCTCCAGTCCGGGCTTCGGGCGGACCCTCCGTCGCTGCCGAGCCGGCGCGCTGGTCAGGCCTCTGCTCCGGTCCCGGCCACCAGCGGCTCGGTTCCGCCGGCCACCAGCTGCGCAGGATCGCGCGGCGCGAGCGCCGGATGCTGTCGGGTCCAGTCGGCGATCTCGTCGGGGATCCGGGCGGTCGCCGCCTCGGATGCGACTCGAATTGCATTCTCGAGCATCCGCGCCCGCGCCCGGCCGTGGGTAACGATGCTGACGCCGCGGACGCCGAGCAGCGGAGCGCCACCGAACTGCTCGTAGTCGAAGCGGTGCTTCATCCGGTCGAAGCCCGGCTTCAGCGCCAGCAACGCAAGCGGCGCCATCGGTCCCTGCTGCAGGTCCGTGCGCAGTGAGCGGAAGATGTAGCTGGTCAAACCCTCGAAGAACTTGATCACCACGTTCCCGACGAAACCGTCGCATACGACCACGTCGGCGACATGCCCGACGAGGTCGTTGCCCTCCACATTGCCGATGAAGTTGAGGCCGGCCTCCTGAATTCGGGCGTGGGCTTCGCGCGCCAGCGCATCCCCCTTCTCGGCCTCTTCCCCGATGTTCAGCAGGCCGACGCGCGGGCGCGGGACCTTCAGCACCCGCTCTGCGTAGATCGATCCCATCACCGCGTAGTGGACCAGGTTGCTGGGCTCGGAATCGACGTTGGCGCCGACGTCCAGCAGCAGGATCGGACCGCTGGCGGTGACCAGGTGCGCTGCCAGCGCGGGGCGGTCGATGCCCTGGATACGGCCCAGCCGGAACACTGCCGCCGCCATGGTTGCACCCGTCGAACCGGCGCTGACGGTTGCATCCGCCAGGCCATCGCGCACGAGATCGGTGGCGACCCGGATCGATGAGCGACGCTTGGCGCGCAGCGCGGTCGCCGGGTGCTCGCCCATCTCGATCACCTCGGGAGCGTCGACGAACGAGATGCTTGCGGGGTGGCCGCGCCCGAATTCAGCGATCTCCGCCTCGATCCGGGGCACATCGCCGACGAGGATCACCTCGTCCGCGTGGGTAGCCGCGTAGGTGATGGCGCCGCGCACGATCTCACGAGGGGCGAAATCTCCGCCCATCGCATCGACCGCGATGCGCATCAGCCGGGCCGCGTCAGCGCTGGCCTTCGGCCGGCGCGGTCGACTCGATG
>JALYUB010000075.1 GCA_030853945.1 Chloroflexota bacterium
TGCCGGCCAGTCCGACATCGATACAGCGTGCCTCCGCGGCCTCCTTCGCCGCTCCTTCCAGAAACGTCCCATCGACGCGCTGTGCGTAGGCTGCGCATACCGTCCCTGCGCGCAACCCCGCGAGACCAGCCAGCACAAAGAGTGCCGACGACTCCATCTCGAGGTTGGCAACGCGTTGGCGTCGCAGCTCCTCCGCGAGATCAGGATAGCGAACCGGGAGCGTGCGCATCGCCCTTCCCTGCGGAGCGTAAAAGCCGCTCGCCGTCGCGGTCATCCCGACATGGTATGGAGCACCCGTCTCGAGGCACGCCGCCTCCAGCGCCCAGACCACGTCCCGATGGGCGATTGCGGGGTAGCCGGGATGCACATAGAAGTCGGTCGTGTTCTCCAGCCGCACCGCCCCGATCGACACGATCAGGTCCCCGAGCGCGATCTCCGGCTGCAACGCGCCGCTCGAACCAACGCGAATGAGCGTCGGCCGATCGGTGATCTCCATCACCTCGGCGAGCACGATCTCGACGTTGTCGGTGCCCATGCCGGTCGACATGGCCGAGATCCGCATGCCGCGGTGCATGCCGGTCGCGGTGGTGATCTCCCGGTTGCTGCGCTCGAGCTCGACCGAGTCCCATCGGCTCGAGACTTTCGCGACGCGTCCGGGGTCACCCACCAGCACGATGTACTCGGCCAGCTCGCCCCGCTCCAGGGCGATGTGGTACTGGCGGTCGCCGGTATGCGGCGCGTCGGCGCTCGAGAGATGGGTCAAGGCCTCGGCATGCTCCTCGATTTGAGCGTGGACCGTCAGATCGGCGGGAGTATACGCCGCTCCTCCTGAGCGTCTTCCGCCTCGACCCGCAGCAGGGACAGGCGTGGCGCTCCCCGCGTGGCCTCGCTCTCGGTGCTCCCGAACGACGGGTCGGCGGCTGGCCACGTTTCATCAGGACGGCGCCGTCGACCGAACCAGGCCGCGAGCGCGGCGAGGGCGGCCACGCCCATGCCCGCGACGATCAGCCCCGCTCCCCGCGGCGCGAAGTCCGCTGCGGGCGCCATATGCGGGGCCGTCGCGACGAGAGCCGATCTTGGCGAGCCGGTCGGTCTCGGACGACCAAGGGCCGGGCGAGTGCCGGGAAAGGGCTGCAGCACGTCATCGTGGGTTGTGCCGCCTGGAGAGCCATCGGTGCCGGGGACGTTGCTCCCGTGCCCAGCTGGCGCGCAGCAGGCCGGCCTGCGGGGAACGACGGGCGCTGCCACCACGCGCAGATCGGCCTTCGCCCGCGGCCATAGGCGGTAGCCTGCCAACGGGGCCTTGGCCGTCGTCTCCTGCCCGAGCACGCCCCGCAGCTCGAGCCACGCACCACGCTTGACCGAACCAGTTGCGGTGCCGGCATGCGCGGAGATCGTGACCCGGATGGGGCCGGATCCGTCGTCGATCGAGAACGAGACGCCACCGGTGCGCGGGCGGCTGACCGTGCTGCTGACGACCCCGCGTGCGATCACGAGTCGCGCCTCATCGCGCTCGCCGAAAGTGCCGGTTGCGCGGCGCACCGCTTCGGGATCGGCCTGCGTCCCAAGTCGCACGGGCGGCTTGCTGACGCGCAGGGTCAGCATCCCAGCCTTCGTCGATCGCGTGCCGTCGAGCTCAACCAGCTGACCCAGGCCGAGGCGTCCCGCCTCGCCGCCGAGCCGCACGAGGATCGCCCCGCTCGTATCCTGCACGACCGCGCTCCCCTCTTCGAGCAGGCCTGACTGGGCCGTCACCACGCCCTGGATGCGCACATGAGCGCCACTCGCTGCAGCGCGAGCCTGCGCGATCGCGACGAGTGCGGTCACCGGACCTGGCGTGGGCGGGGCACTGCCGCTCGGGGTGGGACTGGCCGATGCGGTCGGGGTGGCGGATGGACGCGGAGTGGCCGTGGGGGCGGCCGTGGGCGACGGGCTCGGCGTAGGCGTGGCCGCCGGTTCGAGGGAGAGGACGTCCGCGGTGTCGCGCGGCTGGAAGCGGAACCCGCTGGTGCCGCTACCGCTCGAGTCTCGCTGCCCGACCACACCCACGACCGTCAGCCGCACACCGCGAGACCACGCTGAGGTGTCGATCCCGGTCGTGGTCCCGACCACCACCCGGACCGGCCCGCTGCCGTCGTCGAGATCCCAGGCGAGTCCGGTGCTGAGCGTTGTTGCGGAGCTGGAGATGACGCCGGTCAGCTCGGCGAGGCTGCCCTCAAGCGCCTCGCCGACCGACCCGGTCTCGACATCGGCGGGCAGCGGCTCGCTTCCAGGCCCAATGACATCGACCGACGACGCAGCGGCCCGAATCGTGCGCTGCGCGTAGCGGTCGTCGAGGCCCCCGGTGATGCGGAGCAGCTGGCCACGGCTGAAGCTGCCGTCGGTGACCAGCACGGCGATGCCCGCAGTGGCGTCGACGACGTACCCGCCGCCGTCGGTGAAGTCACTCGCGGTCAGCGCCGTGCCTTCGACCGTGACCTGGCTGCCGTCCGGCTGCGATCGGGCGCCGGCGATCGAGATCGGCGGGACGGGGGTTGGGGCCGGCGTCGGGGTGGGCGTCGGGCTGGGGCTGGGAGTCGCGGACGTCGTCGCGGCCGGAGACGGGCTGGGGGTTGCCGAGGCCGTCGGAACCGACGTGGCCGAGAGTGTCGGCAGGGGCGTCTCCGTTGGCCCGGTGGGGCTGGAGGTCGCAGTCTGCGTTGGTGATGGGCTCGGTGTGTCCGTCGGGATGGGACTGGCGCTGGCGACCGGAACCGGTGGAGAGCCGCTGTTCTGGGGATCGGGGACCGGCTGGACCGCAAAGTCGACCAGGTTGTCGTCGATGTCCTGCGTCGAGCCAGAGGGTCCGCCGGGGAGTCGCTCCACGCTGCTCCCGGCTGGTGGCGCAGGAGCAGCTCGGGTCTCGAGCCAGGTGCTGGTTGCATTGCCCCAGCCGACGGCGTCGATCGCAGTCGCCGCACCCACGACGCGCAACGCAACGCTGCCGCCCGTGGCAGCCAGGCCGTTGGCGTAGGCCACGTCCGCGACAGCGGCAAATACGCCGGCTCCGTTCGCGAGCAGCAGGTGCATGCCGGCTGCCATGCCTGGCGTGCCCGCCGGCCAGGACGCCTTGCGCGTGAGCGTGGCGCCGCTGGCGGTGACGTACACCACCTCGAGGCCCTCCAACGGCAGGGTCGCGGCAGCCGGGTTGTACAGCTCGATGAACTCGTCTGACGCGCTTGCGCCGCCGGTCATGACCTCGCTCACGACGAGATGTGTGAGCGAAGCCGCTGCCATTGCCGCCTCCGCTTCCGGGTCGGCGGGGAGTCGGATGGCGACGGCGTGGTCGAGCGCGAATGCGAGCACCACGATGGATGCCAGCGCGGCCAGCAGCCGGCGGCGAGCGGACGGATACGCAGGGGCAATGGGCACGGCACACCTCGACAGCGGGAGGTGCGCAGGCCACGGCAGGATGGCCGGTCGCCGGTTACCGCCTGCTTAGGTTGCGCTTACGGACCGCTCCTGTTCCCCTCGGATCACGGTCGCGTACAATCGCCGCCCCATGGCAAAGCGAACCCCTGCCCAACGGGACGCCGAACGGCGCGCCGAAGCGCGCCGCCGCTCGCGCCTGGTGGCACAGGGCCGCGCTCCCGAGGATGACGAAGAGGACAGCGACGCCGCCGCCGCACCTGTGCGGAGGGCCTCGTTGCCGCTCTTCCAGCGACTCTTTCCGCCAGCGGCTCCGCTTCCGGGCAAGCCGGATCCCATGGCCGGCTTCACCTACACGGGGAGGTTCCGCCCGCTGGTTGCCAATCTGTGGCTCATCCCGCGGAATCTCTTTGCCGGCATCGGTATGGGCATCCTGTGGGCGGCGGCCTACATCCTGGTCGACCAGTACGGCCGCTCGCTGGTGGGCACCATCGCGTCGTTCGTCTCGTTCGGTGCGCTGGTCGCAGCAGGCTGGATCGGATGGCAGCGGCCCTGGCTGTATGGCCTGGTGGCCGCCACCTTCGGCTACCTGCTGTACGCGCCCTACTTCATTTTCGCCATCGCCCCCCGCTTGTCCCCGGCCTTGAGCGCGTCGGTTACGGCCACGTACCTCGGCACCAACGGCCTGGTCCAGGTCGGTATCGGGGCCCTTGCGGGCTTTTATGGCGGGTACCTGCGTCGGCGGCTGGCCGACCCATCCAATCGCCAGGCAGCCGCAGCCCGACGCCGCCGCTAGCTGTGGGCCGCAGCCGCCGCGCTGGCAGCCGCCATCGCCCCGGCGTAGTCGGGCGCCAACCCCAGCACCTCGCCGGTCGAGCGCATCTCGGGGCCAAGCTCCGCGTCCACCCCGGGTAGCCGCCAGAGTGAGCCGATCGGCGTCTTGACCGCCACCAGCGGGGCGTCGGCGGCCAGTCCAGGCGACCAGCCGACCTCGGCCAGGGTGGCGCCCAGCGCACACCGCACCGCCGCCGCGACCACGTCGTGGCCAGTTGCCTTGGCCACGATCGGGACCGTGCGGCTGGCACGAGGATTCGCCTCGATCACCACCACGCGGTCGCCGGCCACGATCATCTGCACGTTCAGCATGCCGCGCACGCCGAGTCGCAGCGAGATGCGGCCCGCGGTCTGAGCCACCCGCTCCTGGACCGCTCTCGGAATCCGCTGCGGGGGCAGCACCGCCACCGAATCGCCCGAATGCACCCCGGGTGGATCGATCTGCTCCAGGATCCCCGGCACGCACCAGCTCATGCCATCGCTGATCACGTCAACATCGAGCTCGATCCCCTCGACCATGGCGTCCACGCGAAGAGGCCAGCCGATCTCGGTGGCCAGCAGGGCACGCAGGTCTGTGTCGCGGCGGAGGACCGCGATGCCCCTGCCGCCGATGACCCACGACGGACGGACGATGACCGGCAGGCCCATCTCGCTGACGGCCACGCTGAGCTCCCCAGCATCCGCGGCCAGGCGGCCACGCGGCCCCTCGATCCCCAGCTCGTCGAGGAGCGCAGCGAACCGCTCGCGATCCTCGGTCAGCTCGATCGCCTCGGCGGTCAGCCCCGCGATCGGCACATCGGCGTATGCCAGCTCCTTGGCCAGGTCGATCGCCGTCTGGCCGCCGAAGGTGAGCACCACGTGCGGCGGCTCGCCGGTGAGCGCACGCTCGTGGTCGATCACGTCGAGCACGCTCTCCGCGTCGAGCGGCTCGAAGTACAGCCGCGAGCAGGCGTCGTAGTCGGTCGAGACAGTCTCGGGGTTGTTGTTGATCACCACCGCGTCCAGGCCCATCTCGCGGATCGCCCACGCGGCCCTGACCGAGCAGTAGTCGAACTCGATCCCCTGCCCGATGCGTATCGGTCCGGAGCCGACCACGATCACGCTGCGACGCTCGGTCGGCGGGGCGACCTCGGGCACGGTGTGCGATGAATAGAAGTAGGGCGTCTCGGCGGGAAACTCGCCGGCGCAAGTGTCCACTCGGCGATAGGCGGGGCGGATGCCGGCTCGCACGCGCGCGCGGCGCACCGCCACGGCCGGCACGCCCGACAGCGCCCCGATATCGGCATCGCCGAAGCCCGCACGCTTGGCGTCGAGGAGCGAGCCGCCGACCAAGCCGCGCTCTGCATCCACCAGCTCGGCGAGGCGCTCGGTGAACCATGGCGCGATCCCCGTCGCCTGGTTCAGCCCGACCGCGTCGATCCAGCCATGGCGCAGGAGTCCGATCATCCGCCACAGGCGCGTATCGGTTGGCGCGAGGAAGGACGCGACGTCTGCAGGAGCGCGGTGCGCGATACCCCACTCGTGGTCCTCCCACAGCCATCCTCGTCCACGGGGCTCGAGCGAGCGGATTGCCTTGAGGAGCGCTGGACCGAACTCGCGGTCGATCGCCATCGCCTCGCCGGTCGCCTTCATCTGGATGCCCAGCGATCGGTCGGCGGCCGGGAACTTGTCGAACGGCCAGCGCGGCAGCTTCACGACCACGTAATCGACCGCCGGCTCGAAGGCGGCGCTGCCCGATCCGGTCGCCAGGTTCGGCAGCTCGTGCAGCCGCCTGCCGAGCGCAATCAGCGCCGCGACCCGGGCAATCGGGTAGCCCGTCGCCTTGCTGGCCAGCGCCGACGAGCGGCTAACACGCGGGTTGACCTCGATCACGCGGTAGTCGCCGCCATCGGGCCGCACCGCCAGCTGGACATTGCAGCCGCCCTCCAGCCGCAGCTCACGCACGATCTTGAGGGCGCAGCGTCGGAGTTGCTGGACGAGCGGATCGGGGAGCGTCTGGATCGGAGCGACCACGATCGAATCGCCGGTGTGGACGCCCATCGGGTCCAGGTTCTCCATGCCACAGATGGCGATCGCCGTGTCGGAAGCGTCGCGCAGCACCTCGAACTCGATCTCGTACCAGCCCAGCAGGCTGCGCTCGACCAGGACCTGGCCGATGGGGCTCGCCGCCAGGCCGGTCGCGAGCCGCTCCCGTGCCTCTCCCGGCGTCGTGGCGAAGCCACCCCCGCCGCCGCCAAGCGTGAACGCCGGGCGCACGACCACCGGGGCGTTCAGATGCTCGACGAACCGCAGGCCATCCTCGACCGTCTCCACAACCGCGCTCTCCGGCACCGGCTCGCCGATGCGGGTCACCAGGTCGCGGAACCCGCCGCGATCCTCCGCCGCGCGGACCGCGCCGAGCGGCGTGCCGAGCACGCGCACCCCGTACCGCTCCAGGATCCCGGCGTCGTCCAGCGCGACCGCCAGGTTGAGGCCGGTCTGCCCACCCAGGGTCGGCAGAAGCGCATCGGGCCTGTGCGCCTCGATCACCGCGGTAAGGTGCTCGACCGTCAATGGGCCGATCACCACCGTGCCGCCAACGTCGGGATCCGTCATCACGGTGGCGGGGTTCGAGTTGACCAGCACCGTCTCGACGCCCTCGCCACGCAGCGCCAGGCAGGCCTGCACCCCGGCGTAGTCGAACTCGGCGGCCTGGCCGATGACGATCGGCCCGGAGCCGATGACCAAGACCTTGCGCGGGGCCGTCATGCGGTGGCGTGCTCGATGGCGGCGTCGAAGACGCGTGCCGCGTCGATCGGTCCCGGTGCGCCTTCGGGGTGAAACTGGACCGATGCGATGCGGCCGGACACGTGGACCAAGCCCTCCAGGGTGCCGTCGTTCAGGTCCCGATGGCTGACCCGATAGCCTCCCGCCGCGAGCTCCGGACCGTCGAGAACTTCCACCTCGTGGTTGTGCGCTCCGATGTCCACGCGCCCGCTGGCCAGCTCCAGCACCGCGTGGTTGCCGCCGTGATGCCCCACCGCCAGGCGGCGCGTCGCAGCACCCGCAGCCAGCGCGAGGAGCTGGTGGCCGAGACAGATCCCCAGGATCGGCGGACCGCCGGCCACCGCCCGAGCGGCGAGATCGCGGACGGTCGCGATCTGTGCCGCCATGCGCGATGGGTCGCCCGGACCAGGGGACAGGACCACCAGGTCGGGACGCTGTGCGGCGACGTCGGCGGCGGTGGCGTCATGCGGTAGCACGGTCACCTCCAGGCCACGCGCCGCGAGTGCACGCAGCAGCGAGCGCTTCACCCCGTAATCGATAAGAGTCGTGCGGCCGCGTCGCGCGCCTTCGGCCGGCACGGTGTATCGGCTGGTCGCGGAGACTGCGGCGACGTGGTCGGCCGATTCCCATCTGGGAATGGCCTGCGCCTGTCTGACGGCGTCAGCCTCGTCATCGGCCGGACGGATGACGGCTCGCCGCGCGGCACCGCGCCGCAGCTCGAGCGTCAGGGCACGGGTATCGATGCCCTCGATGGCCGGGATCCCGGCCTCTGCAAGCAGCTCCTCGAGGGATTGGCCGGGGCCGGCGGGAGGGGTGACCAGCCGCGTCACCACGATCGCCCGCGGCTGCACGCGATCGGACTCCAGCTCGGCAAGGTTGATGCGGTAGTTGCCGACCATCGGGTGCGTGAGGACCACGTTCTGGCCGGCGTACGAAGGATCGGTCAGGATCTCGCCCCAACCGGTGGCCGCGGTCGAGAAGATGAGATCTCCCTGCGCCGGTGAGCCCGAACCCCGCAGGCGTCCGTGATGGATCGTCCCGCCCTCCAGGGCCAACAGGCCCGGACGCGAAAACGACGCCGGCCGCTCCGTGGCGGGTGGCGTCGTCGATTGGCGGGAGAGGGTCTGCACGTTCGCTCCTTTCCGGCATCGCAGTGCCGGGCTTAAAGGACAGCGCGAAGTCTACCGGACAGCGGGGCTGCTCAGCGCTTGATTGGCGCGGTACCATCCCGACCCTGGATAGGCAGACCATGCAAGAGGAGTCCCGCCCATGACCACCCAGTCGGGCGCCCTCGCGCCCCGCGCCCCGGTCGCGACCCTGGCAGACGTCGCGATTCCCGCATTCGGGAATGCCCAGGCGGCGCAGTGGCTGCGAGCGGTGGTCCTCGTCGTTGCCGGCGCGGCCCTGACGGCACTCTCGGCACAGCTGATCTGGCGCGCCCCGTGGAGTGACGTCCCCTACACCGGCCAGACGGCGGCAGTGCTCCTGGTCGGGACGGCGCTGGGTTCGCGGCTCGGTGTGGCCAGCATGGCGCTCTACGTGCTTGCCGGCGCGCTGGGTATGGGTGTCTTCTCCGGCGGCTCATCGGGCCTCTTCGATGCGACCGGAGGGCTGAGCGTCACGGTCGGCTACCTGGCAGGATTCATCGTTGCGGCCGGCCTGGTCGGACGCCTGGCCGAGCAGCGCTGGGACCGTTCTCCGGTCCGGGCTGCTGGCCTGATGGTGCTCGGCAATCTCGTGATCTACGCCATCGGCGTACCCGTGCTGGCCATCACGGCTGGAATGTCGATCAGCGACGCGCTCTTCTACGGCGCGATCGTGTTCGTGCCGTGGGACGCGATCAAGATCCTCGCCGCCGCGGGCCTGCTGCCGCTGGCGTGGCGCGCCGTCGGGTCGAGGGGAACGCGCCGCCAGCCTTGACCCGCGCACCGGCAGCCTCGGCTACGATCGACGAGTGACATCTGGAGCACTCGATCACCCGCGCCCTGACCTCCCGGCCGCCGAATTCGACCGCGAGTGGCTGCGCGACCACCTCGCCGATGAACGCCGCAAGGCTAGCCTGCTGGGCGAGATCCGGGAGGCGATCTTCGGCGCGCAGGACGGACTGGTCAGCACCCTGGCTGTGGTGAGCACTGTCGCCGGCGCATCCGCCGGGCGCCTCCCGGTCCTCATCGCGGGCATCGCATCGGGCCTGGCCGGGGTGTTCAGCATGGCCGCCGGCGAGTACATGAGCAGCAAGAGCCAGCGCGAGATCTTCGTGGCGCAGATCGCCGGCGAGCGGGAAGAGGTGCTCGAGCGCCCGGGTGAGGCGGAGGCCGAGATGGCCTACATGTTCGAGGAGGACGGGCTGCCGCGCGGCGAGGCGCGCGCCATGGCCAGCCGCATCGCGGCGCACCCCGTCGTCCTGCTGAAGACGATGGTCGAGAAGGAGCTCGGTCTGACCGGGGAGCATGCCGAAGGCAGCCCCATGCAGGGCGCGCTGGTCATGGGTGTCAGCTTCGGGCTGGGTGCGGCCGTACCCGTCCTCCCCTACCTCATCCTGCCGATCGGCGTGGCGACCTGGGCGGCGGTCGTCGCGACGGGCGTGGTCCTGTTCGGGATCGGCGTGCTGAAGTCGCGCTGGACCCAACGCGCCTGGCTTCGCTCCGGGCTGGAGATCCTGTTGCTCGGCGCCTTTGCCGGCGTGGCCGGCTTCTTCTTTGGCAACCTGCTGCCCACCCTGCTGGGTGCTCCGGTGCCTGGCGGCTAGTCGGCCCTCAGGCGGCGGTCAGCGGCTTTCCGCACTCGTCGCAGAAGGTCGCATCGGGGGCGTTCGGGCGGCCGCAGGTCGGGCAGATGATGCTGAGCGCGGCGCCGCAGTGATCGCAGAACTTCGCGTCCCGGCGGTTCGCGCCCCCGCATTTCGCGCAGGTGACCTTCTCGGCCCCGGCCCCGATGCCGACATAGCCCAGGGTATCCCGGATGGTGGGGGCAACCTCGCCGGCAACGTAGCGGGTGGCGGGACCGAGGTAGCCGGCCTGCACCATGGCCCCGCCCACTGCCATCAGAGGAAGGCCGATGAACCCCATCCAGAAGTTCGTCGGCATGGCGGCCGAGCCGAATGAACCAAGGAAGTCGGCGAAGGCAATGACCGTGAGCAGCAGGCCGATGCCGAAGAGGATCGGGCCTCCGACCCGCAGAACGGAGCGGAATGTGGCCTGGTAGCGAAGCTGGGGCGGCGGCGGGCCGGACACACGCCGAGGATAGCAGCCGCCTCAGGTGATGGTCAGTGTCCCGACCATCCCGTACGCCTCGTGGCCGGGCAGGTGGCAGATGTACTGCAGCGTCCCGGGTGCCGTCAAGGTGAGCAGCGTCTCAACCGTCGCCAGCGCAGGGATCGAGATCTCGTTCGGGCGAGCGCCGTGCTGCTTCTCGGTCCCGGTTCGATGTCGTGCGTGGAATGCGGCATCGCCGAGGAGCCACTCATGGTCGATCGGGTCCTCGTTGATCAGGACGAAGGTGATCGGTACGCCATAGGTCACCGTCAGGACGCTCGGTTCGTAATGCGAGTAGTGGATCCTGATCTCCACTCGTTGAGGCGCCGGTCCCCCCGAGCAGTCGGCGGCCAGGCCTGCCAGGAGCGGTAGGACAAGAGCCGCCGATCGCAGTCGGACGAGGCGCATCTCAGCCGCCGGCAAGCGGCCGGCCACCACCGCTGCGCACGGCAGCGGCCAGAAGCCAGGCACCACCAACCGGGACTAGCAGGGAGGCTGCCAGGAGCATGAGCCACAGCGGAGTCAGGAAAGGCGGCGCCGGAAGCGGGCCGAAGGGTGCGAATCCGGCATCGCGCAGCGATGGGTGGCCGCCTCCCGTCGCGTCGATCGCCAGGTCGAAGCGCAGGTCGGTGGCCGCGGCGTCGATCGCGATCTTGGTCAGCCACGCGGACTGGGGCACCCACTCCATCCCCTTGTCGGTGCGCAGATCAGTGAGCAGCTGGGAGCTGGCCGCGTCACTGTGGGCCAGCTTCAGGCCCCCGGCGGAAAGGACGCTGTCGGGGTCGGGAAGCAGCGCGGGACGATCGTCCGTCAGCAGGTACACATCGGCCTGCACGGTCTCGCCCGCTGTCTTTCCAAGGCCGAGAATGCGCAGCGGCACCCAGGGATTGGCAGTCGGGATGGTGAGGTGGACCGGCGTCCCGTCGCCAATAGCCTGTCCGCGAGCTGCGGCGGCATCGGCGTCAAAGGAAGCCGCCATGAAGATCGGCGAGCGGCTGGCATAGAAGTCGAGCACCTCGGGGGCATCGGGCGGGAGCGAGAAGCCATGATCCTTGGCCCACACGCCGATCTCGGCGCCGCCGCCCTTCAGGATGGTGATGTCCAGGGCATCGATGCGGACCTGCTGCAGCACCTGGGCGCTGTCCCGGGCTGTGCCGGCCGCGAAGAAGGCCTCGGGGGTGGGTGGATTCGTCTCCCGCACGAGGCGCTGCAGGGTCCAGTCACCGCCGCGGACCACGCTGGTCGGGACCCCCGGCAGCGGAATGATGCTGCCGAACGAGCCGCCTCCTCCGGCGAATTCAAAAGCGGTGACGTAGTGCTCCACGCCGTCGTGGTAGCCGGCCAGGGTGGTGG
The DNA here is from genome assembly GCA_030853945.1 of Chloroflexota bacterium. Lineage (GTDB taxonomy): Bacteria > Chloroflexota > Limnocylindria > QHBO01 > QHBO01 > CF-167. The sequence continues at coordinate 11,616 of JALYUB010000075.1, forward strand.
TGCGAAGAAGGTTGACAGCGCCGTTGGGACCGATCAATCCGCCGCAGGCCAGCGTCGGCGCGGCGAGTGCCAGGGTCACGGCCAGGGCGGCAAGGGGGGCGGCGAGGCGACGCATGGGTGGAATCCTCGATTCGGTTGCCGTCAGGACGGCACCGCCATCGCGAGAGTTCCCTAGCGAGCCCCAGAACCTCGATCGGCGTGGAGCTGGGCGACGAGGCGCTTCGGCGCCACGGCCCGGTAGCTCTCCTCGATCCAGCCGAGCAACAGATCGAGCGGTGCGTCCGGCGGAGCGTGCACGGTGACCCAGTTGCCGCGGCTGAGCCCGTAGCCGGTCGGCTCCGTGAACGGCATTGAGAGCGCCTCGTCATTGGAGAGCGGGAGCTTCACGCTGAATCCCAGCGTTCCGTCCTCTTCGGGCGAGCCGAGGAAGACGAACACCTTCTTGCCCACCTTGGCGACCGTGTCACCCCACGGATGGTCCTCCCACGCCTCCGGCAGACCGAACACGAAGTTGCGCAGCGGCTCGGCGAGCGTCACGGCGACACCAGCGTCAGCCATCCGATGCCCAGCACGGCACTGACGACGAACAGGACGAATCGGGCGGGCCAGACCAGGCAGCCCATCTGCTCCTCGGGCGCCGCCAGGGCGCGCGGCGCGACCACGAGCCCCGCATAGAACACGGCAAGCCCCGCCAGCAGCATGCCGAGCACGAACAGGCCGAAGCCGGTCTTGTCCACGGTGAGCGAGGTGACGAGCTCGCCCACGTTCACGTCCCCCAGCAGCTGCGCGGCGAACCCGTCGAAAATGCCGGCGCAGACCAATGTGAAAGGCAGCAGCAGCGCGCGGCGCAGCCACGGATCGATGGTCGGCAGCCTGTCGGCGAAGACCATCGCTGCCACCATCGCGATGAACGCAGATCCGACGACCGGTCCCTCGACGCTCAGCCCGAGGTAGGTCGAGGCCGATCCGGCGACGAATGAGATCGCCAGGACCAGCGGGCCGATGAACCCCATGCGGGCGTCGATCGTCCCCGCCTGGACCGCGGGCAGCGATGTTCCGGCAGGTCGGGTGGCGATGGCAACGATGGCACCCATGACCGCGACCAGCTGGACCAGCCCGGCCGCCAGGTCGGGCGAGTCGCCAAGGCGCACGATCTGCCCGAGGCCACTGAGCGCCACCAGCGGAACCGCAGCCACATTCCAGGCGGCGAGCGCCAGGTCCTCGGCAGCGAGTGGGGGGCGGGCAGCTGGGCGATCCGCGATGTCCAAGGCTGCCACCGTACGGAACAAGGTCGGAGCGGTCAATTAGCGGACATGCACCGCTGCTTGGCGAAGTTAATGCTAGTTAGGCACGCTCGGCTCCGGTGGTTCCTCGGGGGTAGCGCGCAGCGCGTACAGGGTCCGCGCACCGGGCACTCCCTTGAGCTCAACCGCCCCGCGCTCCTCGTAGGCGATCCCGGCGTCCAGGGTCAGATCGCGGGTGGAGGAAGTTACCAGCACGTCGCCCGGCCCGGCATGGGCAAGGACGCGGGCTCCGACGTGGACGGCCATCCCGCTTAATCCGTTCGAGGTCTGCTCGACCTCGCCGGTGTGGACGGCCGCCCGGACCTGCAGGTCGATGCGCTCGGCGACGAGCAGCAGGGCGGCAGCGGCGCGGACCGCAGCGACAGGGCTGTCGAATCGGGCAAGGATGCCGTCGCCCGCGGTGTCGACCAGGCTGCCGTTCTGGGTGCTGAGCACCGTCTGGACGTTCTCGAAGAACTGCGCCTGCAGCCGGCGCCACGCCGCATCCCCGATTTCGTCGATCAGTGCGGTGGAATCGACGACATCCGCGAAGAGGACCGACGTCAGGATCCGCGTGGACGCCGCCCTGGTGGCCCAGTCGGCGATCCCCTGGAAGTCAATGGCCACGCACGGTTCGTCGCCGATGACCCAGGCGTCATGGCCGGGCGGGGTGTCGAAGATGTCCCCGGGGGCCACCTCGACCTGGGTCCCGTCCCGGTCCTCGCACACCCAACGGCCGCTGACCTGGAAGCCGACGTGGTGGAACTCGCACCGATCGGTGCCGGCCAGGGGCCGTACGTCCTTGGACCACCGCCAGCCTGGCTCGAGCGTCTCCTGGCCGAAGGTCAACGCCCCGACGGCGATGAGGTCGAGGACGCCACTCGAGAATTCACGGTGCTCGTCAGGGGACGAGAAGCTGCGTACGAGACTCCTGCTCATGGTGGCGAGTCTACCGGCTCCTCAGTGGAAGAGGCGCTGTTGCTTTCCCAGCTCCAAGCGGGTCTCTCGCCCTTCATTGATGACCGCGTCAACAGGATGGATGCGGGTCGCCACCACGTTGAGCACCTCCCCCTCGACCTGCAACAGCCCATCGATCACCAGCAGCGGATTGCGATGCAGGATGGCGCGGTGCGCGGTGTAGACCTGCGGGCGCACGGTGACGTTGATCATGCCGGTCTCGTCCTCCAGCGCGATGAATACGAAGTTCTTGGCGGTCATCGGGTGCTGGATGCTGACCGCCAGCCCAGCCAGGCGCAGCCGGGACCGATCCCGCCGCTTCCCGACTTCGGCGATGCTCAGCACTCCTCGCTCGGCCAGCCGCGCCCGGATGAGCTCGACCGCGTGGGCTGTCGGCGACAGCCCCAGCTCCCGGTAGTCGGCGGCCACGCGCTCGGCGAAGCTCATCGGCGGCAGGGTTGCGCCCAGCTCGCGCTGGGCGTCATCGGTCAGGCCCAGGGCGGGACGCCCGGGATCCGCGTCGGCCAAGGTGCTGCGCAGCTGCCAGAGCAGCTCGCGGCGGGGCGCATTGGTCCAGTCAAACGCCCCGATCGCGATCAGCCGCTCCACCACCTGCTCCCCCAGGCCGATGCGAGCCACGAAGTCGCGCACGCCGGCGTACGGACCGATGGCGCGCTCGCGCTCGAGCGCCTCGCGCGACGACTCGTCGATCCCCTTTACCTGGCGCATCCCGAGCCGCAGCGCCGCGTCCCCCTCGGGAAGTGGCTCGACCTCATGCTCCCAGCGCGAGGCGTTGACGTCGATCGGCAGCACCCGCACGCCGTGCCGCTTGGCGTCGCCCACGATCACGGCCGGCGAGTAGAAGCCCATCGGCTGGTTGTTCAGGACGCCGGCGTAGTAGTAGGCAGGGTAGCGCTGCTTCAGCCAGGCGGTGTCGTAGGTGATCTTGGCGAAGGCCGCGGCGTGGGCCCGGGCGAAGCCGAACTCGGCGAAGGCTGAGCAGCGCCGGAAGAGATCCTCTCCGTCCTCTTCCGTGAGCCCCGTGCGCATGGCGCCTCCCACGAACCGGTCGCGCTCGGCCTGCATCTTCTGGTGGCTGCGGTGCGAGCCCATCGCCTTGCGGAAGATGTCCGCCTCGAGCGCGGTGTAGCCGCATATCTCGATCGCGATCTGCATCACCTGCTCCTGGTACAGGATCACGCCCAGGGTGTCCTCCAGGATCGGCTGCAGGCTCGGGTGCAGGTAGGTGACCGGCTCAGCCCCGGCGCGTCTTCTGAGATACGGATGCACCGCGTTGCCCTGGATCGGGCCCGGACGAATGATCGCGACCTGCACCACCAGGTCCTCGAAGCGCTCCGGCCGGCTCTTGGGGAGCGCCTGCATCTGGGCGCGGCTCTCGATCTGGAACATGCCGACCGTGTCGGCGGCGCGGATCGTCTTGAACACCTCGGGGTCGTCGTGGGGGAGTGAATCGAGGTCGATGCGCTGTCCGGTGTCGCGCTCGATCTTGTCGAGGCATTCGCTGACCACGCCCAGCGTTCGCAGGGAGAGCAGGTCGATCTTCACCAGCCCGAGCGCCTCGATGTCCTCCTTGTCGTACTGGGTCACCACCCGGTTCGGCATTGTGGCGCGCTCGATCGGGACGAGGTCGATCAGCGGAGTGCGGGTGACGAGCATGCCGCCGACGTGGATCCCCAGGTGCCGCGGGAAGCCGTCGATCTCACCGCACAGCTGGAGGAGCCACTGCCAGCGGTTGCGGGGCGGGGCGTGCGGCCCGGCGTCTCCCCACTCGGTAGCCACCACGCTCGGGCGATGGCGTTCCTCGATCGGCATGCCGCTCTCCGGGTCCACGCGCACGATGCTCGGCCGGTCGCTCGACGGCCCGGGCGTGCCGTTGTCGCGCGGCTCGGGCAGCTTTAGGCCGCCGGGACCGTAGCGCTTCTGCTCCCAGCCCTCGTGCTTGACCGATACCACCGACTGATCGAGCACCGATGGACGCTTCGGCGGCACCCAGCCGCTCTCGCTGTACGGTCGCCCGTCGTGGTCGTTGGCCGCGTCGCGGGCCCGGGCCTCGGCATCGGCCAGGTCAGGGCGCAGCGGGAGTGCCAGCGTGGGACGTGCGGAGCCGTGCCAGGGCGAGTCGGAGGGCTGGCGCGTCACCGTCCCGGCCGCTCCATCGGTCTGTCCTCGGCCATCCCGCCCCGGTGGAATCGCCTCCGCGGCCATGTCCAGGCCGGCCTCATCGAAGAGCCACCCGAAGTCACCGTCCAGGGCGAGGTCGCGGGCCACGTCGGAGGCGTCGCGCGTGTCGAGCGCCTTGGCCACGCGATCGACCGCCTCGAGCGGGAAGCCGAGCGCCTTGGCCACCTCGCGCACCGCGCTGCGGGCCCGATAGGTGATCACTGTGCAGACCATGGCGGCGTGATCCGCGCCGTACTGGTTGTAGAGGTACTGGATCACTTCCTCGCGGCGGTTGACGTCGAAGTCGATGTCGATGTCCGGCAGCGTCCGCGCCTCGTTGATGAAGCGCTCGAAGAGGAGCTTGTGGGCGATCGGGTCGACCTTGGTGATGCCCAGGCAGTAGGCCACGATCGAGTCGCCGGCACTTCCCCGCCCCTGGCCGATGATCCCGTTCTTGCGCGCGAACTCCATCAGGTCCCACACGATCAGGAAGAACTCGGCCAGGTTGGTGCGCTCGATGATCTCCAGCTCATGCGCCAGCTGCTTCACCGACTGCCTGGTAATGGGCCGATAACGGACGCGTAAGCCCTCGTGTGCACGCTGGTAGAGATATGAGAACGGGGTCTCTCCCTCGGGGACCGTGAAGCCCGGAAACCGATAGCGCTCGAAGTTCAGGTCGAGCCGGCAGGCTTGGCCGATGCTCGCCGCCTGTGCCATCCCGGCCTCCCAGGCACGGCGGGCGCGCGCGTCCGGCAGCCGGGCGCCAAGGCTCGCCAGCTCCGCGGCGCTCTTGAGGCGGAATTCCGCGTTGGGCAGCAGCAGCTCGCGCCCTTCGTCCAGGGTGGCCCCATGTCTGATGCAGACCAGCACGTCCTGCAGCCGATGGCCGCCGGCCTCGGCGTAGTGCACCTGGTTGGTGACGACCGTCGGCAGACCCGCCTCCGCCGCCAGCGTCGCCAGCTCAGCCACTAGCCAGTCGTCGTCCGGCTCGAGGTGATGCGACAGCTCGATCCCGAAGTCGCCATCCGGAAAGTGGCTCGCCCAGCGTTGTGCTGCCTCGAGCGCGGCCGCCCGCTCGCCGGCGAGCAGGTGGCGCGGCACCTCGCCGTTACGGCAGCCGGACAGCCCGATGAGGTGCCCGCGACCCTCGTCGAGCCCCTCCTCGACCAGCCCCGGGGCGAAGATCGGGAACTGCTTCTCCCCCGCGAGGTGGCCACGGCTGGCGAGCCGCGACAGGGCGGTGTAGCCGGCGGCATCGCGGGCCAGCAGGACGAGGTGATCGCCCGGGATCGGGCCGGCATGCAGCTCGCCCGGCCAGCCACGGCTCGCGTGCTCGCCGCGAAACGGGTCGTTGAGCTTTCGCCCGCGGCGTGCCAGGCGCAGCTCGCCCTCGTCGCGGGGAATGGTCAGCTCGATCCCGATGATGGCGGTGACCGGCGACAGGCCCGCCGCCCGGGCCTCATCGGTCCGGGTCTGGGCTGCCGCCTTCGAAAGTCGGACCGCGCCGTACAGGCCGGCGTGATCGGTGACTCCCAGCGCCGGCATGCCCAGCACGGCCGCCCGCGCAATCAGCTCCTCCGGATGGCTGGCCCCGTCCAGGAAGCTGAAATTGGAGTGCGCGTGGAGCTCGCAGTAGGAGGTGCCCGGTGTCTCCATCAGATTGAATAGAATAGAACGAATGTTCTACTACGCCAAGCCCCTCGATCCCTGTAGCATGCCGGCATGGGTCAGATGACACGTCTCCACAACCAGCACCTCGTGTAGGCCGATGGGAGAGACGATCCGCATCCAGGCGGCGGCTGGAGACACCGATACCTACCTGGCGCCAGCACGACCGTCACCGGGACCGCCTGTCCTGCTGCTGCACACATGGTGGGGCCTCAACGAGGTGATGCGCGACCTCGCTGACCGCCTGGCACAGGACGGGTTCACGGTCATGGCACCCGACCTCTTCGACGGGAAGGTCCTGACCACCATCGAGGACGCCGACGCGTGGACGACCGCGATCGAGCGTGGCGCTGGAGGGCCGGGAGGGCTGAATCCCGAGCGCATCATGGGACGCGTCCAGGCCGCACTGGACCACCTTCTGGCACACCCCGACGTCCGCGGCGACCGCGCCGCGATCGTGGCCCTCAGCTTCGGCGGCTGGTACGGCAGCCAGCTGGCCGCCGGGCGGACCGACGTCGCTGCGTTCGTCTCGATCTACAGCGACGTGTACGCGGCGCCGGGCGGAGCCGCCTACTTGGGCCATTTCGCCCAGGACGACCAGTTCGTCGACTCCGGCCCCGTGGCCGAGATGCAAAAGACGCTCGCCCACAGCAGCGCGGCCTACGTCTATTCAGGCGCGAAGCACTGGTTCATGGAGCGGGATCGGCCCGAGTACAACGAGGAGGCGAGCGAGCTCGCCTACCGTCGCACGGTGGAGTTCCTGCGGGCCAACATGAGCTGACCGGCGCGGAGGATGCCCGCGGCAGCCGCAGCGGCTGGGGCATCATCGCGATCGTGCAACTGGCAATTCCCACCATCCAGACACAGCGCCTCACCCTGCGGCCCTTTCGCGAGGGCGACGCGACCGCGCTCTTCGAGCTGTCCCAGGATCCCGACGTGATGCGGTATGTCGGTGACCGTGCCGTGCCGACGTTCCAGGACACCTGGCGCTGGATCGCCGGCTGGCTGGGCCACTGGGCAATGCGCGGCTACGGCCAATGGGCGATCGAGGAGCGCAGCAGCGGCCGCCTCATCGGTCGAGCGGGCATCATCAACCCGGCCGACTGGCCGGGTGCCGAGGTGGGCTACCTTCTCGGGCGCAGCTGGTGGGGGCACGGGTATGCCACCGAGGCGGCGCAGGCGGCGATGAACTGGGGCTTCGAGCAGATTGGGTTCGCCGACCTGCTCAGCCTGATCGACCCGGCCAACGAGGCCTCGATCGCGGTGGCGACGCGCCTTGGCGAGTCGCTCCGCGGCGAGACCGACCTGTGGGGCCACACCGTGCTGATCTACGGCATCAGCCGCACCGAGTGGACGGCTCGGAGCCGATGACGGGGGCGCCCACGGGACGCCTCGGAGCGCTGGCAGAGCCACAGTTCCGCCTGCTCTGGATCGGGCAGACCGCATCCGCAGCCGGTGATGCGCTGATCCCGGTTGCGGTCGCCTTCGCGGTGCTCGGCATTGGTGGCACGGCCACGGACCTTGGAATCGTGTTCGCCGCATTCACGGTGGCCCACGTCGCGCTGGTGCTTGCCGGCGGGGTCATGGCCGATCGGCTGCCTCGTCAGCTGGTGATGGTCGCCTGCGACGTCGTCCGATGCGTCGCCGAGGTGGTACTGGCGGTCCTCCTCCTCACTCACGCCGCGCAGGTCTGGCACCTGGCGGTTGGCGCGGCAGTGATCGGTGGCGCCAGCGCCTTCTTCCTGCCGGCCAGCGGCGGGCTGATCCCACAGACCGTGAGCGCCGGACGGCTGCAACAGGCCAACGCGCTGATGAGCCTGTCACGCAGCGCGACCGGCATCTTCGGTCCGCCGGTCGCTGGGTTGCTCATCGTCACGACCGGGATCGGGGTCATCTTCCTGGTGGACGCGGCCACGTTCGTGGTCAGCGCCGTCTCGCTCCTGATGCTGCGGCTTGCGCCGACAGAAGCCAGGCGCAGCGAGCAGCACTTCCTGGCCGACCTGGCGGCCGGCTGGCGCGAGGTTGTGTCCCGTCGCTGGATCCTCGCCGCGATCTGCGCCTTTGCCCTCAGCAACATGGCCGGCTCTGCCTTCTTCATCCTCGGCGCGGTGATCGCAAATACCAAGCTGGGCGGGGCCCCGGCCTGGGGCTTCATCCTGACCGGCGGCGCAATCGGTGGGCTGATCGGTGGGCTGCTGGCGCTGCGGCTGCGACCCAAGCGACCGCTCCTGGTCGGGTTCGTGCTGACCAGCATGGAGGCACTGCCGCTGCTGGCGCTGGTCGGCCCATTGCCAATCGTGGTCATCGCGATGGCCTCACTCGCATCCGTTGCCGGCCAGCAGCTGACCAACACCTGGTGGTTCACGATGCTGCAGCAGCACGTCCCCGAGCACGCCCGATCGCGAGTGAGCAGCTATGACTGGCTCGTGTCGCTCATCTTCCAGCCGTTGGGATCGCTGCTGGCCGGCCCACTCTCCGCCGTCAGCCTCCCGTTCACGCTCATCGGAGCGGCAGGGGTCGCGATCGTCGCGAACCTGGGGGTCCTGCTGGTGCGCGACGTGCGCGACGTGCGCTGGGTCGGCGACGAACAAGCCTCGACCCCGGCCGAAACCGAGGGGTTCCCGAGCTAGGGAGCGGCGAGCGCCTCGAGCACCGGCAGATGCTCGGTTGTCCCGTCCGGAGCTACTGGGATCACAGCAATGTGGTCGGCGCCGGCGGCCACCATGTCGGCGATACGCGCCCGGAGTGCCGCGACGTCGCCCCAGGCCACCATGGCATCGACGAGTCGATCGCTCGCCGGCTTCTCCCAATCGGCATCTGCGAAGCCCTGCGCGGTCCATCCCGCCTGGTAGGCCGGCGTCCGCAGGTAGGGTGCTAGGTAGGCGCGCGCGGCGGTCCGAGCCGCGTCGGGATCGATCTCCAGCACGGCCGGCATCGAGACGGCCAAAATCGGGCGCCGACCCGGATTTGATGCATCCAGCACGCCGCGTGCCCAGGCCACTCGCTCGGGGATGACGAGGTACGGAAAGGCACCATCGGCCTTAGTGGCGGCGAGGTTCAGCATCCGCTCGCGAATGGCGGCAATAAGGACGGGCGGCTCGGCCACCGCATCAGCTCCGGGCCCGCGATAGATGGCGGCCCGATACGCGCCCAGGTACTCGCGCATGCGGCTCAGGGGCCGTTCGTAGATGTGGCCGCGCAGCTTCTGGGCCAGGTGCAGGTGCGATACGCCGAGCCCCAGCACAAAGCGGCCGCCAGTCGCCTCCTGGAGCGTCATCGCCGCCATGCGGGTGGTCTGCGCGTCGTGGCCCCAGATGCTCACGATGCTCGTCCCCAGCAGGATCGAGATCGTCTCCCCTGCCAGCAGGCCGAGCAGGGTGAACGGCTCGCGGCCAACCGTCTCGGGCACCCACAGCGTGCCGTAGCCCAGTTGGTCCACGCGGCGCGCGTAGGCCCGCGCATCCTCGATCGTCAGCGAGTCGAGGTGGCCCCAGGCACCCAGCCGTCCCAGGTCGACGGTGCCGCTCATGGACCGATGCCGACGAAGCGGTACCGGAGGAAGAGCTCGTCCCCGGACCGATGGATGCTCACCAAGCGCCCGTCGCGCGGATGCTCGGCCCATGGTCCCCCACCGGGAATCGGCGTGATCATGGGCAGGGCGTCCGTCCCGATCAGCCGCGCGCCGATGGTCCAGTACAGCTCGTCGATGGCGTCGGCTGCCAGGAAGGTGGCGTTGGTGGTCGGGCCGCCCTCGAGCAGAAAAGATTGGATCCTTCGCTCGGCGAGTTGAACGAGCACCCAACGCGGCTCGGGCACATCGGTCGGAGCGACCAGGATCTCCGTTTCGGCTGGAAGATCGGGGCGCGTTGCATGCGCACCGAGCACCAGGATCCGTGCCTGGTCCGCGTGGGCGAACCAGCGGCGATCGGTGGGCACCGGACCGCTCCCTCCGATCACGACCGCCGTGGGTTGGGCCGGACGTCCTGCGGCGACTCGGCGCTCGGCGAGGTCCGCCGGCAGGTGCGAGTAGAAATCGTCCGCGCGGAGGGTGCCGACCCCGCTGCCGACGGCGTCGTGCGCGACCCGCAGGAGCTGCAGGAGGCGACGGTCGGGTCGGCCAGAGAGTCCATCGGCGGTACCCGCGAGCTGCGCGCGACCATCGATGCTGGTCACCATGTTCACGCCGACCAGCGGCCGTCCCGGGGGAGACGGAGGCAGGTCCAAGTCCGCGAACGCCTCGTCCAAGTCGAGGTCGGCGGCCGGATCGGGCCAGAGTCGGTCGACTCGAAAGGCCGGCATGCGGCGATGGTACGCGCCGGGAGCTACAGAACGATGGGCGGTCCGAATCCGATGAACCGGTCGAACTGGCCAAATGGCCGGCTGCTCAGCAGCAGGGTGAGAAACGTGTCCATCCGATATCCCTGCCCCAGCAGGTGACGCATCGCGATCTCGTTGACCATGGGCACTTCGAAGCCTATCTCGTCTCTCGTCGCGGTCAATGGCAGCGGCTCGCCCCTCGACATGGAGGAGGATCGCTGGCTGGTCGGCCGGATCGAGCGCGGCGATTGGACCGACGCCGTTGAGGCCCGCCTAGTCGAAGATGCGCTCCAAGTGCCAGGTGCCGCGCATCTCGTCCAGGTAGACGGTGCAGAGCAGCCCGTCGCGCGTCACAAGCTTGAAGTAGGAGCGCGCCGTCGGCTCGCGCCACCAGTCGTCGTCGACGCGCCAGCGGTTGCAGATCCCCACCTCGCCGTGCGTCTCGCCGTCCAGGCGCAGGCGGAGCGGGATGCCGGAGGCATCGGTCTCGACCTGGATGAGGGGATGGTCGAGATACAGCCGCGTCACAGCTCGACCAGGCTGGACCGATGTTCAGCCAGCGACGCGCTCGGGCGGTCGTGGCTGGCCCGCCACAGGCGGCCCTCGCCGAATCGCATGGTCAGCCGTTCCAGCGACCAGCGCAGCTCCTCCCAGCGCCCGACTCGCGCCTCGAACGCCGGCAGCTGCCTGGCGGCGGGATCGGCCAGGTGGTCGAAGGCAAGGTCGATGGCGGTGATGCGCGGCTCCTCTTCGCTCGTCTGTCGCTCCCGGGTCGCCTGCTCCAGGCGACCGATCAGCAGGCGCGCGATCCAGTCCGGCTCGAGCGTCGGCTCGGGGAAGGCCAGCTCCACGTTCAGTTTCGGGGCGTCCTCGAGGCGCAGGCCGAGCGTGGCGCGGCCCGGTGCCAGGTGGCGGGCGCGAAGGGCGTCGCACAGCTCCGCGACGAGGCGGCGCAGCTCCAGCGCGATCTCGGTGATCCCCTCCGCCGGCGGCTCGAAGGCCGTGTGCGCGGCCAGCCGCTCCGGGCGTCGGCGGGGAATCAGCGGGCGAGGATCCCTGCCGCGGGCGAGCTGCTGAAGCCGCTCGCCGGCTGGACCGAACTGGGCGCCTACCGCAGATCGGGGAAGGGTGGCCAGCTGTCCCATGGCGGTCAGCCCGAAGAGGGCGAAGCGGGCTCGCGTGACCGGGTCGGCGGGAAGCAGGTCCAGGGAGAGCGAGACGAGGGCAGTGCCCCCTCCTCCTGTGGGAATCGCGAGGAACGCGGCCTGCGCATCGGGGCGTTCGGAGCGCGCCAGACGCGCGGCCAGGACCGCCAGCCAACGGTTGTCCCCCACTCCCCCTCGCACGGGGAGCGGGGCGATCCCGCGCGCCAACACCACCGCCCGCGCCGCGATTCGGCGCTCATCGCCGAGCAGCGGCCCAAGGCCCGTGATATCGAGCAGCGCCACTCCCCGGTCGACCGCCTCGATCCGCGGAGAGAGGTCATCGAGGCGATCCAGGATGGCGTCGAAGGTGGCTGGTTCCGCATCCGGCGTGCGCAACGCCGGCCAGACGAGGGCCAGGAGGCGAGTCACGAGCCCGCTCTCCTGACAGGGTTGCGTTTGATGCAACCAACGACGAGGCAGGCCCCAAAACGGACCGTTCTGGCACCGGTAGTTGCGCCAGGCGAAATTTTCCACAACGCAGCGCCTGAAAAGGACATCTGCTTCCCCGTTGGTTGCATCAGACGCAAACCGCTCAGGCCGAAATGACGCGCAGCGCCGGCTGCTCGTCGAGCGCGCCACCGGCCGGGACCTCGAACGGGGAGGCGGCCGAGCGGAGGAGCGGGTCGATCCGTCGCCCCTCGCCGAACCACAAGTCCAGCTCGGCGCGGCCACCGGCCAGGGCCCAGCGGTGACGAGTCACGGTCGCCTCGACCCGCTGGCCGACCAGGTCCTGCCCCACCGCCAGCCAGGCGCGACGGGCCAGCTCCACCCGCACTCCCGCCACGCGCCCAGCCGACTCGCGCCCGGGTCGGCCGGCGAGCAGCAGGCCAGTGCCGCCGGCGCGCAGCAGGAGGTCGGCCAGACGGTCCAGGCCGCGAGGCGGCTGGACATCGGCCAGGTCCAGGACGAGCAGGTCGATGAGGCGGGTTCGGGCCAGCCAGCCGGCCAGCTCCACCGCCTCGGCGGGGTCGTTGGGGCGGACGACCAGCATCCATTCCAGCGATGCGCCCAGCCGAACCGCGGTCGCCGGGTCGAAGCGGCCAAACGGGTCGAGCCAGGCGACCAGCCCACCATCGGCCTGGCAGGCAGCCAGCGATCCGAGCGCCAGGCTGGTGGCGCCGCCGCCGGCCGGGGCATCGAGCAGGGCCAGGGCGCCGCGCGGCCAGCCGCCGGTGCGCAGCGCCGCGTCGAGCCCGGGCTGTCCGGTGGGAACAGGGTCAGCGCCGACCATCGGTCCTGGATCCGTACCCCGCCGCAGACCATGGGAGCGCAACGCTTCGAGGAGTTCGGGAAGGGGTCGGATGGGCCGGGCGGCATCGGTCATGGCCCAACCGATGTTAGAACAGATGTTCTAGTTTGGGAAGCCCCAAAAGCCGCTGATATACTGCCTCGGCCCGTGGGGATGTAGCTCAGTTGGGAGAGCACTGCGTTCGCATCGCAGGGGTCAGGGGTTCGAGTCCCCTCATCTCCACCACCACCATCCGGCCATATCTCCACCTAGCCCGTGGGCGAAAAGGCGGGGTCGAGATCCTCTCCCGGGCTGTCCGTCAGCTGGGTGGCTCCGGTGCCGTCAGCATTCATCAGGTAGATATCCGGATTGCCTCCCACATCCCTGACGAATGCGATCTGCGAGCCGTCGGACGACCAGGCCGGGAACAGGTCCGTGGCCGGGTCCTGGTTCAGCTGCCTGGCCCCCGTCCCGTCGGGATTCATCACGTAGACATCGCCGTTGCCCGATCGGTCGCTGTTGAACGCGATCTGGGTGCCATCTGGCGACCAGGCCGGGCCTTGGTCCCCGCCCGGATCCTTGGTCAGCTGTACCACGCCGGTTCCGTCGGCGTTCATCACGAAGATTTCGAAGTTGACGCCCCCCAGGTCGCGATCGAACGCGATCCTCGTGCCATCTGGCGACCATGCGGGAGCAAAGTCATTGGCCGCGTCCGTCGTCAGGCGGGTCTCGCCGGTGCCATCCGCTTTCATCACGTAGATGTCGACGTTGGCTTCCCGGTCGCTCACATATGCGATCTGCGATCCGTCCGGGGACCAGGCTGGCATGCCTTCACCACTCGAGTTATTGGTCAGCCGCTTCGCGCCGGTGCCGTCGGCGCTCATCACGTAGATCTCGGAGTTGCCGTCCCGGTCGCTGGCAAAAGCAATCTGTGTTCCATCCGGCGACCATGCCGGCTGGCTGTCCTTCGCCGGGTTGTTCGTGAGCCGTGCTATCGCGCCTGAAGCGCTCCTGGCATAGATCTCGACATTGCCGTCTCGTTCGCTGCTGAAGGCGATCGACCCCCTCGCGACGAGCGGGGCCGACGACTGGGTGGCAGGAGTTGAGGCCGATGGCTGCGACGTCCCGCTGGACCCACTCGAGGGCTGCTGCGTTGGAGCTGGCGTGCCGCCGGCGCACGCTGCGAGAACGAGCGTCAGTGAGCCGAAAAGGGGCAGGGAGAGCACGTTGGGCGTGAGCTTGCTCATGAGACCTCCTGGTCGGGTTAGCGCGGCTGCGGTGCCAGACGGCTGGCGCCGGACAGGGATCCGCGCGTAGGGTTTCGAGAACGGTTCGAGTGTTGAGTCAGGGTCCGCTGGAGTCGTACACCTCGGCATCGAGGGATGGCGTGCCACCCGCCACGAGGACAGCCCCGGTCGGCAGGAGCGTGGCGGTGTGCCCTTCGCGAGCCCGGGAGAGGCTCGCGGTTGCGGTCCACCTGCCAGTGGCCGGGTCGTACAGCTCGGCCGATGCCAGCACGTCGTGCCCGTTGAAGCCGCCCGCCACCAGCACCAATCCGTTGGTCAGCACGGTCGCCGACTGATTGGAGCGCGGATCGGTCAAGCTGCCGGTGGTGGTCCAGGACCCGGTCGCCGGGTCGTAAAGCTCGGCCGAGGCAAGCGCCGCGCTGCCCAGACCGCCCGCCACGAGCACCCTTCCATCGGGCAGCAGCACAGATGAGTGCGCCCGTCGGCCAGCGGCCATGTTCCCGGTGGAAGTCCAGGTCGCCGTAGCTGGGTCGAACAGCTCAGCCGACGCCAGCGCGGCAGACCCGTTGAAGCCGCCGGCCAAAAGCACCTTGCCGTTGAGGAGCAGAGTCGCCGTCTCGAACTGGCGCGGCGCGCTCATGGCCCCGGCCTCGCTCCATGTCCCCGTGCTGGGGTCGTACAGCTCGGCCGAGCCCAGGTAGTCCGACCCGCCGGTGCCTCCTGCGCCGCTGCCACCGGTGACCAGGACCCGACCGTCAGCCAGCAGCGTGGCCGTGTGATCGAAGCGCACCTCGAGCATATCCCCGGTGAGGTTCCAGGCCCCGGTCCCGGGATCGAACAGCTCGGCCGAAGCAAGTGGGTTGTTGCCAGTGGTGTAGCCGCCCGCCACGAGTACCAATCCGTTCGACAGCAGCGTGGCCGTGTGACTCGACCGAGCTGCGATCATGTCGTGGACGGCGGTCCAGGTCCCCGCGCCGGGGTTGTACACCTCGGCCGCGGCCGGGCTGGTGTTGCTGCCGCCGGCAACCAGCACCCGGCCATCGGGCAGCAGGATGGCCGCGTCACCGGCGCGAGCAGCGGTCATGGTCCCGGCCGAGGCCCAGGAATCCTGCACCGCTACGGGCGATGACGAATTGGGCGACGGCTTGACCGTAACCGGCAGCTTCAGGATGCCGGAGCCGATGAGCGCCGCACTGCCGATGGCCAGGGCCAGAAGCAGCATCGCCAGGATCAGCATCCATGACAGAGGGCGGCTGCCCCGCCGGTGTGCAGCCACGGCCCTGCTCTCGATCTCTCGCCACAAGTCAGGTGCCTGAAGATCGTCGAGAGTTCGGAATCGGCCTTGCAGATCGATCATCGCTCGTCACCAAGCAGCACGCGGAGATGCCTCCGACCGCGACTCAGGTGAGCGCGGACGGCAAGCGGGTTGATGCCCGTGCGACGAGCGATCTCGCGCACTGGGCAGTCGGCGTAGTAATGCAGCACGACGACTGTGCGCTGCTGGGGGGTGAGTCCCTGGAGTGCGGCCACCAGTTGCTCGTCGGGGTGCACATCATGAGCGGCGCCTTCGGGCATGGGTCCATGCCGCAAGCCGGACTGCCTCTTGAGATCACCTTTCGCAAGTCGGAAGGCCGATCGCCAGACCCAGCTGCGCACGTCCCTGATGGCGGAGCCCCGCCGAAGCGCCTGGGCGAAGGCCTCGGCGACGGCATCGGAGGCGACATCCTCGTTACCGGCGAATGCGTACAGCGCGCGCCAGAGTCGATCACCGTCCTGCCGGTAGGTCGCTTCAACCTCGCCCGTTGCCGCGACGCTGGCCACCATGGTTGCCACTATGCCCATACAGGGACGAATCGGCCCCAAAAGGTGACAGGAGCCGGCCGGTGAGTGCTACCGCGCGCTTGAGGAGCTCGCTATCGAGTTCGGGCGGAACCGCAACAGCTCGCTGATGCCCGCGCAGCCAAGCGCGCGCCTCGAGCAGGTCATGTGTTGGCGGCGGACCGCCTTGCGCAGCACCCGCTTCCTGACGTTTTCTCCCGCATATCCATGCGGCCTGCATTGTGCGCGCCGTCGAGGGTCTGGCCGTCAGCCGCTGCCAGCCGAGCGTGTTCTATCGCTACAAGCTGCTCAGGCCCGCGGGGGGCGCAGGGTAATCTAGTGGGCCGACCGGCACCCATCGACGAACTCTGACTCGAGCTACATCCCGGGAACGGCGAACTCACCCTCGGTGACATCCGCCGACGGTGGCGGGCTGAAGGTCACCGCCTCGTCGAAGTTGCTGAAGGTGAGCTTGGCGCTGAAGGTACCGACCGTATCGCTCGCGACATCGGTCGAAACCTCGGTCAGCCACAGCTTGTCGCGATCGAACAGCAGGTTGAGCAGCAGTGCCTTGCCGAAGATGGTCGACGGATCCATGGACGCGACTGCGCCGGCATCGGTCATCAGGGTGGACGGGACCGACACGCTGACCTGGTAGCACTGTCGATCGCCGCACGCCACGTCGGCCAGCTTGGTCGTCACCACGCCGTCCTTCGCCAGGAATTCATTGACCTTGGTGACGATCGTCGCCGGATCGAACGTCTCGGCTGGCGAGGCGCTGCTTGTCTTGTCGTGCGTCTGGTGCGACCACTTGTCGCCGGTCATGCTCGTCTTGACCCACACATCCTTGCCGATGACCAGCGCCTCCCCGGTCAGCCCAAGGAGTGCCGGAACCGCGAACGTAACGTGGGCATCCCTGGCCTTGACGTCGACGTCGGCCTCGAGGCTGGTGGAGTCGAGCTTGATCGAGCCCGTGGAGCCAGGCGCCTTGAAGGTGCCGTTCACCCCCAACGAGACGTGGAAGCTCTTCAGGTCGGCCGTCGCGGTGAGGCCCTTGGTGATGATGTCGGTGGGGCTGGAATAGGCCGGAGCTCCCTTGCAGGCTGCCAGCACGACGACCATCACGATCAGGACCGGTGTGAGTCTGCGGAGCACGGAGGCCCCTCCCTGCGTTGGATTTCAGGCGCAAGGATACGCGGTCTGCGCCTGTGCCCACCTAGACCGATGGTCCTGGGTCCACCAACTCGTCTACCGTACGACGGATGCGCCGCGTGCAACGGACCGCCCGGATCGAGGCCTCCCCCGCAGAGGTGTATGCGTTTCTCAGCGAGCCGGCCAATCTGCCTCGCTGGCAGGCCGGAATCGTCTCGGCCGAACGCACCTCTCCGTCCCCCACGGTCAATGGCTCGACCGCTCGCGTCGTGCTGGAGCTGATGGGCCAGCGCGTCGCGGCCGACATCAAGGTCCGCGAGGCAGATGCGCACCGGCGCCTGGTGCTGGCCACCAGCGTCAGCGGGATCGCGATCGTGGCCACCATCGAGCTGGCGGCGCAGGACGGTGGCACCGAGGTCACCCTCTCCTCCGAAGTCCGCGCCGAGAACATCTTCATGAAGCCGATCGAGGGCATGGTCACGGACGCAGCGGAGCGCGACCTGGACGCCAGCCTCGTGCGACTGCAGGCCGCCATCGCCGCCCCATGAGGGCGTTCGTCACCGGCGGGGGCGGGTTCATCGGCGGGGAGCTGGTCCGCCAGCTGCGAGCGCGTGGTGACGACGTGGTTGCGGTGGTGCGCGAGGTCGCCGGCGCCGATCGGCTCACGGAGCTCGGCTGCGAGCTGATCCAAGGCGACCTGGCGACGATGCCAGCCGCCTCGCTGCAGAGTGCGATCCGCGGCAGCGACGCCGTCTTCCATGTCGCCGGCAGCTACCGCATCGGGATCCGAGCGAGCGAGCGTGCGGCCATGTATGCGGCCAACGTCGTCGCCACGCAGCACGTGCTGGACGCGGCCATCAGCGTCGGCGTGCCGCGCAGCGTGCACGTCTCGACCGTCAACGTGTACGGCAACACCCACCGGCTCGTGGTCGATGAAACCTTCGAGCGCCCGCAGCCGCCACGCTACCTGTCCTACTACGACGAGACCAAGCACCTTGCACACCTGGCCGCCGAGGAGCGGATGGCGGCCGGCGCACCGATCTCGATCGCGCTTCCCGCCCAGGTCTACGGTCCGCACGACCCGACGCAGGTCGGCACCACTCTCGCCCAGGCGATGGCCGGCACGCTGCCGGCAATCACGTTCCCCGACCTCGGTCTGAGCCTGGTTCACGTCGAGGACCTCGCCGGCGGAATCCTCCTGGTGCACGATCGCGGACGGGTTGGCGAGCAGTATGTGCTGGGGGGACAGATCACGAACGGCCGCGAGATGGTGCAGCGAGCCGCCGCAATCGCCGGGCAGAGCGCACCGCGCCTGACCATCCCGACCCTGCTGCTGCGCGCGATTGCGCCGCTCGGCGCGCTCATCGGCCCGGCATTGGGCGTGGCGCCGAACCTGGGTGAGGTGATCCGAGCGGCCGCCGGTGTCACCTACTGGGCGACCGATGCCAAGGCCCGCTCGGAGCTCGGCTACGCGCCGCGTGACCTCGATTCAGGGCTCCGGAGCCTGGTTCATGCGGACCCTGCGCTATACTCCCGCCCGAACGCGATGACGCGGGAGCAATAGGCGTCCGCCTCGATCCGCAGCGAGCCGGGATGGTGCAAGCCGGCGATCGAAGGGTCCCGAACTCGCCCGCCGAGCAGCCGGTCACCCGGCCGGGATGGCGCCCGATAGCAGCGCCGATGAGTGGACCGATCGTGGGGTTGTAGCTCAGCTGGGAGAGCACCTGCATGGCATGCAGGGGGTCGGGGGTTCGAGTCCCCCCAGCTCCACCAACCCAGTCGGTCAAGTCAGCGTGGTACCGCGAAGGCCCCCTTCGTCCTGACGAGGTTGGGGGCTTTGTCATACCTGTGAGGGCAACTTACCAGCATGACCATCGTTGACAGCCAGGCGCGGACGGCCATCGACGGCCGGCGCTGGACGCTGCGCCCCGCGCGCCCGACGGATGCCCGGGCGCTGTCCGGCCTGTTCGCCGCGGTGCGCCGCGAAGGCCGCTGGCTGGTGACGCCACCCTCCGCGGTGAGCGAGCCGTCAGAGGCGTTCTACATCGGCGAGATGATCCGCGACAGCAGCAGCCTGGCGCTCGTCGCCGAGGCCGACGCCGACGTGGTCGGCAACGTGCTGGTCAGCGTCGAGCGCAACGTGGTGAGCGACCATGTCGGCACCCTCTCGATCTGCGTTGCAGACGGCTGGCGCGACGTGGGGATCGGCTCAGCCCTGGTCAGAGCCGCGCAGGAGTGGTCGCGTGAGCGCGGCCTGGCCAAGGTTGCGCTGGGCGTGTTCCCGGACAACGATCGGGCGATCGCGGTCTACGAGCACGCCGGCTTCGTCCGCGAGGGGCTGCGCGTTCGGCAGTACCGGGTGCCCGGCGGCGCGTTTCGCGACGAGCTGCTGATGGCCTGGTTCCCCGACCGGACACCGGAGGCGCCCGACCGATGACGCCAACCACGGAACGGGGACGCAGCTTCGACGCCTGGGCCGATGAGTACGACCGCTACCGGCCGACCTATCCCGAGGCCCTGTTCGCGCTGATCGCGCGCGAGCTGCGATTGCCGCCGCACTCGAGTGTTGCCGATCTGGGTGCCGGGACGGGGCGAGCCAGCATCGCCATGGCAACACTGGGCTGGCAGGTCACCGCCGTCGAACCGGGAGGCCCGATGCTCGACGTCCTGCGTTCGCGTGCCCTCGATCAGGGAGTGGTCGTTGCTGCGGTCAAGGCGACGGCCGAGGCGACCGGCCTGGAAACCGCCTCGTTTGACCTGGCCACGGCGGCCCAGGCCTTTCACTGGTTCGACAAGCCGCTCGCGCTGGCGGAGATGGCGCGAATCGTCCGGCCAGGGGGCGGGGTCGCACTGTTCTGGAACGTGCGCGACGAGGAACGTTCTCCCTTTGTTGCCGACTACCACCGGATCCTCGAGCGTTTTGGCGGTGTGGCGGACGGCAAGTACCTCCAGGCCGGGCGCGCGAGCGGGCGCTCGACGACGCGTGAGGCCTTCGCTGCCGCGCATGGCTTCGGGCCGGTGCAGCTCCACGAACTGCGTCACGAGCTGCCGGCAACGGCGGAGGATTTCATCGGCATGGCCTTCACGGCGTCGTACATCCGGGCCCTCGAACCGGCGGCCCAGGAGCGGTTCCGGACCGAAGTGATCGACCTGCTGGCACGCCACGGTCATCGCGGCACCGAGGCATTCACGATCCCCTATCGCATCGACTGCTGGATCGCGCAGAGGAGCTCCCCATGACGAAGGAGTCGACGACGCCGCCGAGAACCGAGCGCTTTGACCCACGCACCTACGAGCCGGGCTGGCGCGAGCGCTGGTCTGCCGACGACCTGTACCGGGCCGACGACGCCGACCCGCGTGAGAAGCACTACCTGCTGACCATGTACCCGTACCCGTCGGGCGACCTGCACATCGGTCACTGGTATGCCGCCACCGGTCCCGACATCGTGGCCCGGATGCGCCGCATGCAGGGGCTGAACGTCATGTTCCCGATGGGCTTCGACTCCTTCGGCCTGCCGGCCGAGAACGCGGCGATCGACCGGGGCGCGCACCCGATGGAATGGACCAACGCCAACATCGACCGGATGCGAGCCCAGTTCCGGACGATGGGCTGCATGTTCGACTGGAGCCGCGAGGTGGTCAGCAGCGACCCCGCCTATTACCGCTGGACGCAGTGGCTTTTCGTGCAGTTCTTCAAGGCCGGCCTCGCGTATCGCGCCATGGCGCCGGTCGACTGGTGTCCCAAGGACCAGGTGGTCCTGGCACGCGAGCAGGTCGAGGGCGCCGATCGGCATTGCTGGCGATGCGGCACGCCCGTGATCAAGCGGGACCTGGAGCAGTGGTTCTTCCGGACCACCAGGTACGCGGACGAGCTGCTGGACTTCAGCAAGATCGACTGGCCGGAGCCAATCCGCCTGATGCAGACCAACTGGATCGGTCGCAGCGAGGGCGCCGAGATCGACTTCGCGGTCGAGGCCCATGGCGCGGCGCCGGTCCGGGTCTTCACCACCCGTCCCGACACGATCTTCGGGGCGACCTTCATGGTCCTTGCCCCCGAGCATCCGTCGGTGGCTGCGCTGACGACGCCTGACCGGGCCGAGGAGGTGGCCGCGTACACCGCGGAGGCGAGACGCGAGACCGAGATCGAGCGCATGAGCGCGGAGCGCGAGAAGGCCGGCGTCTTCATCGGGGCGTATGCGGTCAACCCAATGACCAACG
>JALYUB010000014.1 GCA_030853945.1 Chloroflexota bacterium
GCTCGCTGGCGGGGATGTACGCGCTGCTGGGAGCCCCCATCATCGCGGCGGCGCAGGTGCTCATCTACCTGGGGGCGATCAGCGTACTGATCCTGTTCGCGATCATGCTGACCCAGGCCGGTGACGCCAACCTGCCCTCGCCGTTCCACCGCCAGGTCTGGCTGGCCGCGCTCGCCGCGCTGGTGCTGTTCGGCGTCATCGGGTGGACGATCACGGCAACCGACTGGGGCAACGCCACCGTGATCATCGCCGTCCAGATCAGCGCGCTGGCCAAGGCGCTCTTCACCGACTACGCGCTGCCGTTCGAGATCCTGAGCCTGCTGCTGCTGGCGGCGATCATCGGGGCCATCTACCTCGCGCGCCGCCCTGAAGACGACGAGCAGGCCAACAGCTGATGGGACTGCAGGCCTACCTCGTCGTGTCGGCCATGCTGTTTTCGATCGGCATGTTTGGGTTCCTGGCCCGGCGCAATGCGATCCTGATGCTGATCAGCATCGAGCTGATGCTGAACGCGGTGAACCTGTCGCTAGTCGCCTTCAACGCCTACGCCTACTACGCCCCGAACGACACCGGCGCGATCTTCGCGCTGCTCGTGATGGCCGTGGCGGCGGCGGAGGCGACGGTAGGCCTGGCGCTGGTGATCGCCATCATCCGCACGCGGCAGACGCCCGAGGTGGACGAGTACTCGGACCTCAAGGATTAGGCCGATGACGATCGAGTCTCTGATCGCACTCATCCCGGCTCTGCCGCTCGCCGGCTTCCTGTTCGCCGTCCTGGTCGGGCCGCGGATCGACCGGATGCCGGCCCACGGCCACGACGCACATGGCGCCGGACACGCGGATGACCATGCCGGGCACTCGGGGCACGGTGGCGAGTCGCGCGACACTCACCCGGAGGTCGACGAGTCCGCCTTCCGTCCGATCCCCTCCGAGGAGGAGCAGCGCGCCACCTCACCGCATGCCGGCCACGCCGACGACCTGGCCAACAGCAACGGCGCCGATGGCGTGATCCCCGACGACCTGAACGACGGCCTCGGCCAGCCGGGCCACGTGATCGAGGGCGGGCCTCGGCCGGTGTATCGCTCGTGGTGGGTGCCGACGGCGCTCGTTGCGGTGGCCTGGTTGTTCAGCATGGTGGTGTTCGCCAACGTCATCTTCGGCGGCCACACGTACCACGTCTCGCTGTACGAGTGGATCGGCTCCGGCAGCTTCCACGTCCAGATCGCGTTCCTGGTCGATGGGCTGACCGCGATGCTGCTGCTGGTGGTCAGCACCGTCGGCCTGCTGGTGCACGTCTATTCGATCGGCTACATGGACGGCGACCGCGGCCTGTGGCGCTTCTTCGCCTACCTGAACCTGTTCATGTTCAGCATGCTGCTGCTGATCCTGGGCGACAACTTCCTGATGCTGTACGTCGGCTGGGAGGCGGTCGGCCTGTGCAGCTACGCGCTCATCGGCTTCTGGTACAAGAAGCCCTCCGCCGCGGGTGCTGCCAAGAAGGCGTTCATCGTCAACCGGGTCGGCGACTTCGGGTTCGGGCTTGGGATCATGATGATCTGGACCCTGCTCGGAACCCTCGACTTCGAGCAGGTCTTCTCCAGCATCGGCTCGCTCGACCCGACCGCGATCACGGTGATCGCGTTGCTGCTGTTCGCCGGCGCGGTGGGCAAGAGTGCCCAGTTCCCGCTCCACGTCTGGCTGCCGGACGCGATGGAGGGTCCCACCCCGGTCAGCGCCCTGATCCACGCCGCCACCATGGTCAACGCCGGGGTCTACATGGTTGCCCGCGCGAACCCGATCTTTGCCCACAGCTCCACGGCCATGTGGGTGGTGGCCAGCATCGGCGTCTTCACCGCCATCTTCGCCGCGGCGATCGCGCTGACCCAGAACGACATCAAGAAGGTGCTCGCCTATTCGACCGTGAGCCAGCTGGCCTACATGTTCTTCGCACTCGGGATCGGGGCGTGGGTGGCCGCCATCTTCCACCTGGTCAGCCACGGGTTCTTCAAGGGGCTCCTGTTCATGGGCTCAGGCTCCGTCATCCACGCGGCCTCCGGCGAGCAGGACATGCGCTACATGGGCGGCCTCCGGGACCGCATGCGGTGGACCTATCTGACCATGCTGATCGGGTCGCTGGCGCTGGCAGGGATCCCGATCTTCGCCGGCTTCTTCAGCAAGGACGAGATCCTTGGCGAGGCCTTCGGTCGCGGCTATTACGTCTTCTGGGCGATCGGCCTGCTGGTCGCGTTCATGACGGCCTTCTACACCTTCCGAATGGTGTACATGACCTTCCACGGCCAATGGCGAGGGCCGCGAGACGCGTGGCGCCACGTCCACGAATCGGCGCCGACCATGGTCGCACCGCTGATCATCCTGGCCGTGCCGACGATCCTGATCGGGCTGTTCCTGGGACTGCCGCCGGAGAGCGGCCTGATCCACGGCTGGCTGGAGGAGGTCTTCCGCGGCGCCGAGGAGCTGGGGGCGGGCATCCTGCCCGGCTCGATTGCCGCTGCCGGGCATACCGGCGGCTTCACCCTCCTGACCGCGTTGCTGCTGCTGACCGGCGCGGCCGTCGCGATCCGCGGCGTATGGCTCGCCTACCAGTGGTACGTGCTCGATCCGCAGGCGCCCGCCAGATTCGTGGCGCGCATCCCCTTCGGCCTGGGTCCGGGGATGTACGCGGCCAGCGTGAACAAGTACTACATCGATGACCTCTATCTGCTGGTCTGGGCACGGGGTGGCGTCCTGGTCGGCAACGCCCTGTGGTGGTTCGATGCCAACGTGATCGACGGCGCCGTGAACGGCGCGGGATGGATCGCGCAGCGCTTCGGCGCACTGCTGCGACGGTCGCAGACCGGCCACGTCCAGAACTACGCCCTGGGCATGGCCGCCGGCCTGGTCCTGGTGCTGGTCGCCTACCTGGTGTTCCGCTCATGACCGGCTGGCCGATCCTCAGCCTGGTGGTCTTCACTCCGCTCCTCGGGGTGCTGGCGATCCTGTTCGTTCCATCGAGCAATCACCGCCTCATCCGCGGGGTTGCGCTCTTCGCGGCGCTCGCCAGCCTCGTCTTCAGCCTGCGCCTGCTCGGATACCAGCCGAACGGCGCCGAGTTCCAGTACCGCGAGGACCTCTCCTGGATCGCCGCCTTCGGGATGCGCTACACGCTCGGCGTGGACGGGCTGTCGGTAGTCCTCGTGCTGCTCACCACCGTCCTCAGCGTGGTGAGCATCTTCTATTCCTTCGACCCGATCCAGACGCGGGTCAAGGAGTACTACGCCACGATGCTGCTGCTGATGGTCGGCATGCTCGGCGTCTTCGTCAGCCTCGACCTGTTCCTGTTCTACGTGTTCTGGGAGCTGAGCCTGATCCCGATGTACCTGGTGATCGGGATCTGGGGCGGCCCGCGCCGCATCTACGCCACCGTCAAGTTCGTCGTCTACACGCTGGTCGGCTCGCTGCTGATGCTGGTCGCGATCCTGGCCGTCGCGATCGCGCATGCCTCGGCCGGCAACCCGTTCACCTTCAGCTACGAGACACTGCGCGGCTTCGGCTACGCCGACAACCTGCAGGCGCTCGCCTTCATCGCCTTCTTCCTGGCCTTCGCCATCAAGGTCCCGATGTGGCCGTTCCACACCTGGCTGCCCGATGCGCACGTCGAGGCCCCGACCGCGGGCAGCATCATCCTGGCCGGCGTGCTGCTGAAGCTGGGCGGCTACGGCTTCCTGCGCTACAACCTGCCGCTCCTGCCCGATGCGGCCAAGCAGTTCGCTCCGATCGTGATCGGGCTGGCAGTCATCGCCGTCCTGTACGGGGCCATGGTCAGCATGGTGCAGCCCGATCTCAAGAAGCTGATCGCCTACTCATCGGTCAGCCACATGGGCTTCGTGATGCTCGGCGTGTTCGTGCTGAACACACAGGGCCTGCAGGGCGCGGTGTTCCAGATGATCAGCCACGGCGTGACGACCGGCGCGCTGTTCCTGCTGGTGGGAGTCATCTACGAGCGCACCCACGACCGCCAGATCGCGCACATGGGCGGGCTGAACGGCCGGCTCCCGGGCTATGCGGCCATCTTCGGGCTGTTCACCTTCGCCAGCATCGGGCTGCCCGGGCTGTCGGGGTTCATCGGTGAGTTCCTGGTGGTGCTGGGCTCGTTCCAGTACTCCGGCTGGGTCGCCGCGGCCACGATGCTGGTGGTGATCATCAGCGCGGTCTACATGCTGTGGATGTTCCAGCGTGTCTTCTTCACCGTGCCGTCGGGTTGGATTCGGCGCTTCTGGCCGACGCTCACCGACATGACCCGCAACGAGTGGCTGGCACTGTCGCCGCTGATCCTGCTAGTGGTGGCGCTGGGCGTCTTCCCCGGACCGGTGCTGGACGCCATCGCGGCGCCCGTGCAGCGCATCCTCGACGCGGTCAATGCATCGCCGGGGCTGACCAGCCTGAGCCTGCCGTGGTAGCGCGCCGGCCGTGAGCAGCAACGACCTCGCGAAGCTCCTGCCGGAGCTCGCGCTGACCGTGCTGGTGCTGGTCGTGCTGAGCACGGATCTGTTCCTGCGCCGAGATCAGAAGTGGCTGCTGACACCGATCACTGTGATCGGGCTGGGAGTGGTCGGGATCGCCTGCTGGACGGTCTGGGGCGTGAACCAGACGCTGTTCGCCGGCTTCTACCGGGTCGATGACCTGTCGGTCTTCTTCAAGGTCGCCACCGTGGTGATCGGCATCCTGTCCGCGCTGTTCGCTCCTGCGTACCTCGCCCAGCGGCGCCTGCCCCTCGGTGAGTTCAACACGATCCTGCTCTTCAGCCTGACCGGCATGTTCGTGCTCGCCTCGGCCAGCGACCTGATCACGCTGTTCGTGGGCCTGGAGCTGATGGTGATGCCGGCCTACCTGCTGGCCGGGTACCACAAGACCGATCGGTACAGCAACGAGGGCGGGCTGAAGTACTTCCTGCTCGGCAGCTTTGCGAGCGCGATCCTCCTGTTCGGCATCAGCTGGACCTACGGCCTGACCGGTTCGACGCGCATCTCGGAGATCGGTGGCCTGGTGAGCGGAGGCGGGGCGGCCGGGCTGATCGCGATCGCGATGCTGACGGTGGGTGCCACCTTCAAGGCGGCGGCGGTCCCGTTCCACTACTGGACTCCCGACGCCTACCAGGGCGCGCCGACGCCCATCACCGGCTTCCTGTCGGTCGGCCCCAAGCTGGGCGCGTTCGCCCTGCTGGTGCGCCTGTTCGCCGAAGGACTGGGCTTGAGCGGCGCGGACTGGTTCGGCGCGATGGCGGTCCTGGCGGTGCTCACCATGACCGGCGGCAACATCGTGGCCATGGCCCAGACCAACGTGAAGCGGATGCTCGCCTATTCGAGCATCGCGCACACCGGCTACATCATCGCCGCGCTTGCCGCCTTCGCCCATGCGAGCGCAGGAGTTGCCCGCGGCGAAGCGATCCAGGCGATCCTGTTCTACGTGCTCGGCTACGGGGTGATGAACATCGCCGCGTTCTCGGTGGTCGGCATGCTGCAGCGCGACACGCGGCGCTTCGGCGGACTGGCCGCATTCGCCGGCCTGGCCGCGAGAGCACCGGCGCTGGCCGCCGCGATGGCGATCCTGCTCCTGTCCCTGACCGGGATCCCGCCCACGGTCGGCTTCTTCGCGAAGCTGTACGTGCTGGTCGCCACCGTCGATGCCGGCGTTGCCTGGCTGGCGGTCGCGATCGCCCTCAACGCGGCGCTGGCCGCCTTCTACTACCTGCGCGTGATCGTGTATATGTACATGCGCGAGCCCGAGGCGGATCCGGCTCCCATCGACCGCTCGCCGCTGACCGCCTTCGCGCTGGCAGTCTCCGTCGCAGGCGTGCTGCTGCTTGGGATCTTCCCCGACCCGATCATCAGCTTCCTACGCGCCTCGGCCGCCAGCCTGCTCTGAGCGCCGCCGCCACCGGCCGCCGATCGGCCGTTAACCACGAGCGTTGCTAGACTCGGGACGATGAAGCGCCTCTCTGCCCCGGGCATCGTCCTGCCACTGCTGCTGGCGGTCGTGGGCGTCACGCTGATCGTGGTCGGGCAGCTGCAGCTCGACGCCTCGCCGTCCGGGAGCCTGCCGGGGATCCCCGAGCCAAGCTCGCCCGTGGCCGTCGCCTCGCTCAGCCCCAGCGTCGCGCCCTCCGTCAGCGTCAGCGTTGCGCCGACCCCATCTCCCACCCCAATTCCCGACACCTGGGTCGCGGTGCAGATACAGGTTGCGTCGGTCGACCTGAACGTCGCGGTCAAGCATGCGACGGCGGCCCAGAGCGGATTCCCTCCGGACGACGGCGCGTACGTCCTGTACGAGAGCTCGGAACCCGGTCGCGGCACCAACAGCTACATCATCGGCCATGCCCTGCAGCACCTCTTCAAGCGCCTCTGGAACGTGCAGCTGGGCGCCGAGGTCAGGGTGCTGATGTCGGACGGTGCCGTTCTCCGTTACGTGGTCACCGAGATCCACCCCAACATCAGCTGCCCGGACTCGCGCGCCCCCAAGGCGCCAAAACCGCCGCTGGCGCTCATCTACGCCCCGCCGGGGTGCGCCGGCGCGGCCTGGACCCAGCCCACCGACCACGAGCGCCTGACGCTGCAGACCAGCCAGGGCTACAACCGCAACTGGGGAGAGCTGATCGTCGTGGCCAAGCCCGTGGCCTAGGCGGCTCCGCGGCGCCTCCCGACGAGCAGCGCTGGGACGAACGTCACCGCCGCCACGCAGACTGCGATCAGGAGGACGAGGCGCAGGACGTCGGCCGCCTCGCCGCGCGACCAGGACTCGAGCAGGTCGACCAGCGCCACGCTCCCATGGGGATCGACGCCCACGAACTCCGGGTGCCCCAGGCTGGTGACGAGCGCATCGCGCCGTCCCGGATCGTTCACCAGCGCGTTCAGCTCGTCGATCCGGTTCTGCCCGATGCTCGTCAGGAGAGCCAGGCCCACGCTCATCCCGATCGTGCGAGTCACCTGCAGCATCGCACTGGCCACTCCGTAGGCCGATGCGCCCGCAGCCTCGATCGCGGCGGCTGCCCGCGGCGAGACGGTGAGTCCAAAGCCCAGTCCGAAGATGGCGAGATCGCGCTGCAGGCGGGGCAGGTCGCTGTCGACGCCCCAGCCGGCTGCCAGCCACAGGCCGATCACCGTCAGCGCCACCCCGGCGACCGCGGTCAGCCGCTGGCCCACCAGGCCCGAGCCGAACCCGCCGACGACGGCTCCGACCGCGATGGCCAGGGTCAGCGCGGTGAGCGCCGCGGCGGACCGGTCCGCGCCGGCGTTCAGCACCCGGTTGACGAACACCGGCCCGCCGATGATGGCCGTCGCGAGCGTGTAGCCGGTGAGCAGGCTGACCGCGTTGGAGGCCGCGAACCGGGTGTCTGCGAAGAGCCGCGGGTCGATCAGTGGC
Organism: Chloroflexota bacterium; assembly: GCA_030853945.1. Classification (GTDB taxonomy): domain Bacteria; phylum Chloroflexota; class Limnocylindria; order QHBO01; family QHBO01; genus CF-167. The sequence continues at coordinate 7,416 of JALYUB010000014.1, forward strand.
CTGCTCTGCCGCAGCCCGCGCAGCACGAACGCGGCCGCGGCCAGGATGGCCAGGCCCAGGCCGGCAAGGATCAGTGGATCGCCCCAACCGCGCTGCCCGGCGATCGACAGTGCGCCCACCCCGGCGACCAGCGTGAACGCGATGAGCAGCGCGCCGCCCAGGTCAATGCTGCCGGGCGCGCGCGGCGTCTCCACGCCTCCGGCCACCACGTACAACAGCAGCAGCGTGACGATTGCCGCCGGGACGTTCAGGAAGAAGATCCACTGCCAGCCGACCAGGTCGAGCCCGGGGATCGGGAGTGCCACGTTGAGCAGCACCCAGGCGCCATAGGCGGGGCCGACCGCCATGCCCACGAACGTCGCGGCGCCTTCGAAGCCGAGCGCGGCCGCGCGCGATCGGCCACTGAACAGGTGGCTGGCCAGTGCCATCGAGAGCGGCACCAGCGCGCCGCCGCCCAGCCCCTGCACGACCCGTGCGGCGATGAGCCAGTCGAGACCCGCCTGCGGGCCGCCGGCGCGCGACAGGCCGGCCGCCAGGCTGCCGGCCGAGAACAGCATCAGGGCGACCAGGTAGAGGCGGCGCGCGCCCCACAGGTCGGCGGCACGGCCGGCCAGCGGCATCGCGACGATGTAGGCGAGCAGGTACCCGTTGATGATCCAGCTGGCGTGCGCGAGGTCGACCCAGCCACCGAAGTCGGCCACGATGGAGGGCAGCGCGATCGCGACCACCATGAGCTCTGCTCCGCCCAGGAACACGCCGAGGGAAGCCACCACCAGGATCCCCCAGGCGCTCACGAGCGACCGCCCGAGGGCCGCCTGCGTCACAGGTCGCTGCGCTCCAGGCCCACCCCGGCCAGCACGAGGAGGACGGCGGTGATGGCCAGCGCTCCACCGGTCGCCTGCAGAGCCGCGCCGAGCGGTCGAACGGCGCCGTCGAGGTGCGCCAGGAGCCCGATTCCGCCCGTCGGCAGCCTCTCACCGCCGAGAGGACCGAAGATGACTGCCGCCAGGATCGGAGCCGTCAGCGCGACGGCCACCACGGCTGCCGGCAGCACCCGCAGGAATGTCCCGATGAAGAGTGCCGCCGCCACGCAGACAAGCGCCACTCCGATGGTCGCCACGATCGCCGACACGAACGGTACGAAGTCTGGTGGAGCCTCGGCGCGCGCGATCGCCGCCAGCCAGGCACCGATCGAGCCGAGGGCGATGCCCGTGCCCAACAGCAGCCCGAACGCGGCGAACCACGAGGACAGCACCGCCGAGCGCGGCACCGCGCGCACCGCGAGCCAGGCGACCGTCCCCCGCTGCAGCTCATGGGCCATGGTCGCGGCAGCCATGCCGGACGCGACACAGATTGCGAAAGCGGACGCGATCGCGTACCAGAACCCGGCGCCGCCGACCGCCGTCAGGCCCGAGAGCTCCGGCGGCAGCCCGATCACCACCATTCCGCCGAGCACGGGCAGACCGATGACGAACCACAGCCGGAAGGTGATCCACATCTCGTGCAGTGCCATGCGGGTCAGGGTGCGCAGGCGAGTCATGCCTCGGCCGCCTCGGGCTCCGGCCCTGGCTCCGGCTCGAGCTCCAGCTCGGCTTCGGCCACATCCGCGAGCGCCATCGCCGCGAGCGCCTCGATGCCATCGCGCGAGAGGGCCAGTCCCTCCGCATCGAGCTCCCGAACCGGAAAGTGCAGGACCAGGCGCCCATCTCTCAGGTAGGCGACCTCGTCGACGAGGCCGGCCTCGCCAGCCGGATCGCGAGTGGCGATCAGGACGGTCCGACGGCTGCCCGGGATGCTCAGCAGGCGTCTGCGCTCCTCGGAATCGACGGCGCTCAGCGGGTCGTTGAGCAGCAGCACCTCGGGGTCGGTCAGCATCGCCGCGGCCAGCGCCACGCGCTGCGCCAGCGGCTGCCCGCCGCGCCGCACCGGCTCGTCGAGCTGCGCGCCGAAGCGGTAGCGCTCTGCCAGGGCGTCGATCCGGCGTCCGCGGTCACGGGCGTCGTACTCGGCGATCCGACCGCCCAGGTCGAGCACCTCGCGCGGCGTCATCCAGGAGTAGATCCCCGCCTCGGGACCGACGTAGCCGACGCGGCGCGCCCACCCGGTCGGCGAGGTGTCGGCGCGTGGCACGCCTGCCAGGTGGACGGTCCCGGACGTGAGGTGCGACAGGCCGGCGAGCACCCGCAGCAGCATCGACGCGCCCTCGTCGGGTTGGGAGGTCACCAGCAGGCGTGTCCCGACACCGACCTCGAGGCTCACGTTGTCCAGCAGCAGCCGCTCATGGTCGACCCGGGTGACGCCCTGGCAGATGACTGCCGTTGGCCTGAGCGCGTGAACGGACTCCGAGGCCCACAGCGCGTCGGGCGTGGAGCTCGTCAAATTCACCTCTCCTCGGTCGCGGCGTCCCGATGGCCGCTCAGCCTAGCACGGGTCCCATCTGCCCCCTTGACGCATCCTCGGAGCGCCCATATCATAAGCCTCCGTTTATATCAATCCGCATTTGATAAAGAAGCGCTTCACCATGACCCTCGCCCCCGAGACACGCGCCGAGCGAGACCTGCGCCGCCTGCGCACCCTCTATCGTGCACTGGGCGACGAGACGCGACTGCGCGTCATCAGCCTACTGGCTGAGTTCGGGCCGATGCCAGTCAACGAGCTGTCCGCCCGCGTCGTGCTGTCGCAGCCCCTCATCAGCTGGCACCTTCGCATCCTGCGCCTGGCCTCGCTGGTCGAGACGCAGCGCCAGGGGCGTGAGGTGATCTGTCGCCTGCGCACCGCCGCCTTCGAGGAGCTTCACGAGGCCGAGGCCCGCCTGATCGGCGGCACGTCGGGAATCGGCATGGCGCGTCCCAGTGGCGCGTCGGAGGTGGCCGATGTCGGCTAGCCCCTCCCGTGCCGGCGATCTGCCGCGCCGTGGCCCACTCCTCTCGGATCGCGTCAAGGAGGCGGCTCGCGCGCTGCTCGCGCCGCTGGTGCGTCTGGCTCAGCGATTGGGGATCACCCCGAATCGTGTGACCATCATCGGCTTCTGCGTGGTGGTGGTCGCGGCCGGCCTGGTCGGGGCCGGGCAGCTCCTGATCGGCGCCGCCATCCTCGTGGCCGGCTCGCTGCTCGATGCCGTCGACGGTGCCCTGGCGAGGGCCACCGGCGGCAGCACCGCGTTCGGCAGCTTCCTCGACTCGACGCTCGATCGGGCCGCGGAGGCGATCCTGTACATCGGCATCGTCGTCTACTTCCTGCGAGCCAGCGCCGATCCCCTCGCCCCGGTGCTCCTGGCGCTTGCCGCACTGTGCGGCTCATTCATGGTCAGCTACACCCGCGCCAAGGCGGAGGCGATCGGCGTCTCGGCCTCCGTCGGGATCGCGCCACGCACCGAGCGCCTGGTCCTGGTCGTGGCCGGCATCGGCCTGGCCGGCCTCGGCCTCGAGATCGGCCTCACGGGGGCCATCGGGATCATCGCCGCCCTGGCGGCGGCAACCACCGTCCAGCGCATCTGGCACGTCCGGCAGCAGGTCGAAGAGAGCCTGCGGGCGGCCGGAACAGGCGACATCACACAGGAGAGATAGACATCGTGGCCAGCACCAATGGCAGGAACTCCAAGAACGGCCATCGGCCGGCGGACGACAAGATCCGGGTAGCCATCGTGGGCGTGGGAAACTGCGCGTCGAGCCTCGTGCAGGGCCGCTACTACTACGAGAAGACGAAGGACGGGGATCACGTCCCCGGCCTGATGCACGTGAACCTGGGCGGATACCACATTCGCGACATCGACTTCGTCGCCGCGTTCGACATCGACAAGACCAAGGTCGGGCGCGATCTCTCCGAGGCGGTCTTCGCGGGTCAGAACAACACGTTCAAGTTCTCGGACGTGCCACACACAGGCGTGACCGTCGACCGCGGCATGACCCATGACGGGCTTGGCAAGTACCTGTCCGAGGTGATCGAGAAGGCCCCGGGTCCAACGGCCGACGTGGTCGGCATCCTGAAGGAGCGCAACGTCGACGTCATGGTCTCGTATCTGCCCGTCGGCAGCGAAGAGGCCACCAAGTGGTATGTCGAGCAGGCGCTCCAGGCAGGCGTTGGCTTCATCAACGCGATCCCGGTCTTCATCGGTCGGGAGCCCTACTGGCAGCGACGATTCGCCGAGCGCGGCCTGCCGATCATCGGCGATGACATCAAGAGCCAGGTCGGAGCGACCATCACCCACCGCGTCCTGACGCGCCTGTTCATGGATCGCGGCGTCCGGATCGACCGGACCTACCAGCTGAATTTCGGAGGCAACACCGACTTCCTGAACATGCTGGAGCGCGAGCGGCTCGAATCCAAGAAGATCAGCAAGACGAACGCCATGACCTCGATGCTCGACTACGAGATCGACCCGGAGAACGTGCACGTGGGACCATCGGACTACGTGCCGTGGCTGAAGGATCGCAAGTGGTGCCACATCCGGATGGAAGGCACCACCTACGGCGATGTGCCTCTCAACCTGGAGCTGAAGCTCGAGGTCTGGGACTCGCCGAACAGCGCCGGAGTCATCACCGACGCGATCCGATGCCTGCGACTCGGCCTGGACCGCGGGCTGGTCGGCACCCTGGTCGCGCCATCGGCCTACTTCATGAAGAGCCCACCGCGCCAGATCCACGATGACGTGGCGCGCGAGCGGGTCGAAGCCTTCATTCGCGGGGACGACAACGAGACCCTGGTCGGCACCGAAACCCCGCCCAAGAGCACGCAGCGCAGGCTGTCTCCGGCCAAGGCCAAGGCCGCCGTCGCCGCCGACTGAGCGGGTGTCCACCACGACCAGCGTCTCGAGCGTCGAGCGGCCCCAGGAAGTCTCCGCCGGGGAGCGTCGTCGGGAACAGCTGACCTACTGGGCCTATCGGCTGGGCGAGCGCGTCATCAACCTGCTGCCGCGCTGGATGGTCCTGCCGCTGGCTGCAGCGGCCGGTAACGCGGCGCATGACCTGACCGCCGACAAGCGCGCACTGGTGCGCGAGAACGTGGCGCATGTCCTGAACCTGCCGACCGACCATCCGCGCGTGCGCCGGGCTGCGCGTCGAGCGTTCCGCAACTACGCGAAATACCTCGTCGACGTCATGCGCCTCGAGGCGCTGAGCACCGAGGACGTCGCGAAGCTGGTGAAGATCGACAACGTGGAGCTGCTGGACCAGGCGCGAGCCGCCGAGCGCGGCGTCCTGCTGTGCACCGTCCACGTGGGAGGCATGGACCTGATCGCGCCGGCCCTGTACCGCTACGGGCACGAGATGCATGTGGTGGCCGATGACACGACCTACGGCCGCCTGTACGAGCACCTGCGTTCGATCAGGGCCCGTCACGGCCTGACCCTGATCGGCTGGCGCAGCCTGCGGGGCCTGTTCCGAGCCCTGAAAAGCGGCTCCAATCTCGTCCTGTTCTGCGACGGCGGCTACCGCGACGGAGACGTCCCGGTAGATTTCCTGGGCGAGCCGACCACGTTCCCCGCCGGTCCCGCCGCGCTGTCGGCCCGCTCCGGTGCACCGATGCTGCCAGTCGCCTGCAGCCGCCTCCCCAACGATCGCTTCCGGACCCGCGGCCTGCCCCTCATCACCGCGGCCAGCGACGAGCCGGCAGAGCTGTACCGCGCGACCCAGGCGCTCGCCGACGCTCTCGGCAGCGTGATCGCCGAGGACCCCGGCCAGTGGTACATGTTCCGTCCCGTCTGGCCCCAGACCGATGCGGACCGGGCGCGGGCGCGCGACGCGCTCGAGGCGGCTCGTCGAGGCGAAGACTGGACGAAGCGACCCGCGTGATGGGAGGTCTCCTGCTGGGCGCCGGCCTGCGCGCCGCGGACCTCGTCGCCCACGCGCTGCCGCGCGGCGTGGCCTATTGGCTGGCCGATCTGATCGGCCGCGGCTGGTATCGCCTGGCCCCCGAGCGACGCGCCCTGGTCGCCGCCAACCTCGCGCGGGTGAGCGCCGCCACTGGGCGCCCCACAACGGGTCCTGCATTCCGACGCCTCGTTCGCCGCGCCTTCGTCGAGCATGCCCGCTACTACCTCGAGGTGCTGCGCGTGCCTCACAGCTCGATCGCGCAGATCGAGGAGACCGTCAGCGCCGACGACTGGGACCGGTGGGAGCCCCTCCTGCGCGATGGCGCGGTGGTCGCCACGATGCATTTCGGCAACCCCGAGCCGTACGGATCGTTTCTCGCTGCCCACGACCTGAAGGCCATGGTCCCGATCGAGGAGATTCGACCACGTGCGCTGTATGACTTCCTGCTGGCGCGGCGCGCCACCGGTCGTGGTGTCGAGATGGTGCCGGTCTCGCGCGCGCGGCGCCCGATGGTCGATGAGCTCCGCAGGGGCGGCATCGTCGCCGTGGTCGCGGACCGCGACCTGGCCGGGAACGGGCACCTAATGGACCTGTTCGGCGCGCCTGCCCGTCTGCCGACCGGTCCGGCAAGCCTGGCGCTGATGACCGGGCGCCCGCTGATGGCGGCAGCCTGCTTTCGGGTCGGGCAGGAGCGGTTCCGCGCCAAGGCATGGGTGGTGCAGGCCGAGCTCAGCGGTGACCGACGGGCCGACGTGGCCGCGCTGACCGAGGCGATGGCGCGCGGCTTCGAGCAGGCGATCGGCACCGCTCCCGAGCAATGGTTCGGGTGCTTCCAGCCGATCTGGATCGGCCGCGAGGACCCGGCGCGTGCCTGACCGCGCGCCGGGCGCGCCTCGAGGCGGGGGCGATCGGGGCCGGGCCGACATGCACCTGCACACCCTGTACTCCGACGGCACGATGGAGGTGCAGGCGCTGCTCGACCACGTGGAGCACCACACCGATGTCGACCTGATCGCGGTGACCGACCACGAGCGGATCGATGGTGCGCTCCGTGCTCGCGAGCTGCATGCCGCGGGCGACTATCGGTTCGGGCTGGTGGTGGGCGAGGAGATCACGACCCGCCGGGGCCATCTGCTGGCCCTGTTCCTGACCGAGCGCATCCCGCCCCTGCGGCCGCTCGAGGAGACGATCGAGCGCGTCCACGACCAGGGCGGGATCGCCATTGCGCCGCATCCAATGGCGCCCCTCACCCCGAGCCTCGGCCGGCGCAGCCTGCTCCGCCTGCACCACGACCTCGATGCGCGGCACGGACTCGACGCTATCGAGATGCTCAATCCGAGTGTCGCCGGGCGTGCGCGACGCCCGCACCGCGCCGCCCTCAACGAGCTGATGGGCCTGGCCGCGGTCGGCAACTCGGATGCGCACGTGCTTGAGCACGTGGGGACCGGCTGGACCTGGTTCCCCGGGTCGAGCGCCGAAGACTACCGGGCCGCCATCGCTGCGCGCACGACCCGCGCCGAGGGCGAGTACTGGACCCACTGGCACAACGTCAGCGTCTACGGGCGGCAGCTGATGGCCAAGGCCCGGCACCTGCGGCATACTCTGCGTCCCACAGGAGAGTGGCGATGAGTGAGTCGATCGCTCCGCCGGCGCCACCCGCAGCGGTCGGCGCGCCGGCCTCGACCACCCGATCGGTGGCGAACCGCGCGCCGCTGAAGATCGGGATCGTCAGCCCGTACGGCTATCCGCACCCAGGTGGCGTGAACGAGCACGTGCGGCACGCCTACGAGGCGATGCGACGCCTGGGCCACGACGTGTGGATCATCACCAGCAAGTACGGCAAGGAGCGCACCACCGAGGGCCGGGTCATTCGCCTGGGCACCGGCTTCGCGTTCCCGGCCAACGGCAGCATGGGGCGGGTCACGCTGGGCTGGCGCTTCAAGGAGCAGGCAAGGGAGCTGCTCGCCGAGCATCGCTTCGACATCCTGCACTTCCACGAGCCGTTCGTGCCGTTCCTGTCGCCGACCGTGCTGGACCAGTCGGACACGGTCAACATCGCCACCTTCCACGCCTTCGGGGGCTTCTCGCCGTCGTACTGGGTCGGCAAGAACTTCGCCGGCCGGCTGGCCGCCAAGCTCCATGGCCGGATCGCGGTGAGCGGGGCGGCCAGGCACTTCATCAGCCGCTACTTTCCCGGGAGCTACGAGATCATCCCCAACGGCGTCGACCTGGACCGCTTCGCCGACGCCGAGCCATTCGAGGAGCTGCGAGACGGCACGATCAACATCCTGTTCGTGGGGCGTTTCGAGGAGCGCAAGGGCCTGATCCACCTGCTCCGGGCGTATCACCGCCTGCGCAAGCGGCACGTCGACGCCAGGCTGCTGGTGATCGGGACCGGCCCGAAGCAGCGCGAGTACCGTCGCTTCATCGGTTTGCGGCAGATTCGCGACGTCGAGTTCCTGGGCCGAGTCTCAGACGACGACAAGGCGCGCTACTTCGCCAGTGCCGACATCTTCTGCGCGCCGGCGACCGGCCAGGAGAGCTTCGGGATCGTGCTGCTCGAGGCGATGGCCGCCGGCGTCCCGATCGTCGCGTCCGACATCCACGGCTACAAGAACGTGGTCCAGCGGGGAGTGCAGGGGCTGCTTGTCGAGCCGCGCAACCATCGTGCCCTGGCTGCGGCGCTGTACCGGCTGGCCGGAGATCCAGAGCTGCGGCATCGGATGGGCGAGGCAGGCAGGACCAAGGCTCCGGAGTACTCGTGGGATCGAGTGACCGAGCGCATCGTCGACCTGTATCACGAGATCCGCGAGCAGGCCATCAGTTCGGGAGCAGTTCGCCGCTAGAGCGGTTTGCGATAGACCCGCTCGGTGCGGACGACCCCGAAGCCGACCGATTCGTAGACCCCCAGCGCCCCGTGCGGGTTCTCGGCGTCGACGCCCAGCCCGGCGCTGGTCATGCCCGCGTCCCGCAGGACGTGCAGGCTCCGCGCGACGAGGGCGCGGGCGATTCCCTGCCGTCGCCAGGCGCGCCGCACCCCGACCGAGCTGACCCAGCCGCGCCGCAGCCCCAGCTCCTCGTTCGCCTGCTGGTCGATCCGGTTGAGCACCTGCCCCACGATCTCATCACCCTGCCAGGCCACCACCCACAGGCTCATGTTGCGGCGCGGATCGGCCCGCGTTCGCTCGAAGCTCGCCTCGCTGTCGTCGATCGACCCCCAATGGTCGCGAAACACCTCGACCTCCGTCTCCCAGATGCGGCGCAGGTGCTCCTCCAGCGCCGGTCGCAGCTCGATGCCCTCGGGCAGCGGCAGATCGGGGATCTCGTCGAGCGTTGGGCGCTCCATCTCGAAGTCGTACCGGACGATCTGGAAGCCTTGCTCCTCCAGCTGCGCGATCCGCTCGGTCTCCCCCTCGCCGGCCCAGCTGTCCAGCCGCTTCTCGATGCCGGCCGGGTGGGTGGCCGCGACCTCGGCCTGGCGCTCCTCGAGCCAGCGCAGCAGCACATCGCCCAGCCCGCGGCCGCGCCAATCCGGATGCACCTGCCACCAGGCCCCGTAGTCCCGTCCGCCGTCGTTGTCGGTCTCCCATCCCGCTTCGGCGTACCCCACCACGACGCCATCCACCTCCGCGAAGAGCAGGTCCGTCTGGGGATCCATCCCCGATGGGTGATCGAGCCAGCTGGCGATGTGCGCCTCTGACATGCGGTGTGGGATGCCATCGGCGGCCATGCCGGCATTCACGATGCTTGCGATCGCGGCATCGTCGGCGGGGCGCTGCAGCCTGCGCAGGCGCAGGCCGGGAATGACCGGCGCGTAGGCCAGCTCGACCATCATCGGTCCAGCTCCATCGGCTTGTGATAGGCGCTCGCGCGCTGGTGCACCGCGAAACCGGCCCGCTCGTAGACGCCCAGCGCTCCCGTCGGGTTGTCCGCGTCGACGCCCAGCCAGGCGCTGGTCATGCCTCGCTCGCGCAACAGCTCCAGGCTGCGACCGACCAGCGCAGCGGCCAGCCCGCGACGCCGCCACGCCCGCCGCACGAACACGCTGTCGAGGACCCCGCGGAGACGGCTGAACGCCTCGTTCTCCTCCGGGTCGATGCCATTGATGATCGCGCCCGCGATCTCGTCGCCGTCCCACGCCACGACGAAGAGCGAGGGATCGAAGTTCGGCTCGACGAGCCACTGCTGGAAGCTCTCCTCGGACGCGTCGAAGCCGCCCCAGTGATCCATGAACGCCTCGGTGTCGGCGGCCCACAGACGGCGGAACCCGGCCAGGTCGGTGACCGGGCGGATCTCCATGCCGCCGGGCAGGGGCGGCACAACAACATTCTCAAGATCCGGGCGCAGCATGTCGAAGAAGTAGCGCACCGGCCGGTAGTCATGTGCGGTCAGCAGCGCCACGGCGCCCGCCCGTCGTTCTGACGCCCACGCGCCCAGCACCCGCGGGCGATCGTCCGGGTGCGTCAGCGCGACGGCCCGCAGCCGCGCCTCGTTGTGGCCCAGGATCGTGGTCCCCACGCCGCGCCGACGCCAGTCTGGATGGACATGACCCCTGGTCCGGTACTCCCGCTTGCCATCGGTGGTCTCGACCCAGTCGGTCCAGCCGTAGCCGATCACCTGACCGGCAGCGGTTGCCACCACGATGTCATCGGCGGGCCGGTAGTTCGCCCGCGCCGTGAGCAGCCAATTCGACAGGCCCGCCTCGCTGGCATGCTCGTCGATTCCGTCGGCCTCGTTGGCGGCGTTGGCGATCCGCACGAACTCGACCAGGTCGGCCTCGCGATGCGGACGCAGTTCGACGTCGAGCTGCGCGCTCATGGACTCGTGTCCATCTGCCGGCGATAGGCGGCGGCGCGACGATGGATCGCGAACCCGGCCCGCTCGTAGAGACCCAGCGCGCCGGAGGGGTTGTCGCTGTCGACCCCCAGCGCGGCGTCGCTCATCCCCGCCTCCCTCAGGCGGACCAGTGCACGCGCCACGATGGCAGCACCAAGGCCCCGGCGGCGCCAGGGCCTTCGCACGAAAACGGTCGCCAGCCAGCCCTGGCGGCGCCCATAGGCCTCGTTCTCGGCGGCGAAGATGGCATTCGTCACAGCGCCCGCGATCTCATCGCCATCCCAGGCCACGATCCACAGGTCGGGATCGTGCTCCGGAGCGGCGAGCATGCGCTCGAATGCCGCGTCCGACGCGTCGAAGCCGCCCCAGTGGTCCGCGAAGGCCTCGACATCGGCATCCCACAGCTGCCGCTCGCTGGCGTGATCCCTGCCCAGCGGGCGCACCTCGATGCCCTCGGGCAGGGGAGGCACCTCGACCCGGTCCAGGTCGGAGCGCTGCATCTCGAAGAAGTAGCGAATCGGCTCGTACCCGGCACGCTCGAACAGCCGCCGCTTGGCGGCACGCTCGTCCGGAGCCCAGGTCCCGAACACGACCGGACGGTCGGTCGCCTGCGCGGCCGGCGCCTCGCGAGCGTGCTCCTCCTGCCAGGCGAGCAGCCGCCGGCCGATGCCCCGGCCCTGCCAGTCGGGATGCACGTATCCACCAAATCGGAACTCGAGCAGCCCATCGGTCGTCTCGACCCAGTCGACCCAGGCATACCCGGCCAGCAGGTAGTCGATCTCTGCCAGCACGACATCGCGGGCTGGATCGAACGCGGCAGTCGGGTAGCCCAGCCAGTTCTGGAGCTCCTCGACCGTGACCAGCTCTTCGACTCCCTCGGCGGCGTTCACCGCGTTGGCCAGCGGCGCCATCCGCTCGGCGACGGCGGTACCACCCGGGTGCACGCGCAGCACCAGGCCCGGGAGCTCAGGGGAATCGAGGCGCGTCACGGCGCTCATCCCACCCTCTTCAGCTTGCCGGTGCGCTTTGCGTAGCGCTCCGCGCGCCCGAATGCCCACAGGCCCAGCGGGATGAAGATGATGCCCATCAGAAGCAGCGGCCACACGTCGCCGAACAGCGAGGTCACGCCGACACCGTCGATCAGGCCCGCACGGACCCCATGCAGGACGTAGGTCGCCGGGCTGAAGTTGGACAGGATCTGCATCCAGCCGGGGAGGATATTGACGCTGTAGTAGACCCCGCTGATCAGCAGCAGCACCGACTGCAGCACGAATGTCATCTGGGCACCGCGCTCGACATACATCAGCGGCAGGATGGCGGTCATGATCCCGATCCCGATGAACGAGACCGATCCGAGCACCATGAAGACCGCAGCCGTGGCGAAGTTGGCATGCGTGAGGTCGAGCTCGAAGAACAGGGCCAGCACGATCAGCACCACGACGGTGTGCACGAAGCCGAACGCCACCGCGTACACGGTCGAGCCGAGCATCTGGGCATAGCGCCGCACCGGCGCCATGAAGGTGTACTCCAGCGTCCCCTCCCAGCGCTCCCAGCTCACGGTCTCGGCGATGAAGCTGAACACGACCGAAAGGTAGTTCCAGAACACCGCGCCGATGACCAGGGTGAGCAGCAGTCGTTCATCACCCTGCCCGGCACCGATGAGCGAGACCGCCAGGGCACCTGCCACGGCGTAGACCAGGAAGGCCACCTCCCAGCCCCAGTAGCGCTTGGTCAGATTGAAGTTCCGCTCGACGAAGGCGAACGACGCCTTCAGCTCACGGGTCATGAGTGCCATCGGTCTAGTCCTCGTCGTCCTTGTCCGCGTTGTCGCCCAGGTCGTCGTCCAGGGAACGCCCGGTGTACGTCATGAAGACGCTCTCCATCGTCGGCTCCTGGCCGTGCACCTCGGCCACCATCGCCTTCAGCGCCTCGGGCGTGTCCTCGGCCACGATCCGCCCATCGTTGATGATCCCGATTCGGTCGCAGAGCCGATCGGCCTCCGCCAGGTCGTGCGTGGTCAGCACGATCGTCGCGTCGTGCGTATCGCGCAGCTCCTCGATGAAGGTCTGCACGTCCAGCTTCGACCGCGGATCGAGGCCGGTCGTGGGCTCGTCGAGCAGCAGCAGCGTCGGGCTCGTCAGCAGGGCCCGCGCGATCGCGACCTTCTGCTGCATTCCCCGGCTCATCTGCTCCAGCGGCCGGCTGAGCCGTTTCTCGCCGATGCCGAGCCTGGCCAGGATGGCGATCGCCTCGGCACGTGCCGACTTCGGATCCATCCCGTACAGGCGCGCGGCGTAGGCCAGGTTCTCGTGCGGGCTGAGCTTCTTGAAGAAGGCCGCGTCCACGCTCACCCGGTTGATCACGCGCTTGACCGCCATCTCCTCGCGCTCGATGTCGTGGCCGAACACCTCGACCCGTCCGGTATCGAGGGTGAGCAGGGTGCTCACCAGCCGGATCAGGGTCGACTTGCCGCTGCCATTCGCACCCAGCACGCCGTAGATCTCGCCCCTGCGGATCCGGATCGTGACGTCGTTCACGGCCGTCACCGGCTTGCGCTTGCGCCCGACCAGGAACCGCTTTGTGACGTGGTCAACGAGCAGGGCCGGGACGCCATCGTCGGACAGGACGCGGCGAGTGCGCGAGGGCGCCGCCGCGGTTGCCGCGCGACGGATCGGCTCGATCTTCGATTCCTCCAGCAGGCTGGTCATGTCGTGTTCCCTGTCTCGATCTAGCATTGCCTTGCTCGGGTTACCTCTCCACTCGCGCGCAGAGCCGCGGGTCCTGCGCGGTCCGCGGCTCTTGCTCCTCGCCGGTGAGCGAGCATCAAAAAACCGTGGACCCGATCTGGCCCACGGCTCGTGGCTTGTTGCTGGGGCGGCCCTGCCGCCTTGGCATCAGCTCGAGGGGGGCGCAGATCTCCCGCCGTCGGCGCCGTTCGGAGGCGTCGCGGGGCGCTCGATTCGGGCGCTGCACAGGAGTCTCATGGCTGGATTCGTGTCCTCGCTGAGAGGTTTCGCCGGGCGGCACCACACATCGGTGAGGCAAGGTCGGGGCCGCCGCGGGAGGATACGACCCGGCTTCCCGCCATGTCAAGCCTCGAGCCCGTTGGTTGCTCGGCCGACATGGTCCGCCCAGCTGCCGGGTCGCGCGGGGCAACACTCAGGTGGCGGATCCTGATTCTTCGGGCTCGTCGCGCTGGGGGTGCTCCTGGTCCTGGTCGCCATGAGGCGCCGTCCCGGCTGACCGAGGCGCGGACAATCGAGCGCCGAGCAGGTCGCGACCAAAGAGAGCAAAGGCGGCCGCGCCCAGGGAGACGGCAACCCCGATCCCGAGCTTGAAGGCATCCGCGCTGATCAGCGGTCCTCGCTCGCCCTGCGGGGGGTTGGGGAACTGGAACGCATAGTTCCACGGCGCCAGCGCGCGAGCCGCGTTCACATACCAGTCGGGCATGGCCAGTGCCGAGCCCAGCGGGAAGACCAGCAGGCCCGCAATCACCGTCGCGATCAGGAACGCGATGGCGAGCGAGCGGTACGCCCAGGCCCGCAACCCCTCGTCGACCACGTACGCGATCGCGATCATCGCGAACAGGACCGCGGTGAAGTAGTGGTAGCTGAACGTCGCGCGCTCGATCCGCGTCCAGGGCAGGAACTGGAACACGAAGGCCGACACCACCAGGACGAGCGCCAGCGAGCGACGGCGCCACGCCTGCAGCGCGCACCAGGCAACGGCCGGGACGCCGGCCCAGAACAGGATCGGGTTGCCGCCGTTGTAGATGACCGCCAGCAGGCGATCGTCATAGGAGTGGCTGTAGAACCAGACCGGCTTCAGGTCGAGCGGCCAGCTCCACCAGGGCGAAGCGGCAGGATGTCCCGCCTGCAGGCCGAAGTGGTAGCCGAACATCTGGGACTGCAGCTCGTCGAGCGACCATCCGTATCCCGGTCCCTGGTTCACGGTGGCGATCGCGTGCCCGAGCTGCAGGTAGGGGATATACGCCAGGAAGTAGACCAGCAGCGGCAGCACCAGCAGGCAGGCTCCGACCCATGGCCAGGCGAAGCCGGCCATTTCTCCCGGCTCGAACCACCGGCGGTCGCTGGCCGGGTCGCGCCACGATCGCCAGGCGCGGGCCGCGATGAGCACGGCCGCGGCCCCCAGCATGATCCAGGCCGGCCAGGCGGCCTGCGCGCCACGCGCCAGGAACGCGAACAGGAACTCGACCGCGCTGCGCGGCTCGCGGCCCTGGACCGTCGAGTAGCCGATCGCGAAGGCCAGGCCGATCCCGCCCCCAACCAGTCCGATCGGCGGCAGGGCACGAAGATCCGATGGCGAGAGGCGCACGGGTTTCAGCCAGACCAGGAGGAGTGCGAGCAGCAGCGCCGCGATGCATACCGCGAGGAACGGCCATGGCGCGCCCAGGCCGGCCACCACGGTCAGGAATCCGATGCCTGCCACCAGCGCGAACCGCCCGAAGTGTGACCGCGCCAGGATCAGCACCCAGAGGCCGATCAATGCATACCAGCCCACCCACTTGGTGGCTGCCGCCAGGCCGATCAAGACCCCGACCATCGGCAGCGCCCACCACGCGCTGCGGCCCCACCGACCCGACCAGATCTGCCAGAAGACCGCATAGGCGGCGACGATGAAGACCGCCACGTAGATGTCGTTCATGGCGATTCGGCTCATCGTGTAGCTCATGCCGTCGAACGTGACGAACAGGGCCGCGAGGACCGCGATCCGTCGCCGGGAGAAGAGCGTCGCGGCGAACAGGTAGATGATCGCGACCAGGATCGCGCCGAAGACGATCCCCGCCAGCCGCCAGGCGAAGGCGTTGCTGCCCGCGTCGATCGTGATCAGCCGGCCCGTATTGCCGGCGGCGGTCGATACCAGCAGCAGTCCGTGGTCATCACCCTGCGAGTGGTCGGAGATGTCGAACGCCATGGCCAGCGGATCGCCGGGCAGGACCGTGGTGTCGAAGGTCGCGAAGCCAGCGCTCTGCACGCCTCCGTTCCCGAGAGGCTGGACGGCCCACACCACCGGCGCACCGCTTCCGTGCTCATGGCCCGCGACGTAGACGATGTCGGCGACTTCCTGCCAGCCCATCGCCACCGCCTTGCCCGGCAGCGGCACCGTGTCGATCAGCGAGGCGCTCTCGTCGAAGACGCTGATCCCGCCCTCCACGGGACCGTGCTCCTTGTCGGCCGGCAGCGGTCCGACCGGGACCCAGAACTGCAGGCTCGTGCCGCTGCCCTCGACCAGCAGCGGCCCGGTCGGCGGCGACACGAGCGGGATCTCACCATCGGTGCCGGTGACCGCGGTGGATCGTTGCAGCGTGGCGGCATCCATGACCACCAGGCTGCCACGCGCCTTGTCGATCGCCACCACCCGCGCGGCTGTTGCCCCGTCGCCCGAGCCGGCGGGCAGATAGCCCATCCCGCTCGCCACCAGTTTCGACGTGGCCAACGTCGCGGAGCTCTGGCGCTCGACCTCGGCGATGCCGCTCGGCCCGCCGAACAGGATCACCGTCTGCCCGGGCGGAGTCACGATCTGGGTCACCGCCGTCAGCCCGGTCTCGATCTCCGCTACCCCGGGTGGCGGACCGCGCTCGCCGAGCTGACCGAGGAACGCGGTCAGGTCGTAGACGGCGACGGCGCCGGTGGATGCCATTCCCACCAGGAGCCGGTTGCCATCCTCGTCGTACGCCAGGCTCGCCACCTCGCCGGTGGTGGTCCAGCTGGATACCACCGTGCCGCTGGTCACCTCTCGCGCGGTGATCACGTTGTCACCGGCCGATGTGAAGACGACCGAGGCGGGCCTCGAGGAGGCGGTGCGCTGCGCTGCCACGGCGATCGCCGTGGCCGGGGCCGGGAGATCGGTGCCCCCGGTCACCTTGTTGGGATCGGCGAACACGATGCCGGCCGCGATCAGGTACTTCGCGAGCGGCGGGTGCGTCCATTCATAGGTATCCCTCGTCCAGCCCTCCTGCCAGTCGGCAAGCCACTCGGTCGCGGAGCGGGCGTGATACACCTCGTCGAAATGCATGTGCCGCGGCAGCTCGAGACGCCAGAGCCTGAAGAAGAAGGCGATCAGGACCAGGGCCACCAGCAGGAGCAGGTCGAGCCTGTCCAGCCGCCGCGGCGGCTCGGCGTTGAGCGGATCGGTCGGGTCGCGGCGGACCCAGGCCGGCAGCCGCCAGCGGCGAGGAGGGCGTGGCGGGCGGGGCGGTTCCGGCGCGCGCGTTGCAGTCACCGGGCTCTCCGCCACTGGCTCGCGCGGCTCCTCGAACCCGCCGCTCACAAGCATCGCGCCGCCACCGGGGACGGCGAGGATGGCCTGCCCATCCTCCGGACGGAGCGCCATGGCTGCCGCCTGGACCAGCAGCCAGGCCAGGGCCGCCACGATCATGAACGACAGCACGTAGATCCCGATGTCGTTGAACAGGAACCTGGCCAACAGCGGGTCACGCGGCATCGGGTTCCCGAGCGCTCCGGGGTTCATGACGCTCGGACCGGCAAATGACCAGTCCGCGGTGTAGACCCAGTAGACGTTTGCGAAGAACGACAGCGTCAGCACGAGGTAGAGGATCGCCCATCGCCACGACCGGGCAATGAGCAGCGCGGCCAGCCCCAGCGCCGGGAAGAGGTAGCGCTCGTGAACCCGCGTGGGGAGCGCGAAGAAGGCCACGGCCAGCACCAGGGCGCCGACCAGGAGGCCAGCGGGGTCGTCGCGGCGGCCGACCTGCCACAGCGCGATCAGCACGGCCGCGGCGAACAGGATCGTCCCGATCAGCTGCCAGGTGACCGGACTGCTGCCGATCATCAGCGCGACGCCGCCGGGGCCGCATTTGGGTGGCGCGACGTCACAGCCCCATTGCAGCGTGTCGCCCAGGCCGGTCCACGGGTTGCGCCACAGGTTGAAGGCATTGATGGTGAGGCCCTGGTAGGTATCCGCGGCCTGGATGAACTTGCCGATCAGGCTGGCTCCCAAGGCCCCGGGATTCCAGACGCTCAGCCCGAACGGGAAGATCAGCATGACCAGCGAGCCGAGTCCCGCGGCGAGCGAGGTGAGGGCGCGCACCGGTTCGGCTCGGCCGTCGTGCTGCGGATCGGACGACCGACCGAGGAGGTGGCGCTTGACAGCGACGATGGCCACGATCGGCAGCAGAAAGCCGAACTGGTACTTGACCAGCAGAGCCACCACGGCCCCGACCGCGGCGGCCTCGGTCCAGCCGCGGGCAAGCAGGTACAGCGACCCCAGCGCAACCAGCGTGCCAACCGAGTCGACCTGTCCCCACACCGCGGAGTCGAAGATGGTCCCGGGGTTGAAGAGGTAGATGGTGGCCGCCACCAGGCCGAGCCGCTCCCCGCTCCAGGATCCGAGCCAGCGATCTCCGAACCGCCGGGCATACGCGAACAGCAGCCAGGCCACCCCCGCATCGGCGAGGATCGCAGGCACCTTCACCAAGCCAGGGGTGATCACCAGACCGATGACAGGGCCTAGCCACTCCCCGATCGAGCCCAGCAGCCACAGGACGTACATGTAGCCTGGCGGATAGTCCCCGAAGTAGTCCGGGGCGTAGAAGTGCCCGGGGCCGCCCGAGGCGAGACGCTGCGCCCAGGCAGAGAAGTCGCCGACGTCGATCTTGAAGCCGCTCAGCGGCAGAAAGAGGCCGGCCACGACGGCCCGCAGCAGCAGGCCGACGATGATCAGGATGGCGATCAGGGTCCCAGGATCGAGCGGCAGGCCGCGTTCGATTGGCCTCGCGCCCCGCTCCCTGACGGAGTCGCGGGTCATCGGTGGCGGCACCTCGTCATCGGCGCCTGGGTGAGTCGTATGGCAAGGTGGCGGAGAGTATACATCCGGCTCCCGGACGGCCCCGAGAGGCTCTCGGTTGCGTTACGGTAGCTCCCGTGATCGAGCCGGAGACGTCGGGCAGACCCCGGCTGACCTTCTTTTTCCCTGCCTACAACGAGCAGGAGAACATCGAGCGGACCGTCGAGCGGGCGCTTGCCGAGATCGGTCCGCTGGTCCCCTCGATCGAGGTCCTGGCCATCGACGACGGCTCCACCGACCGCACACCGGAGCTCGCCGATTCGCTGGCCGCCGCCGATCCGCGAGTACGGGTCCACCATCAGCAGAACCGAGGCTACGGCGGCGCGCTGAAGGCCGGCTTCGAGAACGCTCGCGGCGAGCTGATCTGCTTCTCGGACGGCGACCTGCAGTTCGACTTCCGAGAGATGGAGCGGCTCCTCGATCGCCTCGCCGATGAGCGCAAGCCGGTCGACGCGGTGATCGGCTATCGCATCAAGCGACGCGATCCATTCCACCGCATCTTCATCGCCAAGACCTACAACGCGATCGTGTCGGTGGCCTTCGGCCTGCGCGTCCGTGATATCGACTGCGCCATGAAGCTGTTCCGGCGCGAGGTGTTCGATGGGCTGCGGCTGGACGCAGAGGGTCCGTTTCTGTCAGCCGAGACGCTCATCAAGCTCCGAGCCCGCGGGGTTCGGATCGCACAGGTCGGCGTGAACCACTACCCGCGGGCCGCCGGCACCAACACGGGGGCCAGCTTCGGCAAGATCCTGCGAACGTTCCGTGACCTGGCCAGGCTGCGCTGGGATCTCTGGACGAACCGGGAGGACGTCCTGGGCCAGCGCGGCTGAGCCGTCAGACCCCCTGCTCCTCGGTCGGGGGACCCTTCTCGCCACCTTCCATGTCGACGTCCAGGGAGTTCACGAACTCTCGGAACACGGCGAGCTTCTCATCCGGGTCGTCGCCCGGCTCGGCTCGGTCGGGCTCGACCCCGGCCTCGTCGAGCACGCGCTCGTCGACATAGATCGTCGAGCCGGTGCGTACCGCCACGGCGATCGCGTCGCTCGTGCGGGAGTCGATCTCGGCCTCTCCGCCATCGGCCATCTCCAGGTAGAGCCGGGCATGGAATGTCCCATCGGTGACGTGCGTGACGACCACCCGGCTGATGCTCGATTGCAGGGCAGCCACGATGCTGACCAGCAGGTCGTGGGTGAGCGGGCGCTCTGCGTTGAGGCCCTGCAGGCGCATCGCGATGGCGTTGGCCTCTGACGGCCCGATCCAGATCGGCAGATACCGCTCCCGGTCGGACTCCTTCAGGATCACGACGTGCTGGCTCGAAAGCATGTGCACGCGCACGCTCTCGACCACCATCTCGATCAGCCTCACCGATCGATTCTAGATGAGGCTACTCGAGGACGACGCGGACGACGCGGGTCCGGGTCAGCAGGTAGGCGACCGGCGGTCCGTCGGCGACCGAGGCGACGCTGAGCGTCAGCACGGAGTCCAGCAGGCCAGCGGTCGGGCCGCTCACCGGTGCGAGCCACTGCCGGATGAAGGCGCCGTCTGCCCGCTGGAAGGAGAGGATCCGTGCGTTGGCAGCGTCGTAGACGTAGATCACCTCACGATCGCCGATCGTGGCGCTGTCGATGGTTCGATAGTCGAGAGTCGGACGCAGGCCTGCATCCGGCGGCCGGTCGAGCGAGTACTCCGCCTGGGAGAGCGGGGTACCGAAGTTGACGCGCGTCACCGTGCTGGCGTGTAGCAGCCACAGGTTCGCGTCGACCATGAGGTCGCGCGCGTCCGCTGCAGCCAGGTCGGGGCGCTTGACCAGGAAGGGAGCAGGCGGACTGGGGTAGCGCACCGGAATGACGTCGCCCGAGGTCCACTTGAGGACCTCGCCGGTCGCGGCGTCGACCAGGTACAGGTTGAATATCTCCAGCGGCGGCCGATGCTGGAGCGCGGAGAACAACCGGCTGTCGGGCGAGACGGTGGCGAGCCCCTGCAGTCCGAGCCGATGCGGCACCCGTTCCCCGAGGTCGAAGCGCCATGCCTGCCGAGCGCGATCGATCAGCACCACGTCAGTCGCGGCAGTGGCGATCATCCACGGCGCGCCCGCGATCGCGCCGTCGAGCTCCTGCCCGGACCGGTACAGGACCGTCGATTGGCCGGTGGCAGGATCGACGCGGATCACGCGTCCGCGTCCCACCTCGGCGACCCACAGCGAGCCATCGCTGGCCAGCACCATGTCGGTCGGGTCCACGCCGGTGAAGGCCGTCGCCAGGTCGGCCACGGTGGTCACGTCCCGGATGCGGGCGACCGCGAAGATGGCGTCCAGGCCACGCTCGATGCGGGATCGAAGAGGGTCCAGCGACGATGACGACACGCCGGCGGCGGATGCTTTCTCGACGGCGGCCAGCGACTCCTCGAGCAGTCGGTCGGCGCGGCGGGGGTCGCGGTCGACGAGGTCGCGTCCGTCGACGCGCTCCTCCACGGTCGTGAGCAGCCCCAGCGCATCGCCGATGGCGGTCCGCGCGATCGAAGCACGCAGGATGGCGTCGGTGGGGCGGGGGTTCGGCAGGCTGGCCACGCTGGCCCCCGCCGCCAGCAGGGCGGCCACCGCCACGATCCCCACCAGCCCGAGGCGGCGTCGCCGGCTCTCCTCGCGCAGGGCGGTGCGCGGGATGCTGGTCGGGTAGCGCGCACGCCGACGAGGCACGAATGCCAGGAGCATGTTGACGCCGATCAGCAGGCCGCGAGCGACGGCGGCCTGTGCCGCGTCGATCGCATCGCCGCACCGATGCAGGAGCTGTCCGATCGCATCGGCCAGGGGCACCGGACTGCGGTCGGGCAGGCCTGCGAGCTCCTCGTGCGGATGGACCGGCTCGAGCTGATGCGAGGCGGCCGTCGCGGCCAGCTCGACGAGCTCGATCGCCAGCAGCCCGTCAGATCCGCTCCCTCCGCGGATCAGGAAGAGTTGGTGCAGGTGTTCGGCGGCGGCAGCAGGACGGAGCGTGGCGAGTGCGCGCTGCACCTCGTCCACCCCAACCACCTGCGCAAGGTTGCGCGACAGGAGCGCCAGTCGATCGCCGGCCGCCAGCTCGCCCTGCCAGGTGTAGGGCTGGATCTCGAGCGCCTCTCCGAGTGAATCGGCCACGCGCCTTTCACGGACGCGTGGGTCCTCCTTCTCGACGGAAGGCGGCGGAGGCAGCTCGAACATGCGTCCCTGCCGGACGATCACGGCCGAGGCCGGACCGAGCTTGGCGAGGTGTCCCTCGCGACCGCGGATGACGAGGCCGACCACGCTGACGCCGCCGCGCTTGCCGACTCCGAGGCGCGCTCGCTGGTGGTACAGGAGGCGGTTGGCCCCGGTGAGCGCCTTGGTGATCGACCCCGCGGCGCCGGCCGATAGGTCGTAGTAGTAGTCGCGCTCGATCGCCTCGAGCGCCTCCCCGGCAGCTCGCCCCAGCGCTGCATCGCCACCAGTGACCTGGGCGAGCAGGAACAGGCTTCCCTTGGTTCGCACCTCCGCGCCGGATGTCGGCTGGCGGAAACGAACGAGATCCAGTGCGTCGGGGGCGCGCTCCTCGCCGGGCAGCAGACCGATACGGGTGGCCAGGCGGTTGCTCATCGGAATCCGGCGGGCTCGAGCGAGGGACGGCGTCGTGCCCGATTATAGGGAGCGGCGACCCCCCGAACGAGCGACTGCCACAGTCACCCGGCGGATGACGATGCTGGCCCCGGGCCGCCCATTCATCCGCTGGTTGGCGACGTGCGCCAGGGCCTCGGCCCGCAGGGTCAGCTCCTGTGCCAGGATCGGCTCCGAGGCCTCCACCTGGGCAGTGCCGGCGCTCACGCCGATCACCCTCGACGACATGCCGCCCCGGTCGAGCCCCGCGGCTGCGACGGCCTCCTGCCAGGCCAGGCGAACCTGCGCCAGGGCGATCTGCTCCGCGGCGCCCGGGCCGACACATTGGAGCAGTGCCCGTTGGACCGCGCTGGCCGCCTCCTCGGTACGGCTCATGCGACCCTCGGCGCCTGGGAGAGTCGTCCTTCGCCGACCTCCCAGATGGTCACGCCCCGTCGCCCGGCGGGGAGCGACGACAGGTCCGCCATCGTGACCAGCACCTGGCCGCGTGCCAGCAGGAGCGAGAGCGAGCGCTCCGAGCGCTCGGCGTCGAGCTCGGAGAAGACGTCGTCCAGCAGGACGATCGGGGTCGGGGCGCCATCGGCCCCCAGCAGATCGGTCTCCGCCAGCTTCAATGCCAGGATGATCGTCCGCTGCTGCCCTCGGCTGGCATGCGTCGCGACCTCGCGGCCTGCGAGCTCGACCCGCAGGTCGTCGCGATGCGGCCCGACCAGCGAGACACCGTTCCAGAGCTCCTTCTCGCGCACCTGGACGATCCGGCGCCGATACGCCTCGACAAGCTCCTCGAGCGGTGGGGGCGCAGCGGCGACCGACGGTCGCTCCGGCCAGGCGTCCTTCAGCGTATCGGCGTACGAGAGTCGCACCTGCTCCCCCTGCTCGACCGCCGGCGCGACCGCGTCGTGGAGCTCCGGGATCCGCTCCGACAGCTCGGCAACCAGGGCGAGCCGCGCACCCATGACCCGCGCCCCGACCTGCGCGAGCTGCTCGTCCCAGAAGACGAGATGCTCGGCCGTCCCCTCCTCGCGGCGGATCGCGCGCAGCAGCGCGTTTCGCTGCGCGAGGATGCGACCCAGCTCGGCCAGGTCTCGGGCCGCGATGCGGTGGCGCTGCGCCAGGATGGCGTCCAGGAAGCGGCGACGCTCGGATGGTGCGCCGACCAGCAGCAGCATCTCCTCGGGCCGGAACAGGACGACCCGCACCGTATCTCCGACCGAGGGTGCGCGCCGCGCCAATCCGTTGACGGTGACACGCTTTCGAACCTCGGCCGGGGCGTCCTCTGCGGGCAGCAGCAGCTCCACATGGGCCATGCCGGCGCCGTCCGGATTCGCGAGATCGAGGCGCACACGGGCGTACGGTCGACCCTGCCGAACCATCTCGGCGTCCGATCCGGCCCGATGCGACCTGCCGGTCACGGCGACGAAGATCGCCTCCAGCAGGTTCGTCTTGCCGGCGCCATTCGGCCCCGCCACGATCGTCAACCCGGGCTCCGGGTGCAGCTCGGCAGTGGCGTAGCTGCGGAAGTCCTCGAGCGTCAGTCGGGTCAGGCGCACCGGATTGCTCCGCTCGCGGGCGCGTCGGCCATCCGGCGCCCCGTCATCGGTCCGCTCCTACGATGCGGTCCGGACGGGCATGATGACGTGCACGTAGTCGTCCTTGCCGACCCCGCGGATGACTCCGGGCGCAAGCGGCCCGGACAGCTCGAGGGCTGCCTCGTCGGAGCCGAGGTTGCTCAGCACATCGATCAGGTAGCGGGCGTTGAAGGCGATGCTCGTCGGCTGGCCCTCGACCGCGGCCTCCAGGGCGTCGGCTGCGTCCCCGACGTCCGCGGCGTGTGCGGTGATCGAGACTCCCTCGGCCGCCTCGCCACCAATCTCGATCTTCACGATGTTGGCGCTGTCGCGAGCGAAAATGCTGGCCCGACGAGCGCCCGCCAGAAAGGCCTCGCGGTCAAGCACGGCACGGCTCGTATGCCCCGTCGGGATCACCGGCTCGTAGTTGGGGAACTGGCCCTCGATCAGCCTGCTCACGAGGTCGATGCCATTCACGTGGAACAGGACCTGGCTCTTGTTGGGCGTGACGGTGATCTCGATCGACTCCTCGGCGTCGGGCATGATCCGCACCAGCTCGGCATACGATCGGGCAGGCACGACGATGACGATCTCCGGAGTCACCGCCTTGGCCAGCGTCAGGCTGCGCACCGCGATGCGGTAGTTGTCGGCGGCGGCCAGCGTCATCCGGTCGCCGGCCAGGCGAGTCAACACACCGGTCAGGATCGGGCGGCTCTCGTCGCTGGCGGCCGCGAAGACGACCTCTCCCAGCGCTTCGCGCAGGACGCGTGAGTCGGCGCTGCTGATCGGCGTATCGCCGATCGCGGCCACCACCGGAAATTCGTCGGCCTCGATTCCCTTGATCGACGACCGACTCCCGCCGCAGCTGACCTTCAGGCTCCTGTCCTTCGGCGAGAACTGCAGGTCGATCCGCTGGTTCGGCAGCGACGTGACCAGCTCCGTCAGGAGCTTGGCTGGCACGGTGATCTCCCCCTCGTCGGTGACCTTGCCCGGAACCCAGCAGTTGATGCCGATCTCGAGATTCGTGGCAGTCAGCTTCAGGCCCGCGTTCTCGGTCTTGAGAAGGACATTCGCCAGGACCGGCAGCGTGGCCCGGCTGCTGACCGCTCGACCCACCACCCCCAGGCCGCGCGCCAGGTGCTCCTGCATGACCGATACGTTCATCCGGACCTCACTGCCCGCTTTGAGTTCTCCACGGGTTTTCTGATCACTCTATGAAACCAACCCAAGAATACCCATACGCCGTCGTCTCTCGTAGGCGTGTGGACGGTGTGGATTGCCACGCTCGTCCCCGCTCGACCTCCTGCCCATAAGTCCGACCGGTCGGTGGAGAAACGCGCCCGCCACGATGTTTCGCTGTGGGGTGCCCCCGGCCAGTTCGTGGAGAACCTGCCACCTCGCGTCGTCCGAGCCGGCCGGCCGCTCCACCCCGACCTCCGGTTCTCAACCTGATCGGGCATGTTCTCCACGCCCTGCTGCCGCTGCATCACTCGGAGTAGATCATCTCCCGGACGGCGCTCACCTCCCGGCGCATCTCGTCGTTCTCGGCGAGCTCCCGAGCGATCTTGTCATAGGCGTGCAGGACCGTCGAATGGTCGCGTCCGCCGAGCTCCGCACCGATCCGCAGCAGGGAGATATCGGTCTCCTCGCGGATCAGGTACATCGCGATCTGGCGCGGCACCACGATCGCCTTGTCGCGCTTCGACGAGCGCAGCTGATCGAGGTTGACGCCGTAGTAGTCCGCCACCGCGCGCACGATCTTCTGCGGCGTGATCGAGCGCTTCTTGGGGTTGTACATGACGTTCGAGAGGACCGCGCTGGCCAGCTCGTTGTTGATCGGCATGCCGGACATCGAGGCGTATGCGACGACCCGGTTCAGCGCCCCCTCCAGCTCGCGGACGTTGCTCACAACCTTGCGCGCAATGAACTCGATCACCTCGGCCGGAATCAGGTTCAGCTGGTCCTCGGCCTTGCTGCGCAGGATCGCGATCCGGGTCTCGAGGTCGGGAGGCGTCAGGTCGGCGATCAGGCCCCACTCGAACCGCGAGCGCAGTCGCTCCTCGAGCGTTGTGATGGCCTTCGGCGGACGATCGCTGGACAGGACGATCTGCTTGCCGGCCTCGTGAATCGTGTTGAAGGTGTGGAAGAACTCTTCCTGGGTTCGCTCTCGTTCGGCGATGAACTGGATGTCGTCGATCAGCAGGACATCGATGCGGCGGTACCGGTTGCGGAAGTCCTCCATCTTCTGCTCGCGGATCGAGTTGATGAAATCGTTCGTGAACTTCTCGCTGGTCGCGTACAGGATCCGCTTGCGTGGGAACTTGACCGACACCGCGTTGCCGATGGCGTGCATGAGGTGCGTCTTGCCCAGTCCCACGCCGCCGTACAGGAAGAGCGGGTTGTAGGCGTGCCCCGGCCGCTCGGCGACAGAGAGGGCCGCGGCGTGCGCCAGCCGGTTGGCACTCCCGACGATGAAGTTGCTGAAGGCGTAGCGAGCGTTCAGGTTGACGGTGTTGCCGCCAGCGGAGGCGGGCGGCAGCGACAGCGTCTCGTCGTCGGCCTGGGCGGGCACCGGTCCGGGAGCATCGGCGACGACGAACTCCACCTGGACCGATCCACCGACCACGCGGGCCAGCGTCTGGCTGATCAGGGTGCGGTATCGGTTGTCCAGCCAGTCCCGTGCGAAGCCATTGGGAGCGGCGATGCGATAGCGGTTCTCGTCGAGGTCGACGAGCGACGTGTCCTTCAGCCAGGTCTCGAAATTGGCGGGCGAGAGAGACACCTGCAGCTCACCCAGGACGGCACGCCAGACCTGCTTCGCATCCATCGATAGCCCACTCCCAACCGATCTAGCCGTGGCGTTCCGGCACCTGTCGAGGACTCCCTCGGGGCGCACGGGACCCGGTCAGATGGGCATCGGGCCTCGGGGGTCGCGGTAGTGTACCAGCACCCTTTCGGGACGGGCAATGGATTCGTTCAAGTTGCCCCTGGCGGACGGCGCGAGGTTTGACACCCCCGCCGGCCCATCGGTAGAATCGCCGGGCAGAGCGAGACGGGCCGAGTAGATTGGCCATCGCGTGAGGCTGGCGAAAACGCCAGCCGTTCGTGTGTTATCGGACCCGATTCGCCAGCGCTGAACGAGGACAGGCACCCGCCCATGAAAAGGACCTACCAGCCCAAGAAGCGCGCACGGAAGCGGGAACACGGCTTCCGAGCTCGCATGGCTTCGAAGGGTGGTCGCCGGGTGCTTGCCCGTCGCCGGGCGAAGGGGCGCGAGAAGCTGAGCGCCTGAGGGCGCCGAGAACCCCGAGGTGCCGTCCCTGGAAATGCTTCGTCGCAAGGCGGACTTCGACGCGATCGGCCGCCACGGCAACGTTCGGTCCAGCCGGCTCCTCGTCCTGCGATCACGG